>NZ_JBIDBS010000058.1:0-1743 GCF_043204165.1 Streptomyces sp. NPDC047982 | reverse complement strand
CACCAGGACCCGCCCACTCCCCCAGGGCCAGTTCGCGTTCGACGGGGTCCAGGCACTCCAGCCGGTCGAGCGGCGCCATCGGCGACGCCACCGCCACCTCCGCGAGAGCGATCCAGTGGCGGCACATCCGCTCGACCGTGGCAGCGTCGAAGAGATCGGTGCTGTACTCCAGTTCGGCCGTCAGGCCGCCGTCCTGCGCCCAGAACTCCCAGGAGACGTCGAACTTCGCCGTGGCGCGCGGGACGAACTCGCGCTTCGCCGGACGGCCCGCGAACTCGCCTTCGAGACCCAGGGAGTTCTGGAGCACGACGAGAGCCTGGACCAGCGGGCTCCTGCTCGGATCCCGTTCCGGCTCGGCGACGTCCACCACACGGTCGAACGGCACGTCCTGGTGGGCGAACGCGTCCAGGGTGGTCGCACGCACCTGCGACAGCAATTCGCCGAAGCCCGCGGACTCGTCGATTCGGGTACGCAGCACGAGGGTGTTGACGAAGAACCCGACAAGGTTCTCCAACTCCGTGTGCCCGCGCCCCGACGCGACCGTACCCACCGCGATGTCCCGCCGACCGCTGTAACGCGACAGCAGCAACTGCGTCACCGCCGTCAGCCCCATGAACAGACTCGCCCCACGCTCCTGCGCCGCCGCCCGGAGCCGCTCCACGAGACCGGACGGGATCGCGAACGTGTGCAGCGCACCGTCCGAGGTGCGCACGGCCGGACGCGGCCGGTCCGTCGGCAGCTCCAACGGCTCCAGACCCGACAACTTGTCACGCCAGTAGTCGAGCTGACCGTCGAACACTCCACCCGCGAGATTCTCCCGCTGCCAGACCGCGAAGTCCGGGTAGTGGATGCGCGGCTCCGGCAGAACAATGTCCTCACCACGCACAGCGGCGGCGTACAGCGCGCTCAGCTCGCGGATGATCACGCCCATGGACCAGCCGTCGGTCACGATGTGATGCATCGACAGCGCCAGGACGTGCTCGCGCTCGGAGAGACGGACGACCAGGACTCGGACGAGCGGGCCCCCGTCGAGGTCGAACGGGGTGGCCTGCTCATCCTGGAGTGTCCGCCGCAGCGCGGCCGGTCGCACTCCCTCGGCCTCGGCCGCGAGGTCCACCACGCGCATGGGGAGTGCAACATCCTCGTGGACGTACTGGCCTCCGCCTGCGAACGTGGTGCGCAGCGCCTCGTGGCGGGCGACGAGTCCGACCAGCGCGGTGCGCAGTGCGGACACGTCGATGTCGCCGGAGACGCGCAGAGCGAGGCCGGTGTTGTACGCGGAGTCGCCGCGCGCGAAGTCGGCCAGAAAGGCGAGGCGCTCCTGGCCGTGGGACAGCGGGAGGGTTCCGTCGCGCTCGACGCGCGGAATCACCAGCTCGGCGCACGCACCGGGTACGGCGGTCGCGGCGAGGGCTCGGGCCAGTGTCTCGACGGTCGGGTGGTCGAAGAGCGTACGGGAGGACAGCTCGCCGTCGAGAACCATGCGGACCCGGCCGGCGGCCCGCAGAGCGGAGATGGAGTCTGCGCCGAGGGCGAAGAAGTTGTCGTGGACGCCGACACGTTCGACACCGAGGACGTCCGCCCAGATGCCCGCAAGAGTCTTTTCGGCGTCGGTGCGCGGGGCGACATACTCCTCCCCCGCGCCCGACTCCGCCTCGGGTGCGGGCAGCGCCCTGCGGTCGACCTTCCCGTTGACGGTGAGCGGCAGTTCGTCCAGGACGACGAACGCCGTCGGCACCATGT
>NZ_JBIDBS010000057.1:0-2595 GCF_043204165.1 Streptomyces sp. NPDC047982 | reverse complement strand
CGGTCCCTGCTCCGCCGGGGCGGGGGGCGCCGCGCCCCCCCGCGGGGGGGGCCCCCCCCCGGCGGCCCCCGCGCCGCCCCCCCCCCCGCCCCCCCCCCCGCCCCCCCCCCCCCCCCCCCCCCCCCCCCCCCCCCCGGGGGGCCGGCCGGCCCCCCCCCCCCCCACCACGGTGCATCAGCGGCAGCTGGACGCGGGCGCCGGCTCGGCCTCCGGCCGTGAAACGGCCACCACCCGGGACGGGGTCACCTGGGCCGACGGCTGGTCCTGCGCCGGGGTTAGCCTGCGGCCCAGCCGCAGCGCCAGCACCGTGATGCCCAGCGAGAACAGCACGAACGTCACGATGTACGGACCGTGCAGCGTGGCCCCCATCGGTCCGCCCACGGCCGGACCGACCGCCAGCGCGAGCTGCTTGCACAGGGCGAACGCGGAGTTGTACTGCCCGACCATCGACTCCGGCGCCAGGTCGACGACGAGCGGCGCGACGGTCGGCGACAGCATCGACTCACCGAGCCCGAAGAGCGCGTAGGTGGAGATCAGCGCGGCCGTCGCCATGGTCTGGCTGCCGTGTCCGAGGCCCGCGAAGCCCGCCACGACCCAGGCGAACGCCCAGATCAGGCCGACCAGTGCGATGACCCGGCTGCGGCGGCGACGTTCCACCAACCGCAGCACGACGAACTGCGCCACGACGATGACTGCGGTGTTGGCGGCCAGCGCGACACCGAGGGTCGACGGCTGGATCCCCGCGGCCTCGGTGCCGTACGCCGCGAGACCCGACTCGAACTGTCCGTAGCAGGCGAAGAACAGCACGAAGCCCAGCACACACAGTTGCACCATGGCCCGGTGCGACAGCAGCGCCCGCAGTCCGCCCGCCGCCCCGGACCCGTCGGTGGGCCGGGCGTGGGAGACGGACGGCGTACGGTCCAGCCGCACGGTGGAGGCGACGACACCGAGCACCACGAACATCACGGCCTCGATGACGAACAGCAGGGTGAAGGTCGCCGGCCGGGACGTGTCCACGATCTGACCGCCGACCAGCCCGCCGATGCCCAGCCCGAGGTTCTGCAGGAAGAACTGCATGGCGAAGGCGCGGGTACGGGTGGAGGCGCTGGAGCACCGCACGAGCATCGTCGCGAGCGCCGGCTGCATGACCGCCGTACCGGCGCCGAGGACTGCCGCCGACAACACGGTCGCGGTCACACCGGACGACAGACCGAGCGCCACCGCGCCCAGGGAGGCGACGGCCGAAGCGACGACCAGCACGGGCAACGGGCCGCGCCGGTCGATGGCACGGCCCGTGAACGGCAGCACGGCGAGCGCCGCCATGGCGAAGACCGCCAGCACGACTCCCGCCGTACCGGCACCAAGATCCCGCACCTGTGCCACATAGACGTACAGGTACGGAACGGTGAACCCCAACCCGAACGCGCTCAGCGCGCTCCCCAGCTGGATCCGCCGCAGCGCTGCCCCCATCTCCCTGGTCACACTCACCTGCCTCAAGCTCTCGAACCGGCATGCCGACATGCCGGGCCACACCAACGACTCGAACCCGAAGACTTTAGCACTAAAATTAGAAGCTCAACAATTCAAGCCGAAGGACTTCGATGGCTTGGGAGGGCGTGCCATACTGCCCGCCATGTCTGACACCACCGAGCAGCCCGGCCCGCAGGAGCCGAGTCTCGACGAGCAGGTCGCCGCGTATCAGCGGGAGTTCCGCGACCTCGACCCGCAGGTCGAACAGGTCGTTTCGGCCCTTGGCCGGCTGAACCGCCGGATGAACGTGGCGTACGGGCGCCAGCTCGCCACCCTCGGCATCAGCAACGCCGAGTGGGAGGTCCTCAAGACGCTGGTGCTGGCCGGCTCCCCCTACCGTCTGGGCCCGGGGGAGCTCGCGAAGCGTCTCGGGCTCACCCCGGCCGCGATGACCCACCGCATCGACCGCATGGCGGCCGACGGTCTGGTCACCCGCGACCGGGACGAGAGCAACCGGGTGCGCGTGATCGTCGAGGTGACCGACGAAGGCCGTACGAAGTGGCTGGAGGCGATGCGCATGGCCACCGCCTTCGAGGAGGACCTGCTCCAGGACTTCACGGTGGAGGAACGGGGAGCCCTCGGCGACATGCTGATCCGCGTTCTTCGCCGGGTGGAACACGCCCAGCCGGACGCCGGCGGTCGCCTCTCCGACCTGGACTGACCTGGTGGCCGGTCCGATGGCCCGCCGCCAGAAAACCGCTTGACCTGGTGAGTTGACACACCCCACCCCGATCCGTAAGGTTCTTCGAGTTGTCACGGGACTGGAATGGTTCTGGGGCAATCGATCCCGCCGCGGATGCGGCAACCAAACTCAGCACGATCTCCCACTCGGGAAAATTTCGGCATGCCCGAATTAATTTTGAGGACTCGATTATGAGTCGCGGGGGAAATCCGCTAGAGTTTCGGTGTCGGAACGGCCCAACGGCCGGGAAGACGAAACCCGCTGACTGGGAATCAGGCCCGAAAGGATCTGATAGAGTCGGACTCGCCGGAAAGGGAAACGCGAAAGCGTGGAACTGAAAGGCGGACCCGCTTCGACCGGGAATCGGACACGAAAGAGTCTGA
>NZ_JBIDBS010000056.1:0-2683 GCF_043204165.1 Streptomyces sp. NPDC047982 | reverse complement strand
GACCGGGACATCAACGCGGCGGTCAACGTCGCCAAGGCGGCCGGACTGGCCGTGTCAGCCTGCGGAGCGCGGGTAAGACCGGGACTCGTCCCGGCCCAGCGCGGTGAAACAGGAACCCACCGAGACGGTCAGCCGACCGTGGTAGGAATCCCCGGGCTCTAGCCCGGGGAGCGGAAGTCAAGTCATCGACAAGTACGGCGACGAGTACACGGCCCTGGTGAACACCTTCGGCAGGATCAAGGCCAAGAACGCCATCAAGGACTCCTCGCGCATCCTGGGCTACCCGTACGCGCACGGTGAGCGGATCACCAAGGCTCTGCCGCCCGACCAGAACGGCAAGCCCGCCCCGCTCGCCGCGATCTTCGACCCGACGCACCCCCGGTACGCGGAGGCCGGCGAGATCCGGCAGATGTACGAGAGCGAACCGGATGTGCAACGGGTGATCGACACCGCCCGTGGTGTGGAGGGCCTCACCCGCGGCACCGGCGTGCATGCCGCTGCCGTCATCCTGTCCAAGACGAGGCTCACCGACCGCATCCCGCTGCACATGCGGGCCGCCGACGGCGCGAGGATCACCGGATTCGACTACCCCTCGTGCGAGGCGATGGGCCTGATCAAGATGGACTTCCTCGGCCTGCGCAACCTGGGTGTCATCGATCAGGCCATCGAGAACATCCGCGCCAACCGAGGCATCCGCCTGGCCACCGTCGCACCTGCCACGAGCGACACGTCCACCGTCACCATCCCGCTCGACGACGTCAGACGTACCGGTTGCTGGCCGACGCCAACACACTCGGCGTCTTCCAGCTCGACGGCGGTGGCATGCGCGCCCCTGCTCAAACTGATGGAACCCACCCGCTTCGAGGACATCGCCGCGGCCAACGCCCTCTACCGGCCCGGCCCGATGGCCGCCAACGCCCACACCAACTACGCGCTGCGCCAGAACGGCAAACAGGACGCCACCCCCATCCACCCGGAACTCGAGCAGGCCCTGGAACCGATCCTCGGCCCCACCCACCACCTGCTCGTGTACCAGGAGCAGATCATGGCCATCGCCCGGCAACTGGCCGGCTACACGCTGGGCGGTGCCGACATGCTGCGCCGGGCGATGGGCAAGAAGAAACCCGAGGTCCTGGCCGCCGAGTGGGAGAAGTTCCACGCCGGCATGCGGGCGGGAGGCTACTCCGACGAGGCGATCAAAGCCCTGTGGGACATCAAGGGCGCCTTCGGCGCCGAAGCCTGGGCGGGCCTCGGATGACACCCCCGAGCGGCCATGCGCGCAACACCGACGTACGGAGCGCCGCCCTCCCACCGTGCCGGCGCTGCGGGTCCCCGGCTCTCCTGACCGCCCGCTACCCGCACTCCTGGCTCAACCGGGCCGGAGGCCAGGTCGTCGGCATCAAGGAGACCATCCTCTGCCCCGGTTGCGACGCGAACGATCCCGCCGCGACCGAGCTTCTCGCGCTGCTCGGGCGAATGAGTCACGACGACGTCGAACACCTCGCGACGCTCGACACGCTCGCCCACGCATGGCTGGAGACCATCCGGCACCGCACACCCGACCCGGCCGACCTGGACGACGAGGCATCCCGGTGGAGAACCGGAGACCTCTGAAGTCCACACGGCGCAAACAGCGCGCCGGTGGGCCCGTCACGGTGCTGACCACGGCCGTCGAGGTCGACGGGGTGAGTGCAGCCCCGAGGTGACCCTGTGGATCAGCAGGTCGTAGCTCTCGTCCAGTTTCTCCGGGAGCCCGAACGCGCCCTCGCTCCACCCGGCCACGCGCGGCAGGTCGCACGCACGGGTTCCCGGCGGGGCGGACACGCGCCGGGAGGTGGAGGTGCTCCGTACGCGCTGCCGCCACGGCGGCCGGTGGGCCCTTCACGCGCGCGCACCGCCGCGCGCTTCGCCAACTGCCGTACAGGAGGCGCGAATTGCATGCAGGATATTCCGGTTGGGGCCGACGCCGGGGGAGGGCCTGTACGAACGCCGGGCTGCGGAAACCGGTGCGTGAGCTTCGAGCGTTCACCGTTCGCGCCTCCGACGGGTTCGGCCGCCGGCCTCCGGGGCGGACCCGGCCGCCGACGGCCGGGTTCAACAGTCGTCGTGCGGCCGGGCGGCGCGGGCCTCCTTCAGACGCAGGGCGATGGAACCGCGTACGGAAGCACGCAGGCGCTCCGTCTCCGCGGCTTCCTCGGCACCAGGGTCACGTGCGATGAGCGGTCCGAGCTCCCGTCGCATCCGCTCGATCACCGCATCCACCCGCTGCCCGGTCCGCGGGTCCGGCCGCCGCACCCAGGCGGCGATCACCCGCAGCCCCTCTTCGAGCAGTGCCCGGTCCTGGGAGGTGATGCCGCGCAGGGCGTCCGCGGTGTCCACGGCGGGGACCGGCGGACAGTCCGGCCCCCGGGCGAGCGCCCCGGCGGCCTGTTCCCGCAGCCGCTGCGCGGACTCGCCGCCGAGCGCCGACAGCACGGCCAGCAGTCGCGTCATCGCCGCGTCGTCCGCTCCGTCGCCCGTCATACGCGTTCCCCCGTGGCTTCGGGGGGTTCGCCGGTGTCGAGCCGGGTCTCGCGTCCGTCGACGACGGTCCAGCACTCCAGCTCATAGGGCCAGAGCCGCGGCAGGTGAGCGCGTGCCGCGTCGGGGTCGAGGAAGACGAACGCGATGTTGTCGAGGGGAG
>NZ_JBIDBS010000055.1:2061-3410 GCF_043204165.1 Streptomyces sp. NPDC047982 | reverse complement strand
CTGGATTGACACGACTTCGGCGGTACGCTTGAGCCCCGCTACATTGTCGGCGCGGAATCACTTGACCAGTGAGCTATTACGCACTCTTTCAAGGATGGCTGCTTCTAAGCCAACCTCCTGGTTGTCTCTGCGACTCCACATCCTTTCCCACTTAGCGTACGCTTAGGGGCCTTAGTCGATGCTCTGGGCTGTTTCCCTCTCGACCATGGAGCTTATCCCCCACAGTCTCACTGCCGCGCTCTCACTTACCGGCATTCGGAGTTTGGCTAAGGTCAGTAACCCGGTAGGGCCCATCGCCTATCCAGTGCTCTACCTCCGGCAAGAAACACACGACGCTGCACCTAAATGCATTTCGGGGAGAACCAGCTATCACGGAGTTTGATTGGCCTTTCACCCCTAACCACAGGTCATCCCCCAGGTTTTCAACCCTGGTGGGTTCGGTCCTCCACGAAGTCTTACCTCCGCTTCAACCTGCCCATGGCTAGATCACTCCGCTTCGGGTCTTGAGCGTGCTACTCAACCGCCCTATTCGGACTCGCTTTCGCTACGGCTTCCCCACACGGGTTAACCTCGCAACACACCGCAAACTCGCAGGCTCATTCTTCAAAAGGCACGCAGTCACGACACACAAGACCAAAGCCCTGCATGCGACGCTCCCACGGCTTGTAGGCACACGGTTTCAGGTACTATTTCACTCCGCTCCCGCGGTACTTTTCACCATTCCCTCACGGTACTATCCGCTATCGGTCACCAGGGAATATTTAGGCTTAGCGGGTGGTCCCGCCAGATTCACACGGGATTTCTCGGGCCCCGTGCTACTTGGGTATCTTCCAAACGAGCCGCTAACGTTTCAGCTACGGGGGTCTTACCCTCTACGCCGGACCTTTCGCATGTCCTTCGCCTACATCAACGGTTTCTCACTCGTCCCACGGCCGGCAGACCGCAGAAGAAAGAACCCACAACCCCCACGACGCAACCCCTGCCGGGTATCACACGTCACAGGTTTGGCCTCATCCAGTTTCGCTCGCCACTACTCCCGGAATCACGGTTGTTTTCTCTTCCTGAGGGTACTGAGATGTTTCACTTCCCCTCGTTCCCTCCACACTGCCTATGTGTTCAGCAGCGGGTGACAGCCCATGACGACTGCCGGGTTTCCCCATTCGGACACCCCCGGATCAAAGCTCGGTTGACAGCTCCCCGGGGCCTATCGCGGCCTCCCACGTCCTTCATCGGTTCCTGGTGCCAAGGCATCCACCGTGCGCCCTTAAAAACTTGGCCACAGATGCTCGCGTCCACTGTGCAGTTCTCAAACAACGACCAGCCACCCGTCACACACCACCACCAGGACG
>NZ_JBIDBS010000054.1:0-3564 GCF_043204165.1 Streptomyces sp. NPDC047982 | reverse complement strand
GTCGCTGCGCGTACTGGTACGGAAGAGATCCTGGCGTCCGTCTGGGCCGAGGTCCTGGGGTTGGACCAGGTCGGCGTCCACGACAACTTCTTCGATCTCGGCGGTGACTCGATCATCAGCCTCCAGGTCGTCTCAAGGGCCCGCCGCGCAGGACTCGCGCTTTCCTCCCGGGACGTCTTCCAACACCCCACCATCTCTTCGCTCGCAGCTCGCATCGACGAGACAGGACCGCACGGATCACCCGACTCCCGCGAAGGCACGGCTCAACAGGAACCGATCAGTGGAACCGTGGCGCCGACCCCCGTGCGGGAGTGGTTCTTCGAGACCCACCCTGTGGCGCCTGGCCACTTCAACATGTCCCTGGCGTTCGAGCTGCCCCATGCCGTCGACCTGACCGCACTCCGGGCCGCAGTCGGGGCGCTGATCACTCAGCACGATGCGCTGCGCTCCACGTTCGACCGGGACGCGGAGGGCGTCTGGGTCGGTCGGATCGCGCCCGACATCGACCTCGACGCCGTCTTCACCGTCCACACGCTTCCCGCCGACGGAGCCGACGTGGCCTGGCACGCACTGGTCGTCGACACGCAGGCCGGGCTGGATCTCGCCGCCGGGCCACTGGTCCGTACGGTCGTCGGCACGGCCGCCGACGGGGGCACGCCGGCCCGCCTGCTGATCACTGCGCACCACCTGGTGATCGACGGCGTCTCCTGGCGCGTCCTCCTCGGCGACCTGGCCACGGCGTACGAGCAGGCCGTCGTCGGCCGCACCCCTGACCTCGGGCCGCGGACCTCGTCCGTGCGCGACTGGGCGGACCGGCTCGGCGCGTACGTCCGCGAGGGCGGCTTCGACGACCAGACGGCGTACTGGCGCTCGGTGGCCGAGACCGCCCAGGTCGCTCTGCCCCTGGACATGCCGGAGGGCGGCAACAAGGTCGCCGACCAGGCGGCGGTCATGGCGTATCTCGACACGGGCGACACGCACGCGCTGCTGCACCAGGTCCCCGGCCGGTTCCGGACCCAGATCAACGATGTGCTCCTCGCCGCCCTCGCCCGCACTTTGCGAGGCTGGACCGGACGGGACAGGGTTGCCGTGAACCTGGAAGGACACGGCCGCGAGGAACTGTTCGACGACATCGATCTGACGCGTACCGTGGGCTGGTTCACGGCGATGTACCCGGTGGCGCTCGAACTTCCCGCGGGGGACGACTGGCCAGCTACCATGCGCTCGGTCAAGCGCCAGCTCCGGGCCGTCCCGGACCGAGGTGTCGGCTACGGCGCGCTCCGCCACCTCGCGGACACGCCCGACCTCGTCCCCGCCGTCGATCCGCTGATCAGCTTCAACTACCTGGGGCAGTTCGATACGACCGCCGGCGGCGCGGGTCTGCTCGACCGGTCCGTCGCGGTCGACGGCCAGGAACACGGACCCGAGCAGGAACGGAACCACCTGATCGACGTGGTCGCCGCCGTGGACGACGGCAGGTTCGTCGTCACCTGGTACTACTCGGCCGCCGTGCACCAGCGGGAGACGGTCGCGGCCCTGGCCGAGGGGTTCGTCGCGGCTCTGCGGAGTGTCGCCCGAGGCTGACGTCTCGGACCTCGCACTGCCTCGGCTCGCTCCGGTCGCCCCGGCCGGAGGTCGGCGCCCCGCCCCTGGCGCGGCGCCGACCTCCGTCCGCCCCCACCCCCAACCCCCTCAGCCCTTCCCGCCCCGCCCTTTTCTTGGTGTCACAAGGAGACGCGAGATGAGCACGCAACCGTCCCGGGAGAACCGGATCAGTGCCCTGCCCGCCCACATGCAGGAGCTGCTCAGGGCGCGCATGGCCGGTGCCGTGGCGGCGGTCGACCCCGACGCGATCACTCCCGTCGAACGCAGCGAGGGGGAGGAGCTTCCGGCATCGTTCGCGCAACAACGCCTCTGGTTCCTGGAGGAGTTCCGGCCCGGAGGCACGGAGTACAACTCCGGTCTCGCCCTACGCGTGCGAGGCGATCTCGATGTCGCCGCGCTTCAACGGGCCCTGGACACACTCGTGGCCCGCCACGAGTCGTTGCGCACCACCTTCGACTCCGTCGGCGGCCGAGTCGTCCAGGTGGTGCACCCCACGCTCGCCGTACGGATCGAGTACATCGAAGACGCCGGGCAGGGCGGGGCGTCCAGGCAGACCGGGCAACCCGAGCAGGCCGGCCCGGTCGCGCAGGGTGGGCAGACGGGCGTCGAGGGCGCTGTTGTCGACGACCTGCTGCGCGAGCGCCTGCTGACTCCGTTCGACCTGCGCGAAGGCCCACTCGTACGCGTCTGCCTCGTACGACTCGGCGTCGACGAGCACGCCTTGCTTCTCGCGATGCACCACATCGTCACCGACGGCCGGTCGCTGGACATCCTCACAAGCGAACTCGGCCGGTGCTACGCGGCCGTCGTGCGCGGTGAGACGCCCGACCTCCCCTCCCTGCCGATCCAGTACGCCGACTTCGCCATCTGGCAGCGGGACAAGGTCGACGGTTCGGGCGCGGCGCAGGAGAAGGGGCTCGCGTACTGGAGCGAGCGGCTGGCCGGTATCGAGACCCTGGAGCTGCCCACCGACCGGCCCCGCCCCGCCGTGCGCAGCTCGGCCGGCGCGGTCCACACGTTCCATGTCGCGCCGGAACTGACAGGACGCCTCCTCGCCGCGGGGCGGGAACGGGGTGCGAGTCTCTTCGTGACGCTGACGGCGGTGACTCAGCTGCTCCTCTCGCGCTACAGCGGCCAGGACGACATCGCGCTCGGTACCGCCACCTCGGGCCGGGACCGTACCGAACTGGAGAACCTCGTCGGGTTCTTCGTCAACACGCTCGTGCTGCGTTCGCGGATCGACCCGACCGCCACGTTCGGCGACTTCCTCGCGGACGTGAAGAACACCGTGCTGGAGGCGTTCGACCACCAGCACGTGCCCTTCGACCGTGTGGTCGAGGCCGTGGCCCCCGAGCGGGATCCCAGCCGCATGCCCCTGGTCCAGGCCGTGGTGGTGCTCCAGAGCGCAACCGAGTCGGCTCCTGACTTCCCCGGCATGAGCCTGGAGCCGATGGGGGTGACCCGGGACGCGCTGCCCTTCGACTTCATGATCGAATTCGAGGAAAAGGGCGAGGAGTTGGTCGGCGCCATCGAATACAGCACGGATCTGTTCGATGCGGTGACGGTGGAGCGGATGGCGGGGCATTGGCTGGGTCTCGCGGAGGGGCTGGTGGCTGCTTCGGGTGTGGCGTTGGCGCAGGTGCCGATGCTGGGCGCGGGGGAGCCGGAGTGGGTTCTGACGGCCGGCCGGGGCGAGGTGGCGGCGTGCGACGAGCGTGCTTCGGTCGTGGGCGCGTTCGGTGAGCGGGTGGCTGCCTGTCCGGGGGAGGTAGCGGTGCGTTGCGGTGAAGTATCGCTCACGTACGGGGAGTTGGACGCGGCGTCCGACCGTCTTGCCACCGTCCTGGTCGAGCGGGGGGTTGCAGCTGAGTCCAGGGTGGGGCTGCTGTTGGAGCGGTCGGTGGATGTGGTCGTGGCGATGTTGGGTGTGTTGAAGGCCGGTGGTGTGTATGTGCCGGT
>NZ_JBIDBS010000053.1:0-6148 GCF_043204165.1 Streptomyces sp. NPDC047982 | reverse complement strand
TCATCAGCCTCCAGGTCGTCTCAAGGGCCCGCCGCGCAGGACTCGCGCTCTCCTCCCGGGACGTCTTCCAACACCCCACCATCTCTTCGCTCGCCGCGGTCGTCCCGGCCGTGGAGTCGGACGTCGCGCCGACCTCGACCGCTGAGCAGGGCGAGCTCACCGGCCAGATCCCGACGCTGCCCGCCCGGGAGTGGTTCTTCGAGACCCACCCCGTGGCCCCGGAGCACTTCAACATGTCGCTGGCTCTCGCCCTGGACCCGGAGACGGACGAAGCGGCCCTGCTGAGGGCGCTCGGCGCCGTGCTGTCCCAGCACGACGCTCTCCGTACCACCTTCGCCGGTCGCACCTCGGCCCGGTACGAGGACGGCTCCGCCATCAGCGTGGAAGGGATCTTCGCGTCCCACGACCTGCCCCAGGACGACGCCGAGGCAGAGGCACGATGGCAGCAGCTTGCCACCGCCGCCCAGTCGGACCTGGACCTCGACGGCGGCCCGCTCGTCCGCGTCCTTCTCGGCCGGAGGGGCGCGGGACGTGCCCCGTGGTTCTTCCTCGCGGCCCACCATCTGGTCATCGACGGCGTGTCCTTCCGCATCCTGATGGAGGACCTGAGCACGGCGTACGAACAGGTGGTCGCCGGGCACACGCCCGACCTCGGTCCCAAGACCACTTCCGTGCGTCAGTGGGCACAGGAACTGGCGAATCACACCGCACGCGGCGGGTTCGACGCCCAGCGTGACTACTGGGCCTCCGCCACTGCGCGGGCCGACCACCGACTGCCGCTCGACAACCCCGACGGAACCAACACCGTGGCCTCGGCCCGTACAGTCTCCGTCGCTCTGTCGGTGGAGGAGACGGAGGCGTTGGTGCAGCGGGTGCCGGCGGTGTATCGGACGCAGGCGAATGACGTGTTGTTGACGGCGTTGGCGCGAGTTTTGCGTGGGTGGACGGGTCGTGACCGGGTTCCCGTGTTGTTGGAGGGGCATGGTCGTGAGGAGTTGTTCGCGGGTGTGGACCTGACGCGGACGGTGGGGTGGTTCACGTCGGTGTATCCGGTGGCTCTGAGGCTGTCGGGCGAGGGTGGCGAGAACGGTGGCAGGGGTGAGGTCGGTCGGGTTGGTGACTGGGGTCCTGATCTGAAGTCGGTGAAGGAGCAGTTGCGGGCTGTTCCGGACCGGGGCGTGGGTTACGGCGCCCTGCGCTACCTGGGACTGGAGGGCGGGGCCCAGGACGACCCGCAGATCAGCTTCAACTACCACGGTCACTTCGACATCGGCGGCGAAGCCGGCGACGGCCTCTTCCGAGGCGCCCTACCGCTGCCGGGCGGCGACCACGCGCCGCACGAGAACCGCACGCATCTGATCGATGTGGTGGGAGCCATCCAGGACGGCCGTCTCGCGTTCTCGTGGATCTACTCGGGGGATGTGCATCGTGAGGAGACGGTGCGGGGTTTGGCGGAGGCGTTTGCGGCGGAGTTGGTCGCGTGTGTGGTGCATTGCGAGGCTGCGGGTGCGGGTGGTTGTACTCCGTCGGACTTCCCGTTGGTGGGGTTGTCTCAGGTGGAGGTGGATCGTGTGGTGGGTGAGGGTCGGGGTGTGGAGGATGTGTATCCGTTGACGCCGTTGCAGGCGGGGATGCTGTTCCATGCGTTGGCGGATCCGGGTTCGTCGGCGTATCTGGAGCAGTTCGTGTTCCGGCTTGATGGCGTGTCGGATGTGGAACGGTTGGCGCGTGCGTGGCAGACGGTGGTGGGGCATGCGGACGCGTTGCGGGTGTCGTTGGCATGGGAGGGGCTGTCGGAACCCGTGCAGGTGGTGCACCGCGAGGTGACGGTGCCGGTCACCGTGCTCGACTGGACTGATTTGGCGGAGGAGCGGCAGGCCGAGGCCCTGGCCGACCTGATGGACCAGGACCGTGCCCGCGGGATCGATCTCACCTCTGCTCCTTTGTTGCGGGTGGTGTTGGCTCGGTTGTCGGGCGATGCGGTGCAGGTGGTGTGGACGTTCCATCACGTGTTGTTGGACGGGTGGAGTACGGCGGCGTTGGTGCCGGACGTGCTGGCTGAGTACGCCGGTGACGGGGCCGGGAGAGGCGCGGGGTCCCGGGGTTCGTTCGGTGAGTATGTGCGTTGGCTGGTGGGTCAGGATGCCAGTGCTGGGCGGGCTTTCTGGCGTGATCGGCTTGCGGGTGTTTCGGATCCGGTGGTGTTGCCGTACGACCGTTTGCCGGGTGAGGCGGAGCGGGGTCGTTCGAGTGGCCGGGTGCCGGTGGTGTTGGGTGCTGGGGTTGCGGGTCGGGTTGGTGGGTTCGCGCGTCGGCATCGACTGACGGTGAACGCGGTGGTTCAGGGTGCGTGGGCGTTGTTGTTGTCGCAGTCGGCGGGGGCGTCGTCCGGTTCGGGTGATGTGGTGTTCGGGACGACGGTGTCGGGGCGTCCGGCGGATCTGCCGGGCGTGGAGGACATGCTGGGTCTGTTCATCAACACGGTGCCGGTGCGGGTGGCGGTGGATCCGTCGGTGCCGGTGGTGTCGTGGTTGGGGGGTGTGCAGTCGGATCTGGTGGAGGCGCGTCAGTTCGAGTACGTGGCGTTGTCGGACATGGAGACCGATCTACCCGCGGGTGCTTCGTTGTTCGACAGTTTGGTGGTGTTCGAGAACTATCCGGTCGATTCGACTGCGGCTGAGCGCCATGGCGTGTCGGTCAGCGGTGTTCAGGCCGTCGAATCGACCAACTACGCGCTCACGCTCATCGCCGGACTGGCTGGTGAACGTCTCGACATGACGCTCGCCTACGACCCCGCCCTCTTCGACCGGACCACGGTCGACAGCCTGGCCGGCCGCCTCGCGCAGGTGCTCACCACGCTCGTGGACAACGCAGAGACCCGGCTCGGAGCGCTGGACCTCCTGGCTCCCGAGGAGCGTGCCCTCGTCGCTGACGAGTGGGCCGACGGAGGGGCCTCTGCGCTCGACGACGCCTCGGTTGTCGAGGCGTTCGCCCGCCGGGTCGCGGCGGCACCGGATGCGGTGGCCGTGCGATGCGGTGACGCGATGCTGTCCTATGCGGAGTTGGACGCGTCCTCGGACCGGCTGGCGCGGCTGCTGGTCGAGCGGGGGGTTGCGGCTGAGTCCAGGGTGGGGCTGCTGTTGGAGCGGTCGGTGGATGTGGTCGTGGCGATGTTGGGTGTGTTGAAGGCCGGTGGTGTGTATGTGCCGGTGCATGGTTCGTATCCGGAGGAGCGGGTGCGGCAGGTGCTGGCGCAGGCCGGTGCCGGGCTGGTGCTCACGGATCGGGGCTCGGCGGAGGTCGGGGGTGTTCCGGCGCTGGCGGTGGACGCGGAGCCGGTCGGTGTGGCGGGCCTTCCCGCGGTGATTCCGTCGGGGTCGTTGGCGTATGTGATGTTCACGTCGGGGTCGACGGGTGTGCCGAAGGGTGTGGCGGTCACGCATGGGGACGTCGTGGCGTTGGCGGCGGACGGTCGTTGGGGTTCGGGTGCGCATGGTTCGGTGTTGTTCCATTCGCCGCATTCGTTCGACGCGGCGACGTATGAGGTGTGGGTGCCGTTGCTGAACGGCGGGACCGTGGTCGTGGCGGAGGCGGAGCTGAGCGCGTCGGTGGTGCGTGAGGCGGTCGCGGCGGGTGTCACGGGTCTGTGGGTGACCGCGGCGCTGTTCGGTGTGCTGGCGGAGGAGGACCCCGCGTGTTTCGCGGGTCTGCGTGAGGTGTGGACGGGTGGTGACGCGGTTCCGGCCGCGGCGGCCCGCCGTGTGCTGGACACCTGCGCCGGGCTGGTGCTGGTCAACGGCTACGGTCCGACGGAGTCGACGACGTTCGCGGTGTGCGGACCGATCGGGGCGGTGGACGCGGCGGGTGGTGCGGTGCCGTTGGGCCGGGTCATGGACAACACCCGTGCGTATGTGCTGGATGCCGCGCTCAGGCCGGTCGGGGTGGGTGTCCCCGGGGAGTTGTATCTGGGTGGTTGCGGTCTGGCGCGTGGCTATGACGGCAGGTCCGATCTGACGTCGGAGCGGTTCGTCGCGGACCCGTTCGGTGAGGGCGGGAGGTTGTATCGCACGGGTGATGTGGTGCGGTGGCGCGAGGACGGCCGGCTGGACTTCCTGGGCCGTGGTGACGGTCAGGTCAAGGTGCGGGGCTTCCGTATCGAGGTCGCGGAGATCGAGGCGGTGCTTTCCCGGCACGGATCGGTGGGTGTGGTGTCGGTGCAGGTCCGTGAGGACCGTCCCGGGGTGAAGCGCCTGGTCGCCTACCTCGTCCCGGCCGCCGGTCGCGTCCCCGACACGGCCGAGATCCGGGAGCACGCGGCCGGGCTGTTGCCGGAGTACATGGTGCCGTCGGCGTTCGTCGTCCTGGACGAACTGCCGCTCACGGTCAACGGGAAGGTCGACCGCAGGGCGCTGCCCGCGCCCGAGGCGGAGTCGGGCGCGGGGGAGGAGTACGTCGCCCCGCGCACCGATACCGAGAAGATCCTCGCGGGCATCTGGGCCGATGTCCTCGGTGTCGAACAGGTGGGTGTGCACGACGACTTCTTCGCGCTGGGCGGTGACTCGATCTCCAGTCTGAAGGTCGTCTCGCGTCTGCGCGGCGCCCTGGGCACAGGCTTGTCCCCCCGTGCCCTGTTCGACCACCCGACCGTCGCGGCCCTGGCCGGGCAGGTCGCCGGTGACGAGCCGGAGGAGCCGGGGATCCGCCCCGCACCCCGTACCGGACCGCTCCCGCTCTCCTTCGCCCAGGAACGCCTCTGGTTCCTGGACAACTTCACTCCTGGCGGCACCGAGTACAACATCTCCGCCGCTCTGCGTCTGACGGGTGAGTTGGATGTCGTGGCGCTGCGGGCGGCCGTGGCCGGACTCGTCGCCCGGCACGAGGCCCTGCGTACAACCTTCGACTCCGTCGACGGCCAGGGCGTTCAGACGGTCCACGCGCCCGAGGACTCCGAGGTGGCCGTCCGTGTGGTGGAAGCGGCAGGCGAGGACGGGCTCAGGGCCGTGCTGGCCGACGAGGCGGCGCTGCCGTTCGACCTGCGCAACGGTCCGCTCACGCGAGTCGTGCTGGTCCGTCTCTCCGAGTGTGAGCACGTTCTGGCGCTGTCGATGCACCACATCGTGACCGACGGCTGGTCCATGGGCGTGGTTACCCGCGAGCTGAGCGCGCTCTACACCGCCGCCGTACGCGGCGAAGACGCTTCGCTTGCCGAACTCCCGGTGCAGTACCCGGACTTCGCCGTCTGGCAGCGTGAGCATCTGGCAGGCGAAGCGCTGGATGGCCAGCTCGACTACTGGCGCGGAAAGCTGGCCGGTCTGGAGCCGTTGGAGCTGCCGACGGACCGGCCGCGTCCGGCCGTGCGTACCTCGGCCGGTGCCCTGCACGCGTTCGAGGTCTCGTCGGAGCTGGCGAACCGGCTCACAAGGCTGAGCCAGGAGCGTGGGGCGAGCCTCTTCATGGCCCTGACCGCGGTGACGCAGTTGCTGCTGTCGCGTTACAGCGGGCAGCGGGACATCGCCGTGGGCACCGTGGTCTCCGGGCGGGAGCGAGCCGAGATCGAAGATCTGGTCGGGTTCTTCGTCAACACGCTGGTGCTGCGGTCGCGCGTCGACGAGTCCGTGGGCTTCGGAGAGCTGCTGTCAGACGTGCGGGAAACGACGCTGGACGCGTTCGCGCACCAGGACGTGCCGTTCAGCCGGCTCATCGAGGAGCTGGCTCCCGAGCGCGACACCTCCCGCACCCCGCTCGTCCAGGCGCTCGTTGCGCTCCAGAACACCCCGATGGGCGCCTTCGAGCTTCCCGGCCTGCGTGTCGAGGACGAGGCGGTGCCGCGTGAGGCAGCCCAGTTCGAGCTGAGTCTGCACTTCCAGCAGACGGATGGTGGTGGCCTCGCCGCCGTGGCCGAGTTCAACACGGACCTGTTCGACGCTGCCACGGTCGAGCGGATGTGCCGCCACTGGATCGCTCTCGCGGAGGCGGCGGTGGCGTCGCCGATGGCGCCGCTCGACCGGCTGGAGTGCCTGGACCCCGTCGAACGCGAACTGGCCCTGGGGGAGTGGGCGGGTCCTGGTGTGGGTGTGGGTGGTTGTTCGGTGGTGGAGTTGGTCGCGGGGCGTGTGGGGGCTGTTCCTGGGGCGGTTGCTGTGGTGTG
>NZ_JBIDBS010000052.1:0-7404 GCF_043204165.1 Streptomyces sp. NPDC047982 | reverse complement strand
CGTGTGCTGTTCTCGACGTCGCTGAATTTTGATGTGTCGGTGTTCGAGTTGTTCGGGACGCTGGCCGCGGGTGGGACGTTGGAGGTTGTGCCGGACGTCCTTGCCGTGACGGAGGGGGGGTCGTGGTCGGGTTCGTTGGTGTCGGCGGTGCCGTCGGCGTTCGCGGCGGTGCTGGAGCAGGACGTGCGGGTTTGTGCTGACCTGGTGGTTCTGGCGGGTGAGGCGTTCCCGTCGAGTCTGCGGGAGCGGATCGGGCAGGTGATGCCGGGTGCGGCGGTCGCGAATCTGTATGGTCCGACCGAGGCGACCGTCTACGCGACCGGCTGGTTCTCGGAGACCGAGGGCGAGCCGGCCGGTGCGATGGTGCCGATCGGCAGGAGTGTGGCGGGTAAGGGCACGTATGTGCTGGATGCCTGCCTGCGTCCGGTTCCTGTCGGGGTGTGGGGTGAGTTGTATCTCGCGGGTGGTCTGGCGCGTGGTTATCACGAGCGTCCTGGTCTGACGGCGGAGCGGTTCGTCGCTGACCCGTTCCGTGACGGTGCCCGGCTGTATCGCACGGGTGATGTGGTGCGCCGGCATGCGGACGGGACGCTGGAGTATGCGGGGCGTGGCGACGGTCAGGTGAAGGTGCGTGGTTTCCGGATCGAGTTGGGTGAGATCGAGAGTGTTCTGGTCGCGCACGAGAAGGTGAATCAGGCTGTTGTCGTCGCTCGTGAGGACCGGCCGGGTGTGAAGCGGTTGGTCGCGTATGTGGTGACCGGTGGTTCCGGGCCGGGCCTTGCCGGGGTGCGTGAGCACGCGGCCGGGCTGTTGCCGGAGTACATGGTGCCGTCGGTGTTCGTGGTCCTGGACGAGCTGCCGTTGAACGCGAACGGCAAGCTGGACCGCAGGGCCCTGCCTGTCCCGGAGTTCACCGGTGACGAGGCCGGGTACGTCGCTGCGCGTACTGGTACGGAAGAGATCCTGGCGTCCGTCTGGGCCGAGGTCCTGGGGTTGGACCAGGTCGGCGTCCACGACAACTTCTTCGACCTCGGCGGTGACTCGATCATCAGCCTCCAGGTCGTCTCAAGGGCCCGCCGCGCAGGACTCGCGCTCTCCTCCCGGGACGTCTTCCAACACCCCACCATCTCTTCGCTCGCCCCGCACGCCCGCCCCCTCGACATCGACGCAGCCACCCGTTCCCGGCTCGCCGAGAGCGGCACGGTCAGCGGCGCCGTGGCACCGACCCCCGTACGGGAATGGTTCTTCGAGACCCACCCCGTGGCGCCCGGCCACTTCAACATGGCCGCCGCCTTCACCCTCCCGGACGGCATCGATCTCGATGCGCTGCGCACCGCCGTCGCGGCCCTGTTGGTTCAGCACGACGCTCTGCGCTCCACGTTCGTCCAGGACGCGGACGGTGTCTGGACCGGCCGGATCACTCCCGACATCGACCTCGACGCCGTCCTCACCCTCCGCGCGCTCCCCGACGACGACGGCGCCGACGACGCGTGGCAGGCGCTCATTCTCGAGGCGCAGGCCGGGTTCGACCTCGCCGCCGGACCTCTGGCGCGCGTGCTCGTCCGGACCGCGACGACCGGGCCCGTGCGCGTGGTGGTCGTGGCGCATCACTTGGTCATGGACGGCGTGTCCTGGCGCATTCTGCTGGAGGACCTGAGCACGGCGTACGAACAGGCGGTCGTCGGCCGGACCGTCGACCTCGGGCCGAAGGGCACCTCCGTACGGCAGTGGGCCGAACGGCTCGCCGCGCACACCGCCCGTGGTGGCTTCGACGACCAACTGGGGTACTGGCGCGAGCCGACCGCGGCGGCCGCCGCACGGATCCCCGTGGACCACCCGGGAGGCGACAACACCGTTGCCTCCGAGCGCACGGTCTCGGTCGGTCTGTCCGCAGCGGAGACGCGGGCCTTGCTGCTCGACGTCCCCGGCGCGTACCGCACCCGCCCCAATGACGTACTCCTCGCGGCCCTCACCCGAGCCGTCGGCCCCTGGGCGACCGGCGGAGCCGACCGGCCAGCGGACGCCGAGGACGTTCCTCGGTGGGCCGTGAACCTGGAGGCACACGGCCGCGGGGACCTCTTCGACGACATCGATCTCACCCGTACCGTCGGCTGGTTCACCGCCATCCACCCGGTTGCCCTGCCCGTCGCCGCCGGCGACGACTGGGCCGGCACCGTGAAGTCCGTCAAGGAGCTGCTGCGGGCCGTGCCCGACCAGGGCATCGGCTACGGCGCCCTGCGTCACCTCGGGAACGCCACCGGCCTGAGCGAGACTCCGGACCTGGCGTTCAACTACCTCGGGCACTTCGACGAGGGCTCCTCCGGCCTGCACCGGTCCCTCGTCCTCAACCCCGGCGGCGAGCACCACCCGGACGAGTCGCGCACCCACCTGATCGAGGTCGTCGGCGCGGTCCAGGACGGCGTACTCACCTTCACCTGGGCCTACTCCGAGAATCTGCACGACCATGCCACCGTCCAGGCGCTCGCCCACCGGTACGCGGACGAGCTGCGATCGCTGATCGCGCACTGCGCCGCGCCCGAGGGCCCCTCCGGCTGCACGCCGTCGGACTTCCCCCTCGTCCGCCTCGCCCAGCACGAGGTGGACGCGATCGCCGCACGCGTCGGCGACGCCCGCGCCATCGAGGACATCCTCCCGCTGACCCCGCTCCAGTCGGGCATGCTCTTCCACACGCTCGAGGCCGCCGGAGCGCCCGCCTACCTGGAGCAGTTCACCTTCGTCATGCACGGCGTGGGCGATGTCGAGACCGTGGCGCGCGCCTGGCGGGCCGTCGTCGACGCCTCGGACGCGCTGCGCGTGTCCGTCGTCTGGGAGGGCGTGGCCGAGCCCGTCCAGGTCGTGCACCGCACCGGGACGCGGCCACTGCCGGTGACCTTCGCCGACTGGACCGACCACACCGCCGACGAGCGGGAATCCCTGCTCGCGGACCTGCTCGCCGCGGACCGGACCGTGGTCACCGGCCTCGACGCGCCACTCATGCGGCTGACGCTCGTACGCGTCGCAAAGGACGCCGTCCGCGTTCTGTGGTCCTTCCACCACCTGCTCATGGACGGCTGGAGCAGCGCCGCCGTCCTCTCCGACGTGGCCGCGCTCTGCGCCGGTGAAACCCCGCCGCCCCGGGAGCCGTTCCGCGACCATCTGCGGTGGCTCGCCGTGCAGGACCGCGCCGCCGGGCACACCTTCTGGGCGCGCCGCCTCGCCGGCTTCGAGGAGCCGACGCCGCTCCCGTACGACCGCGCGCCGCACCGGTCCCGCCACGCGCGTTCCAGCGAGCGCGTCACCCTCGCACTGCCCGGAACCACCGCACACGCCGTCGCGGACTTCGCCCGGCGCAACCGCGTCACCGTCGGCGCCGTCGTGCAGGGTGCGTGGGCGCTGTTGCTCGGGCGCTACGCGGGGACGCACGACGTCCTGTTCGGCACGACCGTCTCCGGCCGTCCGGCGGAGCTGCCGGGCGCGGAGTCGACCGTCGGACTGTTCATCAACACCGTGCCCGTGCGCGTGGCCACGCCGCCGGACGAGCCGGTGGGCACCTGGCTGCGCCGCCTCGGCGACGCCCAGGCCGAGGCCCGCCCGTACGAGTACGTCGCCCTGCACGAGATCGCGACGCCCGGCCTGCCGTCCGGCACACCTCTGTTCGACAGTCTCGTCGTCGTCGAGAACTACCCGGTCGACGCCGCCGCCACCGCGCGCCACGGCATCTCCCTGTCCGGGCTCGACGCCGCCGAGTCGACCAATTACCCGCTCACCCTGACCGCACGCCCCGCCGGCGAGTTCCTGCTCACCTTCGGCTACGACCCCGAACTCTTCGACGCCGCCACCATCCGGCTGCTCGCCGCCCGCTACGCCCACGTCCTGGAGGTCCTGGCGGACGCCGGGGGCGCGGCCACCCTCGGCAGTCTGCCGCTGACCGGCGCCGACGAGCTGACCCGAGTTCTGGACGGTGCGTGGACCGGCACGCTCGACGCGACCACGGTGCCCGAGACTTCCCTGCCGGAGCTCTTCGCGCGACGGGTCGCCGAGGCGCCCGACGCGGTCGCCGTGACCGGCGCGGCCGGCCCGCTCACCTACCGGCAGCTCGACGAACGCGCGGACCGGCTGGCGTGCGTGCTGCGGGGGCGCGGGGCCGGCCGGGGAGCCCGGGTCGGACTGCTGCTCGACCGTTCGGCGGACGTGGTCGTCGCCATGCTCGCCGTGCTCAGGACGGGGGCCGCCTACGTCCCGCTGCACTCCGGACACCCCGCGGAACGGATGCGCGCCATGCTCGACCGCAGCGGCGCCGTGCTGCTCCTCACCGACGGCGTCTTCCCCGCCCCGGACGGCATCCCGACCCTCGACGTCTCCGATGTCCCCGATGTCCCCGACGGTCACACCGCCGCCCCCGGCGACGGGCCGACGCGTGTCGCCCCGGACGCCGACGCGTACGTCATGTACACCTCCGGCTCGACCGGTGAGCCCAAGGGCGTCGCCGTCACCCACCGCGACATCATCGCCCTCGCCGCCGATCACCGCTGGACGCGCGGCACGCAGAAGCGCGTCCTGTTCCACTCCTCCCACTCCTTCGACGCCGCCACCTACGAGGTCTGGTCCCCGCTCCTCAACGGCGGCACGGTCGTCGTCGCCGACGGCGATCTCACGGCCACCGCCGTACGCCGCGCCGTCGCCGAGCACGGCGTCACCGCCCTGTTCGTGACCACCGCCCTCTTCGGCGCCCTGGCCGACGAGGATCCGGCCTGCTTCTCCGGCCTCGGCGAGGTGTGGACGGGCGGCGAGGCCGCCTCCCGCCCGGCGATGCGACGCATGCGGGAACACTGCCCCGCCACCCGGCTCGTCCATGTCTACGGGCCCACCGAGGCCACCACCTTCGCCGTCTGCGGCCCGCTCGACACCGCCGACCTCGCCGACGGCGCGGCCGTACCGCTCGGCCTTCCCATGGACAACACACTCGCGTACGTCCTCGACGCGGCCCTGCGCCCGGTCGGCACCGGCCAGCCCGGCGAGCTGTACCTCGGCGGCCCCGGCCTGGCCCGCGGCTACGACGGCCGCCCCGGCCTCACCGCCGAACGGTTCGTCGCCGACCCGTACGGCCCTGCGGGCGGCCGGCTCTACCGCACCGGCGACATCGTCCGGCGACGCCACGACGGCCGCCTCGCATTCCTGGGCCGGGGCGACGGACAGGTCAAGATCCGAGGCTTCCGCATCGAACTCGCCGAGATCGAGGCCGCCCTCGGGCGCTGCGACGGCATCGGCCGGGTGAGCGTCCAGGCGCTCACCGCCGACCGGCCGGGCGGCAGCGGCTCCAAACGCCTGGTCGCCTACCTCGTCCCCGCGGCGCAGGACGCAACGGCCGCCGTCGCCCTCGACGTCCGCCGCGTACGGGAACAGGCCGCGACCCTGCTCCCCTCGTACATGGTCCCTTCCGCGTACGTCGTCCTCGACGCCCTGCCCCTGAACTCCAGCGGCAAGGTCGACCGGCGCGCCCTGCCCACTCCCGAGCACGACACCGCCACTGCCTACGAGGCCCCGCACGCCGGGGCCGAGGAGCGGATCGCCGCGGTCTGGGCCGATCTTCTGGGCCGCGACCGGATCGGCCGCCACGACGACTTCTTCGACCTCGGCGGCGACTCCATCACCAGCCTGAAGGCCACCTCCCGGCTGCGCACCGCTCTCCACGCCGATCTCTCGCCGCGCGCGCTGTTCGACCACCCCACGGTCGCCTCGCTGGCAGCCGCCTGCGCCGCCACGGCCGGCGGGACGACGCAGTCCGCGATCCCCCGGGCGCCCCGCGGCGAGGGCCCGCTGCCGCTCTCCTTCGCGCAGGAAAGGCTCTGGTTCCTCGACGCCTTCACCCCGGGTGGCTGCGAGTACAACGTCGTCACCACCCTGCGCCTCACCGGCGTCGTCGACACCGCCGCACTGCACACTGCCGTCACCGCCCTCGTCGCCCGCCACGAGGCCCTGCGCACGACCTTCGGCGCAGCGGACGGGCGGGGCGGCACCCAGCACGTCCACGACACCGTCGACGTGCCCGTACGCACGCTCCGGGCGACGAGCGAGAACGCACACGAGCGGGCCCTGCGCGCCGAGGCCGCCCAGCCGTTCGACCTGCGCACCGGACCGCTGCTCCGCGTACTCCTGGTGGAGCGTGCGGATCAGAGCCAGTACACGCTCATGCTGACGATGCATCACATCATCACGGACGGCTGGTCCATGGGTGTGATCACACGGGAACTCAGCGCGCTCTACACGGCGGCGGCGAACGCGCCCCATGGCGAGTCCGTGCTTCCTGAACTCGCGCTTCAGTACCCGGACTTCGCGGTCTGGCAGCGCAAGCGGCTCACCGAGGAAGCCCTTGCGCCGCACCTCGACCACTGGCGCGAACGCCTGGCCGGTCTCGAACCCCTGGAACTGCCCACCGACCGGCCCCGCCCCGCCGTGCGAACGGGACGCGGCGCCCTGCACTCCTTCCGTGTGCCGCAGCATCTCACCACAGCACTCGCCGACGCGGCACGCGCGCAGGACGCGACCCTGTCGATGGCCCTGACCGCGGTCACACAGCTGCTGCTCTCGCGCTACAGCGGCCAGGACGACATCGCCGTCGGCACGGCCGTCTCGGGGCGCGAGCGCACCGAGCTGGAACCCTTGGTCGGCTTCTTCGTCAACACGCTCGTGCTGCGCACCCGCATCGACGCCCACGCCGACTTCCGCACGCTGCTGGACGACGTACGAGAGGCCACCCTGGCCGCCTTCGAGCACCAGGCGGCCCCGTTCGGCCGCCTCGTCGAGGCCCTGGCCCCGGAACGCGACCCCAGCAGGACCCCGCTCGTCCAAGCGGCGGTCACCCTCCAGAACGCGCCGCGTGAGATGTTCACGCTGCCGGGGCTCCTGGTCGAGGAGACCCTGCCGCCGGTCGGGACGAGCCCGTTCGACCTCAACATCGAGTTCGAACCCGCAGCGGGAGAGGGCCTGTTCGCCGTCGTCTCCTACAGCACGGATCTGTTCGATGCGGTGACGGTGGAGCGGATGGCGGGGCATTGGCTGGGTCTCGCGGAGGGGCTGGTGGCTGCGTCGGGTGTGGCGTTGGCGCAGGTGCCGATGCTGGGCGCGGGGGAGTCGGAGTGGGTTGTGGATGCCGGCCGGGGCGAGGTGGCGGCGTTCGACCGGCGTGTGTCGGTGGTCGAGGCGTTCGGCCGACGAGTCCTCGCGACACCGGGTGCGGTGGCCGTGCGGTGCGGTGATGTCGTGCTGACGTATGCGGAGTTGGACGTGGCTTCGGATCGGTTGGCGCGGGTGCTGGTCGAGCGGGGGGTTGCGGCTGAGTCCAGGGTGGGGCTGCTGTTGGAGCGGTCGGTGGATGTGGTCGTGGCGATGTTGGGTGTGTTGAAG
>NZ_JBIDBS010000051.1:0-8397 GCF_043204165.1 Streptomyces sp. NPDC047982 | reverse complement strand
CAATCCACACCAAACCGGAAGGCCCTCACCCGTTCAAGATCCCTCAGCCGAGATCTGGCTCACCCGTCCACAACCTCCCGGGACAGAACACCTAGCCGTACGGCCGCTGCTGGCTGTGGGCGTCGCCCAGCTTCTCGAAGGCTTCGGCCGACGGTTCGTCACCGAAGCGCTCGGACTCGTTGCTGCCGCCGCGTCCGCCCTGCACCCACCAACCTCGTAGGTGCTGGTGCAGCCTTTCCACTCACGCTTCGTGATGGTCGCCAGGGCGGGACGGTAGGGCCCACTTCGAGCGGGTGTTGGGCCACGGTTGGGCCGCGCTCGGAAAAGGGATCAGCCCCCTGACCCGTTATCCCAGGTCAGGGGGCTGATCATTCAGGGTGAGTAACGGGACTCGAACCCGCGACATCCTGGACCACAACCAGGTGCTCTACCAGCTGAGCTATACCCACCGTGTCCGGTCGTTTCCGACCGGCCGAGAAAAAGTGTACAGGGTCCCGGAGGGTGCTCGCGCCACAGTTGTTCGGCTGCCGCCCGGAACCCCCGAAAGGCCCATGACCAGTGGCTTCACCGCGGGCCACGGCGTGTCCGCGAAGTCCCGCCGAACCGCCCCGTGCGCGGTGCGGGCCGGGCGGTACGGCGGGACTCCGTGGATCCGGCCTACGGCACGGGCGGCGCGACGCGTGTCGCGATGGCCTTGGACTGCTCCGAGTCCGGCCCGGGCTGCGGGACGAAGATCGCCTCGCGGTAGTAGCGCAGCTCCGTGATGGAATCGCGGATGTCCGCGAGCGCCCGGTGGTTGCCGTTCTTCTCCGGGCTGTTGAAGTACGCCTTCGGATACCAGCGGCGCGCCAGTTCCTTGATCGAGGACACGTCGACGATCCGGTAGTGGAGGTAGCCCTCCAGCGCCGCCATGTCCCGCGCCAGGAAACCGCGGTCGGTGGAGACCGAGTTTCCGCAGAGCGGGGCCCTGCCGGGCTCCTTCACGTGCTCGCGGACGTAGGCCAGCACCTGGGCCTCGGCGTCGGCCAGGGTGGTGCCCCGAGCCAGCTCGTCGAGGAGGCCCGAGGCGGTGTGCATCCGGCGCACCACCTCGGGCATCGCCTCCAGGGCCGTGTCCGGCGGGCGGATCACGATGTCCACCCCTTCGCCGAGCACGTTCAGCTCCGAGTCGGTGACCAGTGCGGCCACCTCGATGAGTGCGTCTTCCGTCAGCGAGAGCCCGGTCATCTCGCAGTCGATCCACACCATGCGGTCGTTCATGGCCCCACCCTACGGGGCGCTCCTCTGCCCGGGCAGGGCCGGGCGTCCGGTGACGTACGCGTCGGGTCCCGGCTTCCCGAGCTCCGCCACTCCGGCCGCGACCGCCGACGAGGTCACGACGTGCGGCCCCGGCGACATGGCCGCGCCACGCCGTCCCGCCGCGCCCGGCTGGGCGGGCACGATCGTCTCCATCACGTCGCCGATCCCTTCGCCGCCTCCGCCCTGCGGACGACGGGCCCGGTAGGCGGCCCGGTACGCGGCGGGGGAGGAGCCCAGCTGGCGCCGGAAGTGCCCGCGCAGCGCGACAGGCGAGCGGAAGCCGCAACGGCCCGCGACTTCGTCGACCGAGTACTCGGACGTCTCCAGCAGCCGCTGCGCCTGCAGCACCCGCTGGGTGATCAGCCACTGGAGCGGCGCACTGCCGGTGAGCGAGCGGAACCTGCGGTCGAAGGTCCGCCTGCTCATGTACGCGCGCGCGGCCAGCGTCTCCACGTCGAACTGCTCGTGGAGGTGCTCCAGCGCCCAGGCCACGACCTCCGCGAGCGGGTCGGAGCCGATCTCCTCCGGTAAAGACCTGTCGAGGTAGCGCTCCTGACCGCCACTGCGCCGCGGCGGCACGACGAGCCGGCGGGCCAGCGCGCCGGCGGCCTCCGTGCCGTGGTCGGTGCGGACTATGTGGAGACAGAGGTCGATCCCGGCGGCGGTGCCGGCCGACGTGAGCACGTCGCCGTCGTCGACGAAGAGTTCGCGCGGATCGACGTGGACCGACGGATAGCGCTTGGCCAGCGTCGGCGCGTACATCCAGTGCGTGGTCGCCGGACGGCCGTCCAGCAGACCGGCCGCGGCGAGCACGAACGCGCCGGTGCACAGCCCGACGATGCGGGCTCCCTCCTCGTGGGCGCGGCGCAGCGCGTCCAGCGCCTCCGCGGGCGGCGGAGAGGTGATCGAACGCCACGCGGGCACCACGACGGTGCCGGCCCTGCCGATCGCCTCCAGCCCGTAGGGCGCGGCGAGTTCGAGTCCCCCAGTGGTTCGTAGCGGTCCGTCTTCCCCGCCGCAGACGAGGAGTCGGTAGCGCGGAACTCCCGCGTCCTGTCGGTCGATTCCGAACACGGAGAGCGGGATCGAGCTCTCGAAGATGGGGCCGCCGCTGAACAGCAGCACGGCGACGACTTCTCGTCGTCGTCGGCCACTGAGCTTCCGTACGGCCTCCGTTGCGGTGGCGGAGTCCTGGCTCATGACGCTAAGCCCCCCTCGGTGTTCGCGTCTTCCTGGTCCATGCGGGCCTGTCGCTCCTGCACTTTTCCCCTCGGTCCTGCACGAGTCCCCGGTGCTCGCTACCCAAGATCGAATCTACTGCGTCCCGTGCCGCCGTCGTGACAAGTTCACCAACCGGCGTTATGTCGACAAGGCAACTTGGCGGGAAGCATTCGATCACGAAGCGTTTCACTCGGCAGCCCTCCACGGAAGGGTGCCTCGCCTTGATGGCCCGTCCCTATCCGGTCTTCGGCGGGCGGAATCGTACCGCGCGGTCTCTTCCTTCCTGGTGGCAAGGGGGTTGATCGGCCATTTCGGCAAGGAAGCGGTGGGGGTGAGAAGTTGGCTGAAAATAGACGGTTGTGCATACGTGATTCGGTCAGTGAACCGGCGCACAACCTCGTTGCTCGACTGCTTCTTTGCGCCCCCCTGGGCAGGTCGGCCGACCGATCGTCCGGAATATCCGGGCGGGGCCGACGGGCGAACGGATTCCGACCGGCGGGCCGGTATCGGTCCGTCGCCGGGCGGAGAGAGCCGGGCGGGACGGTGGGGCAATGGGCGGCGGGGGGTGTCCGAGAGGCGGACCGCCGCCGCGCCGGCCCCGCGCGGAGCGGTGATCCACTCCGCGCGGAGGCCGCGATTCCGGGGGCGGGGCGGGCTGGCGTGGGGCCGGGCGGCGGTGTGACGGACGGGGCCCCGGGTGTCACCGAGCGGAACCGCCCGGGGCCGTACCGGAGCCGCTGTCGTCGGTGTAGGGCGCAACCGGCATTGCCATCCGGGTCCGCCTCGGGCATGCTCCGTGAAACGTCGCGCGCGCTTTGCGCGGGTCTGGGCAGTGGAGGAGTGGCGCCGTACCCTTGGGGGTAAGGGGTTGGGAAGATGATTCCCGGACACCGCTACACCGCCCGCTGACACTCTTGCCCACGTCGCTCTCCTCACGAGGACACTCTTCGCCGAGACACCGATGGCCGGTCACGAAATCCCCGAACCCGCCGACCGCAAGCAGGTGGCCGACGCCATGTCGGGCCCGCAGGCGGCCGAAGAAACACGTCATTCCTGCGACCCCGCCTTCCAGCACGGGGTCGTCGTCGGCTTCGACGGCTCGACCTCCAGCGAACGGGCGCTGGCGTACGCCATCGGTATGGCCCGCCGGTCGGGTTCCGGCCTGATCATCGTCCACGTCGCCAACCGGCTGCCGACGACCGTCTGGGCGGGCTGTGAGCCGCCCGTCTTCGTCGACGTGCCCGATCACCGCACCGAGGTGCTCGGCCTGGAGCTCGCCTGCGCGGACTACCTCTCCGAGGTGCCCTGGGTGCTCGTCGAACGGGGCGGGGACATCTGTCACGAGCTGGAGGAGGTCGGCCGGGAGTACTCGGCGGACGCCATCGTCGTCGGTTCCACGCACGGCGCCGTCGGCCGCATCTTCGGTTCGGTTGCGGGGCGCCTCGCGCGGCGCGCGCAGCGTCCGGTCGTCGTCATCCCCTGAGCGGCCGGTCGGGGCCGCGGCGGCGATTGCCTCCGGGTGCGCAGGTGCGCTGGCAGGGGGCGGGGCGGGCAGGGGCGGCTGCCTGTGTGGCCCGGGCCAGGCCGGTACGGTCTGGCCGGGTGCGCCTCGGGCTGTGATCCTTGGTTCGTGGTCCGCTGTCTCTGCTGTCTCTGCTGCTTCCGTTGCTGCGCCGCATCTGCCCGTGCTGCCCCTTCCGCCTGTCCTGCCCCTCCCGCCCGGGCCTGTCGCTCCCGCCCTCCCGCCGCACGCCCCGGTCCGTCACCCGTAGCTCCGTCGTCGGTTTCGTCCTGACCGCCCACCCCCGGTTGTAGGGGGTCGTCCCGGCCGTGAGGTGTGATCCGTGCGCCCGACGTGGCGTCAAGTCGCCTGCGGAAACAGGCGGTCCACCGGCCGATGGCGGTGGAGCGCCAGTACCCGAAGCGTGCATAACGCTCACCGGGTGGCAGGACGGGCGCTCGCGGACGGCGCCCGTCGAGGGCAACGGCCGCCCGTGCGGGCGCCGTCGGCCCCGGTCGCCCCGTATCGCTGCCGACCTCGTAGGTGATCGGTATCGGTCACCCGCGGACGTGCCCGAGAGGCCGACGGGAACCGGTGCGACAGGCGCTCGTGTGAAGCATCTGATACAGCGGGGGGCGGACGTCCGTAGGGACACAGTCGGTACGGACGGTACCTATGTGGCAACAGTCCGTACGGCATCAACCATGACGTGACGGCTGGTGCGCAGCACTCGGTGTGGGGGCGGCCGGTGTGGGGACGGCCGGTACGGGGACGGCCCCGCACCCGCTGTCGCGGTGGGTGCGGGGCCGTTCGGCCGGGTGCGGCGGGCGCGGAGAGGGCGGGCCTACTCGACGGTGACGGACTTCGCCAGGTTGCGCGGCTTGTCGATGTCCCGGCCCATGGCCAGCGCCGTGTGGTATGCGAAGAGCTGGAGTGGGATGCCCATCAGGATCGGGTCCAGCTCGTTCTCGTTCTTGGGTACGACGATGGTGTGGTCGGCCTTGTCCTGCGGCTGGTGGGCGACGGCGAGGATGCGGCCGCTGCGGGCCTTGATCTCCTCCATCGCGGCGCGGTTCTTCTCCAGCAGGTCGTCGTCCGGCACGATCGCGACCGTCGGCATGGCGGGCTCGATCAGCGCCAGCGGCCCGTGCTTCAACTCGGAGGCGGGGTAAGCCTCCGCGTGGATGTACGAGACCTCCTTGAGCTTCAGCGACGCCTCACGCGCGACGGGGTAGCCGCGCACCCGGCCGATGAACATCATCGACCTGGCGTCCGCGTACTCGGCCGCCAGCCGCTTGATCTCGTCCTCGTTCGCCAGGATCTCGCTGATCTGGGCGGGCAGCCTGCGCAGCCCCTCGATGATCCGCTTGCCGTCGGCGACCGACAGGTCCCGGATCCGGCCCAGGTGCAGGGCGAGCAGCGCGAACGCGACGACCGTGTTGGTGAAGCACTTGGTGGACACGACACAGACCTCGGGCCCGGCGTGCACGTACATGCCGCCGTCGGCCTCGCGGGCAATGGCGGAGCCCACCACGTTGACCACGCCGAGCACCCGGGCACCCTTGCGCTTGAGTTCCTGGACGGCGGCCAGCACGTCGTACGTCTCACCGGACTGGGAAACCGCGATGTACAGGGTGTCCGGGTCGACGACCGGGTTGCGGTAGCGGAACTCGGAGGCCGGCTCGGCGTCCGAGGGGATCCGGGCGAGCTCCTCGATGAGCTGCGCGCCGATCTGTCCCGCGTGGTAGGAGGTGCCGCAGCCCAGGATCTTGATCCGGCGCACCCCGCGCGCCTCGCGGGCGTCCAGGTTGAGACCGCCCAGGTGCACGGTGGCGAACCGGTCGTCGATCCGGCCGCGCAGCACCCGGTCCACGGCGTCGGCCTGCTCGGAGACCTCCTTGTGCATGTACGTGTCGTGGCCGCCCATGTCGTACGACTCGGCCTCCCACTCCACGGTGGTGGGCGTGGCCGTCGTGGACGAGCCCTCCGTCGTGTACGTACGGAAGTCGTCGGCCTTCAGGGTGGCCATCTCGCCGTCGTCGAGGGTGACGACCTGGCGGGTGTGGGCGACGAGCGCGGCGACGTCCGAGGCGACGAACATCTCCTTCTCGCCGATGCCGAGGACGACCGGCGAGCCGTTGCGGGCGGCCACAATCCGGTCGTTGAAGTCGGCGTGCAGCACGGCGATGCCATACGTGCCCTCGACCGAGCGCAGCGCCTCGCGGACCTTCTCTTCCAGGGTGTCCGCCTGGGCGCGGGCGATCAGGTGCACCAGCACCTCGGTGTCGGTCTCGGAGAGGAACTCGACCCCGTCGGCGACGAGCTTCGCACGGAGCTCGGAGGCGTTGTCGATGATGCCGTTGTGGACGACGGCGACCTTGTTGTCGGCGTCCAGGTGCGGGTGCGCGTTCTCGTCGCTCGGGGCGCCGTGGGTGGCCCAGCGGGTGTGGGCTATGCCGGTGGTGCCGCTGAAGCGCTTGGGGATACGGGCCTCCAGCTCACGGACCCGGCCCTTCGCCTTCACCATCTTCAGGGCGGCGGGCTTCCCGGCCGACGCCTTGCCGGTGATGACGATGCCCGCGGAGTCGTACCCCCGGTACTCCAGCCGCTGCAGCCCTTCCAGCAGCAGCGGGGCCACGTCACGCTTCCCGATGTATCCGACGATTCCGCACATGAAGTCTCTGCCCCTCCATAGATGTACTTGTGGTGCCCGACGCTCGACCGTCGCAGCCCTACCGGTCCGCGCAGCCGTCCCGGTCCTCCCGGGTCGTTTCCTGTCTCGGCTCAGCCGTAGACGATGCGGCGCAGTTGGCGGAGCGAGAGCTCCGGTGGTGCGACCGCGCGGTGCGGCAGCTCGGCCGCGATCCGCTCGAAGATCTCCGTGTTCACCAGGCCACCGGACTGCAGTTCCCGGTGGCGGCGGCGGACGAAGTCGTCGGTCGTCTCGTCGAAGTACGCCAGCACGTCGAGTACCACCCGGGCGGCCTCACCGCGCTGGAGCGCGGTGCTGCGCACCAGGTGTTCGATGAGGTCGTCATGCGACGGGCGGCGTTCGAGCACTCGTTGATATTGCGTTGGACGGAGCGTCGGCGCAACAATTCTGCCCGATATCGGGCAGGAGAGGGTGTGATTACGCTCTCGGACGGGTTTGGAACCGGACGTGGGGCGGTCTGAGGCGTTCAAGAGACGCGTCAGAGACGCTTCAGTACGGCCTGCTTGGCAGCGGTGAACTCGTCGTCGGTGAGCACCCCCGCCCGGTGCAGCTCGCCGAGCTCCCGGAGCCGCCGCAACAGCACGTCGTGATCGTCGGCGGGCGGTGGTGCGTCCGGGGCGGGAGCAGGAGCCGGGGACGGGGGCGGGGATGATGTGGTGGAGGCCGGGGGTGTCACAGGGGCCTTGGAGAGCCGCGCCGCCTCGCCCGCGTCCGGCCCCGGACCGATGGCGCCCGTCGCCGTCGGCCCGATCGCCGTGCCCGGTGCCTTCGTCGTGCCCGGCCCGATGGCGTCGGGGGTCGTTGCGCCCGGGATTGTCGCGTCCGGCGCCGTCGCGATGGGGGCTGTCGCGTTCGGAGCCATCGCGTTCGGGAGTCTGACCAGCACCGCCGCCGCGACCAGCACCGCCGTGTACTCCTTCTTGGACAGCCCCCACAGGTCCAGCGCGTACGGGTCGAACTCGGGTGCCGGGGCCGGCGCGGAGGTCAGGCCGGCCACGCCCCGGACGAAGCGCAGATGCCCGTTCGCCAGACCGATGGAGGGCATCCAGTGGACCGCGGTCACCTCCGACACCGGGAACGCGACCGGGCCGCCCGAGCTCTTGACCTCCTCGGCCTTCCAGTTCCACGTCAGCCGGACGGTCTCCCCGTCGAACGAGGCCGTGCCGTCCCCGCCGCCCCCGGCGACCGGCACCGAGGGCCCCGGCAGAAGGAAGCCGTCGGTGGGCCCGGACGGCACCTGGTCGAGCAGCAGGGTGTTGCGCACCTCTTCGACGAAGTACTCCGCCAACCCGCCGCGGTCCTTCTCCACGCTGAGCTGGTACGGGTCCGCGGCGTCCTTGAGCCGGCCGTCCGCGGCGCGCAGGACCGGGCAGGCCCCCTCGCGCAGCCGCAGTCGCAGCCGGCCGCCCTTGCGGTGGGGCTCGAAGGAGATGCCCGCCACCGCCCGGAGCGGGACGACGAGCTCGCCCAGTTCCCGCCGGACGGGGTGCACCCCCCTTCCCTGACCAGGCACGATCCGTACCGTCTCGCCGTCGAAGGTCCACGTCCCGTCCTGCTGGGTTATCTCCGTCATCTGATTCCTCCGTGGATACTCCGCCCTTCAGGGCGGAGAGGAAATGGACTCCTGTGGAGCAGGGCAAGGGCTGCGATTCGCCGCCAGGGG
>NZ_JBIDBS010000050.1:0-9055 GCF_043204165.1 Streptomyces sp. NPDC047982 | reverse complement strand
GCGGTGGAGTTCACCAGCCCCGGCGCCGCGGCCTCTTCCCAGCTGAGGTGGCGGGGCTTCGGCATGAGCTGGTTGGACTTGACCAGCGCGATCTCCGCGAGGCCGCCGAAGTTGGTCTCGAAGCCCCAGATGCGCTGCTCAGGGTCGAGCATCGTGTCGTTGTGGCCGTCCGAGGACTCCAGTTCGACGGAGAGGCAGTGTGCAACGACCTCGTCGCCGGGCTTCCAGGCGTTCACCCCCGGGCCGGTGCGCAGGACCACGCCCGCGAGGTCGGACCCGATCACGTGGTACGGCAGGTCGTGACGCCGGGTGAGCTCGCTGAGCTTGCCGTACCGCTCCAGGAAGCCGAACGTGGGCAGCGGCTCGAAGATCGAGGTCCAGACCGAGTTGTAGTTGACCGAGCTGGCCATGACGGCCACCAGGGCCTCGCCCGGGCCGAGTTCGGGCACCGGCACCTCGTCCAGGTGCAGGGACTTGCGGGGGTCCTTGTCGCGGGTCTGAAGACCTTCGAACATGCCGGTCTCGTCCTTGTGCACGGTGATCGCGCGGTACGAGTCGGGCAGGGGAAGTGCGGCGAAGTCGGCGGGAGTGGAGTCCGGCGACTGGATCGCGTCCAGAATCTCCTTCACGGTGTGGCCACTCGGCTCTGATGCGCTCGTGCTCCACAGGTTCCGGCCCTGCTCGCTGTACCAATTGGGAAGGATTGACATAGGTGTACCTCCGATCTCTCGTCATGAGAGGGGAATGAACGTCTCGAGACGGCCTACGAGGAAAGACCGATCTTGAGCTTCCGTCGCGGCAGGTATGACATGGCGAAGGGCGAAAGGCATTCGGGGACACCGGCGAGGCCCGCGTCGGGGACCGGTTGGCCCCAGCCAGGGCACACGGCATTGCCCCGGATGCCTTGCCGTGCCCATCCCGCCGCCGGACTGCGCGTGAGAGAAAGTTGTCCGGCCTGGGAAGCGGCCTGGGCATCCCAGAGCGGAGGGCGGGTCAGCCCGCCCACCGACGATTGCAGGATCAAGCTGGGCCGGGTGGAGCGGGCGAGGTGGGGACGGGCAGCACCGCACCGGCCGGCCATGGCGCCAGGTTGACGCTCATCACGTGATCCCAGTCGGCCTGGCTGCTCAGCTCCAACGGCACCAGTACGGGTGTGCCATCGTCGTGCAGGGGCAGCAGCCCCGCACTACGCACGACAACGTCCAGACCGCCCAGAGCGGCAGACGCCCGTTCCACGACATCGCCGACCACCACGGCGACCCTGCGGCCGAACGCCTCGACATCGTGGGCGGTGTCTTTGAGATTCTCGGCGGTGCGGTGCCGACAGAGCCGGATCGGCTCCGTCCTCGGCCAAAGCAAGCGCGACCGCACGGCCGATGCCGCGGGATGCGCCAGTCACCAGTGCCCGGGCTCCGTCGATCCGGACGACGTCAAGAACGCTCATCACAGCTCCAGTGGTGTTGCGGTGCAGTACCTGCTCACGTGATCCCAGGCGGCGTTCACGGGGGGCGCTCGGGTCAGCCAGGGCGGGTGCGACGGTGGCCGTGGTCATCAGCCCGTCCTGCACCGGGGTCCGGGGCAGGTAGCGGCCAGAACGAACACAGCGGGTTGTGCCTGTCGTTGAAGACGACAACCAGTACACCGCGCGGATTTCCCGACGGACAGACGGTCGAGGCGGTGAATGCGCTGCAACCGCTGCACCATTGCGCACTTGTGAATTCCCGGCAAGAGTGGGCCGGTTGACCGGAGCCAGAGAGGGAAGACGTGCCGAAAACACCCAATACCCGCCTGCGAACGCTGCTTGCGGAGGCCGACTGGAGCGGCGCACAGCTCGCTGCGGCCTTGCGGCAGGTGGCTGCCGAGCACGGACGCCAGCTGGCCTGCGACCGCTCCATGGTCTCGCGCTGGCTGTCCGGCACCACACCCCGGCCGCCGGTGCCGCAGCTGCTGTTGGAGGCGCTCTCCCGGCGCCTCGGGCGGCCCGTGGATGCCGTGGAGGCGGGCCTGAGCCGCCCCCCGTGCACCGTCCTCGATCTGTCCTGGGAGGCTGACCCGTTGCGCCGATTAACTGCACTCACCCGCGCTCACCTCGACCCCGAACGCCGCCGCCTGCTGCACGCCGGGGTGTACAGCCTGGCCATGCTGGCCAATCCCGTCGCGTGGTCGCCCGACGCCAAACCACCTGCCGGCTCGGCACCGGATTCAGATGGTGCGAGAGGCCGGCCAGGGCGGGGGGAGGTCGAGCAGATGCAGACCATGGCGCGCGTCTTCGCCGAGGCCGCCCAGCTCCACGGCTCCGGTCATGTCCGCACCGCGCTGGCCGCCTATCTCGGCCATGATGTGGCCGGCTACCTGCAGGCCCCCGCCGCCGAGCACACACACCGGCAGCTGCTCACAGGGGCCGCCCAGCTGATCACGCTGCTCGGGACCATGAGCGCCGACAGTGGAGCCGACGCCCTGGCCCAGCGCTACCACCACACCGCCGCCCGCCTCGCCGCCGATGCCGGTGACCGGGCAGTCTTCGCGATCACGTTACGGGCCATGGCCACCCACGCCCACGATCTGGGCCACCGCACCCCCGCGGTGATGAACCTCGCCGGGCGCGCCGCCGACGCCGCCCGCAACGCTCCGCGCATCGTCCGCGCCTACACCCAGGCCCACCTCGCCGTCACCGCCGCACCCGAGGACCGGCACACCGCCCTGACCGCGCTCCGCCAGGCCGAGCAACTCCACCAGCAGGCCGATTCCGCTCCCGGCCCGTTCACCGCCTATCCGCTGGCGGCCCTGCACTACCAGCGTGCCCAGACCCTGGCCGCCCTCGGCGAGCGGTCCCAAGCGATCGGCGCCTACACCGCCTCACTGCGCCTGCGCACTGCCACAGAACGCCACGCCCGCACCCTCACCCACGCCCACCTCGCCGAAACCCTCCTCGCCCACGGCCACCTCGACGCCGCCCTCACCCATTGGACACACTTCCTAGACAACTACCCCCACCTCAGCTCCGTCCGTGCAGCCCGCCGCCTGGACGTGATGCGCCGACACCTCGTGCCCCACCACCGTCACCGGCCTGCAGCAGCCCTCCTGGACCGCGCTGCACCCCTGCGCTGAATTGGCTATGACGGCGGCGACATCAAACGGATCCTGCATGATCAAATACATGCCAGCGGACCAGCCGGGTTCGACCGATCCAGGGACATATTCACCCGTATGCCACTCCGTGCCCCGGGTTCATCACCCGCAGGCGCCGGTGCCCGAGCCGGGGCACCCGGTCCGGGCGCCCCGCCGGTCCAGTGGATCCGCAGCGGCGGCTGCCCGCTGCCGGTCTGCGCGCTCGCGGATCTGCTGGATCGGACCTCCGTGGTCAACGAACAGACGCGAGCGCGTGACGTCCCCCGTCAGCAGCGTCGCCGCCGCGCCGTCCCTCCCGCGTTGTGGTCCGGGCAGTTGATGACGGGGCTCGATGAGCTGCTGCGTGGCGGATCCGTGGTCTGTGAGCCCGCTGGTGGTGGCCCTGAGCGTGGACGGGCAGCAAGGATCGGTGTGCTGGGAAGGGAGTGGGCACGGTGGGTGGTCGTGGTGAGCTCGATTCGAGCAGCGCGGGGAGCGTGAGCGGCATGAGGCCGATCTCGCCGATGCACTCGACCAGGTGTTGCGCGGCCACGCCGGGTCCGTGCCCCGGCTGCTGGGGCGGGGCCGGGCACGCCCGCCCGATGGCCGCCGCTTCCTTGGTGAACACGGCCGGTCCGTACCTGCGCGCGGCCGGGACCGATCAGACGGTGCGGGGGCATGCGGGCCGCGGTCGCGGACTTCGGGTACCTGACCGGATGGATGTCCATGGACGAGAACGAGCAGGGCCTCGGGCAGAAGTACCTGCGTGTCTTGAACTCGCCGGGGCCGCCGACGACCACGTCACCTACTGCCGCACGCTGACCGGTGGTGCGCCCGCCCGAGCGGCCCAACGGCCTCCCCGCCCAGGGCCGTACGGCATGACGGCGCCCCGGGCTATGGGGCTCGGGACGGCGGGCAGGGTCTTCGACACGTACACAGGGATCCGGGACATGGTGAACGAGTCGCCTTCAGCCGTACGGGCGGCAAGCCATCGCGGCCGCATGGCTCTCGTGACTCCGCTTCCTGCTGGCCCACACGATCAGCGCGGCCTTCACCTTCACTCTGGTCGCGCTCGCCGACGGCTCGGACAAGCACGCACCACTGTTGGTGTGGCTCAACCCGCTGCCCAAGATCCTGATCTGCTCGCTGATCCGTCCCGGATGCTGCACTACCTGCGCGTCGCGTGCATCTCCTGGAACAACTCGAACTCGCCGTCGGGGGTGGCGCTGAACCCCTGCCAGCGGAACGAGGTCGCCGTGACGTCGGTGAACGTCCACCGCGAGCGCCTGCCCTCGGAGTCGGTACCCTCCTGGATCATCCCACCAGCACCGTCAGACCGACCGATCTGGGAAAAGTACGACGGAAGCTTCGGTGAGATCCACGTAATCTGCCACAGCCCGGTCGTGATGTCGTACATGCGAATGGTGGTGCCGGGGTACCGATCGTGGAACTCCGGACAGAAGAGCACGTCCTGCACCACCCGGCCGCCCAAGGCCCAGCCGAAACGCCACTCGCCCGCCGCGGTATGCCACTGCCCATCGGGAAACCGGTATCGGTTGCTGATGTCCCAGGTTCCGACCAGCCTGCCGTAGAGCATCATCGCCTCGGCATGGTCCGGATCCGGGCCGTCGGCCGAGAGCAGCTCCAGCATCGAGTCACGAGACGACACAGTCATCAGTGCCTGAAACCTCCTGCCGGTGAAAATCGGTGACCGGCCAGAGGATAGCCCTCCCCGTGGCCGCAGACCCAGGCCGCCCCCGACCGGCGCTGACACACTCGGCACCGTTGTGATCACCGAGTACCGACGGAGGACGCATGGAACCAACCAGTGCCCAGCCGATCCCCTTGCCGGAGAGCCACATGGCCTTATCCACGGCCGCCGCACCCTGGTGCAGGGAGTCCGCGACGACCTCCAGGAGAGCATCGCGCTCGTCGACCTCAACCCGGGCCATGAGGCTGAGCGCGATGCCGAGACGGATGCCCGCGCTGGTGTCGTCAAGGCGAAGGCGCAGCCATTCTGAGACAGCCGACCTGGCGCCTCGCCCCACCCAAGTACCCGGCCATAGCCAGCATTTATTGATCGTTGATCACATATGACGTCATCGTCCGCCGGGGCCGGAGAGGGGCCCATGGGCGGAGATGCTGTTGCCGAAGCCTCGAAGCCTCCCCAGAGCCCGGAGGAGTCCTACCGGGCCTTCGCCCGGGCGCTGTACGCGGGGACGGCCCGGCCGTGTGCCGGCTGGCCGATTCCACTCCCTCGGCGCAAGCTCGGCTCGTGCGATCGTTCTACAGGGCGCTTGACTGAGAGATGAGGGGAGATCGCCGCTCTGCGAGGACACCGTCTCCTATTACGTGCAAGAGACGAAGCTCACCCCGATTCCAGAAGGCACGGACATCCCGATCTACGGGAAGGTGGAGCGCACCGACGGCAAGGCCAACCTGGGCGGCTGTTACGAGAAGCCCGACGGAGATTACGACAGGAACCTGGGCGGCTTCGAGTGGAAGAAGGAGCCGAGTGGCTGGGTCATCGAATGGATGGATTTCACGACGGGCTGCGGCGGCTGATCCACCCCGGTGCACATCCGGGGCACCACCCGCGACCCCACTGGTGACGCGAGACCTGTGTCGGCGCGGAACGGCCCGCGTTTGCGCACGTACATGATCGTCGGGCTGACCGGGATACGGGTTCGCCTGGCCGATGTCCACGGCACGGGCATGCTCATCGATCAGGTCCATCTCCAGGCGGCCGAGGACTTCGCTGTCCTGGGCGCCGGCGAGCGGGCCGTGCTGGGCTCGGCCGCGCTGCTGGACCACCTGCCCGAAAAGCCCCGGCGGACCGGCGGCCGGCTCATGCAATCGTACGGGCGGCTTTCGATGGGCCGGTGCACAGTCGGCTGAGCAGGGGGTCGAGCGATTGAGCCATCGGACATCGAGCGATCGGGCGAGAACGGAAGTGCGGTGTGAGCGAGGCTGGGGGCAGGACGGGTCGTCCGTGCCGGAAGAGGAGTGGGAGCGGTTCCTCCGTGAATCGGTGACGGGTGCGGCCGGGGCCCCCGTGGAGCCGTCGACGCGAGCCCGTGAGGCCGAGCGGCGGCTGCGGGAGCGCTCCCGGCAGCCGGAGGGCTGGCGGACGTACTTCGTGCCGCCCTTCGGCGCGGCCGACGAGCAGCCGGCCGACGGCGCTCACCGGGTCGATCCGTACGACCGCAGCAAGTCGATCGACACGGGCAACGGCACAACGGCCACGGGAGACGACTGCGCGACCGCCACCCGCCCCAGGGACTGTCCCGACTCCGGATCCGAACCCTCGAAACGTCCGGAAGGGCGGGAGCGGCGGCCGTTTCCGCCACCGCGGAAGTGGATTGCCCTGATCACATGATGTCGTCCGGGGTGAGGTCGGGGCGCAGGCGGTACCAGGCGGGTTGGCGTAGGAGTCCGGCGCGGGTGCGGGTCGTGTAGCGGACTTCGCCGACGAGTCGGGGACGTACCCATCGTGCTCCGGTCACTGCGGGCACGTTGTCGAAGGGGCAGTGGTCGGTGGTGTGTTCCTGGAGGAGGTGTGCGAAGGCTGTGCGTTCCCGGTCGCTCCATCCGGTGCCGACGCTGCCCACGTACCGCAGGTGCCCGTGTCGGGGCTGGCCGACGAGGAGGGCGCCGGGCAGGCCGGTGAGTCGGCCGCGGCCGGGTACCCATCCGCCGACGACCACGTCCGCGGTCCTCACGTTGCGGATCTTGATCCAGGAGCGGGAGCGGACACCCGGCTCATAGCGGGAGGTGAGCCGTTTCGCGATCAGCCCTTCCAGGCCCGCGGACCGGGTCATCTCCAGGGCCTGCGCCCCGTGCCCGGTGACGGCCGACGGCGTCGACCAGTACGGCCCCTGCACGCCGAGGCCCTCCAGCACGTTCCGGCGCTCGGTGTACGGCGTGCGCACCAGGGAGTCCTGCCCCAGGTGGACGACGTCGAACAGGACCAGATGAACAGGCACCGTCGCCGCCATGCGGGCCGCTTTCGCGGGGGACCCGGTCAGGCCCATCCGGGACTGGAGCCGCTCGAAGTCGCTGCGCCCTTCGGGATCGAGGACCACGATCTCCCCGTCCAGGACCGCGGGCCGGCCGAGTGCTGGGCCGAGTCCGGCGAGTTCGGGGTAGGCAGCAGTGATGTCCGTCCCGGACCGGGCCCGCAGGAGCACGGTCCCGTCACCGGGCAGGTAGACCATGGCCCGCTGCCCGTCCTGCTTCACCTCGAACGCCCACTGCTCGTCGGCGGTTGGCAGCGGGCCGGGGGTGGCGAGCATCGGTGCGACCCGGGGCAGCACGACCACGGCGAAGGAGCCCCGGTCAGGAAGCGCCGCGCTTGTTCGCGCCGTCTTGCGGGCGGCGGTCTTCTTCGCCGCGGTCTTCGTGGCCGGAGCCGCCGTCGTCCCCGTCTTCTTACCGGGCCGCATCTCGTGCACCGTCGCGTCCTGGTCGGCCTGCTCGCCACGCGCTTGCCTGGCCGCCGTCACGGACGCGTTCAGGGCGGCCGGCCTTCCTCGTACGGACCCGGCCCATGTCCTCCAGGTGGACCTGGTAAAAGCGGATCGAGTGGTCCTCGGTCGCGGAGACGACCTTCACCGGCATCGTGACCAGGCCAAACGAAATGGCACCGGTCCATACGGGCCTCGGCATGCCGACCTCCAGCCCCCCACACCTCCTACCCCGATCCTGGTCCAGGACCGGACCGCACGCATCTGGGTCAGCCGGCCGCGCCGACCCCGCGGCGGCCGTCGGGAACAATGGCTCGTCGCCCGGACCGGCGCCGGGCCGGCCTGGACGAGACGGACGGAGCCGGCCCGCCGGGGGTGAGCCGTACGCGCGGCCGTGAACGAGGCCAGGGCGCGGGACTCCCCACCACGGCGGCGCCGGGAATCGCGCGCGGCATCATCCGGCTCGCGGTGAACGTCACCCGGATCCCGACCAGGAGGACACCGCCGACGCCCTGGAGGAGATAGGCAACGAGCACGTGGTGCCGGCTCACGCGGCGCATTCCGCACCCGTGCTCACCGGTGGCCGCACTGCCGTGCGGACGGGCGAGCACCCGGGGCGGGCGGTGGGAGCCCGACGGCTGGAAACTGGGCACGCCGGAAACCGGACACAGGTGCTTCCGGCTCGTCGCCGGCCGGGACGGCCGGGGCCGACGGTGTCCTGCTCAGCCTGGCTGCACGACGGTGGTGATCTTCCCGGTCCCGAGGTCGTACGCGTAGCCGCCGATCTTGATGTTGCCGATGGCCGGCGCGAGCTCGGGTGCCGCGCGCAGCTTGGCGATGTCCTTCCGGACCGTCTTGGACGGCTCCAGGACGGCCATCTCCGATGAGGTCTGTTCGTCCCAGCCGCCGCGGGCGGCGTAGCCGGCGCGTAGATCGTCGTCGGCGAGAAATCCCGAGCCGCAGTCGGTGTGGTGGATGACGGCGATCTCGAACCAGTCCGCGTCGGGAGTCTTGTTCTCGTGCAGATGCACGATCCAGGCGAGGTCCTTGATGATCGCCGGCGTCACGCGGCCGCCGACGTTACGTGCGGTGATCGCTTCTCCGAGCCGGACACCCAGCACAGCCGCGGGCTCCACGCGCGGATCGATGCAGATGATCAGGTACAGCTGCTTGAAGGGGATGAACGGGATCCGGGGGACGTCGGCCTGGGCACCGGAGGCCGCGAAAGCTTGGTTGCGCTCCAGGTACGGGGTGAAGTTCGACATGGCTGATCCCTTCAGGAAGCGGTGGCAGCCTGCGGCTGTGAGACCGGCACGGTATTGCGTGCTGTCGATATCCGCAGGGCGCGAGTCGGCCCGGTCGGCCATGAACCGCACGGCAGCAAGCCGTCCTAGGTGTTCTGTCCCGGGAGGTTGTGGACGGGTGAGCCAGATCTCGGCTGAGGGATCTTGAACGGGTGAGGGCCTTCCGGTTTGGTGTGG
>NZ_JBIDBS010000049.1:0-9631 GCF_043204165.1 Streptomyces sp. NPDC047982 | reverse complement strand
GTTCCACGCTTTCGCGTTTCCCTTTCCGGCGACTCCAACCTTACCAGATTCTTTTTCCGTTCCGTTTCCGGTCCGAATTTCAATTCCGGCGGCCGCTGGAGAGCCTTCACCTTTCGGCGTGTCCACTACGTTAGCCGATTTCTCGGACCGCTCATAATCGAGCCAAATCAATCCGAATTACGGCATGACGAAAACCCACCCTGAGGGTGTGTCGTAGGTAGTGGTTTGCCGTTCCGAGTTGCTTCAGTCGATCCGATGGATCGCACCGATAGCAGTGCCCGTTTCAAACGGCCCGGACCACATTAGGTGGTCCGGATGGGCGCGTCAAGTTGCGCGGCGGCGTGGCACGTGGGCCCGGTAGGAGCTCACCGTGGGGTCGCCGTCGATCCAGAATCGCCACGGACGTGCGGCTCCGTCGCCGCCGACTCCGGTGCGCGGACCGTTGCGGACCCGGTCACGGGGTGGTGGGGTGCCGTGCAGTACGTGCAGCGCGTTGCCGGGGTGGGCGATGGCGTCGGTGCCGTCGAGCGCGCGGTCGATGTCGAGGGCGGTGGCCAATCGGGCCGGCCCTTTGGCCAGTTCCTTGTCGTTGCGGGCCGAGAGCCGACGTTCATGGGTGAGTTCGGCACCCACCTGGATCTCGCCCGCGCGGAGCAGGACACCGCTGGCCACACCCTCGGGGCCACATACCAGGTTGAGACAGTGCCACATGCCGTACGTGAAGTAGACGTACACGTGGCCGGGCGGTCCGTACATGACGCTGTTGCGTGGCGTACGGCCTCTGAAGGCGTGCGATCCGGGGTCGGCCTCGCCCGCGTACGCCTCCACCTCGGTGAGACGGAGCTCGATGGGACCGTCGGGCGTGGCACGGACCAGGATCCGGCCCAGGAGATCGGGGGCGACGTCCAGTACGGGGCGGTCGAAGAAGTCGCGGGTGAGCGGTGTACGTTCCAGACCCTCGGTCATGACGTTCGAGGGTACCGGGAACCGACGACGGTCCTGACGCGTATCTATGGGGTCAGGACCAAGGAGGAAAGAACATGGGCTTCAAGCGGCTGCTCGCGAGTCTGGGTGCCGGTGGTGCCTCGGTGGAGACCGAGCTCAGCGAACACAACGTCGTACCGGGCGGAGTCGTCCAGGGCGAGGTGCGGATCCAGGGCGGCAGCGTGGATCAGCAAATCGAGGGGCTCTCCGTGGGGCTGCAGGCCCGGGTCGAGGTCGAGGGTCAGGACACGGAGACCAAGCAGGACATCGAGTTCACCAAGCTCCGGCTCGGGGGCGCGTTCCAGGTGCAGGCCGGTGCGGTGCACGTCGTACCGTTCGGGCTGGAGATCCCGTGGGAGACGCCGATCACGATGTTCGCCGGTCAGCATCTGAACGGCATGCACATCGGCGTGACCACGGAGCTGGAGATCGCGCGGGCGGTGGACTCGGGCGATCTGGACCCGGTCAACGTGCATCCGCTGCCGGCCCAGGAGGCGATTCTCGACGCCTTCGGTCAGCTCGGTTTCCGTTTCCGCAGCGCGGACCTGGAACGCGGCCACATCCGGGGGACGCGCCAGCGGCTGCCGTTCTACCAGGAGATCGAGTTCTACCCGCCGCAGCAGTACCGCGGGCTGAACCAGGTGGAGCTGTCGTTCGTCGCGGACGACCGCGAGATGGACGTCGTCCTGGAGATGGACAAGAAGCCGGGGCTCTTCAGCGAGGGCAGCGACACCTACCGCTCCTTCAAGGTCGGGCTGACCGACTTCCACACGACGGACTGGGCGGCGTACCTCAACCAGTGGCTCGCCGAGGTCGGCGGTCGGCGCAACTGGTTCTGACTCTGGTTCTAGGGTCGGAGGGAGACCTGCCGACGGCGGCAGGACGATCAGGAGAGGTGCTGACGTGACCGAGCAGAAGAGGGCGCCGCTGCCGCACGACTTCCATCCCGAGGTGCCGTCGTTCACGGTCGTGAGCGACGACGTCGCCCCGGGGGCCGTGCTGGCGGACGCGCAGGTGCTGGCGGCCGGGAACACTTCGCCGCATCTGCGGTGGGAGGGCTTCCCGGCCGGGACCAGGAGTTTCGCCGTGACCTGCTTCGACCCCGACGCCCCCACGGGCAGCGGGTTCTGGCACTGGGTGCTCTTCGACATCCCGGCCTCGGTCACCGAACTGCCGGCCGGTGCGGGCAGCGGGGAGTTCGCCGGGCTGCCCGCCGGGGCCGTCCACGCCCGCAACGACTACGGGACGAAGGACTTCGGCGGTGCCGCGCCTCCGGTCGGTGAGAAGCACCGCTACGTCTTCACCGTGTACGCGGTCGACAGCGACAAGCTCGGCGTCGACGGCGACACCTCGCCCGCGGTCGTCGGGTTCCATCTGCGGTTCCACACACTGGGTCGTGCCCAGCTGATCGGTGAGTACGAGGCCCCGGCCAAGTAGGCGCCCAGCCTTCACCGAGAGTTCGGCTCGAGAGGGCTCCGGAACCCGGAGTTCGCCCGTTGTTCGCCCTGCCCTGGTCCTGAAGCGATCAGGGCAGGGCAGTTTTTATTGCGTTGTCCCCCACAGCCTGCCCGGCCAGAGTTGTTCCGGGCCTGCCAGGGGGCGGGCGGCACACAGGAGGTGGGCGAGATGCGGGACACGCTGGTACTGAACGCGAGCTTCGAGCCGCTGTCGACGGTGACGCTGAACCGTGCGGTGGTGCTGGTTCTGCAGGACAAGGCCGTCGTCGAGCAGTCGCACCCCGATCTGCGCATGCGTGGCGCCGCCGTGGACATCCCGGTGCCGAGGGTGATCAGGCTCTGCCGGTACGTGCGGGTGCCGTTCCGAAGACAGGCCCCGTGGTCCAGGAGGGGCGTGCTGATACGGGACCAGCACCGGTGCGCGTACTGCGGACGGCGGGCGAGCACCGTCGACCACGTGGTGCCGCGGGCCCAGGGTGGCCAGGACACCTGGCTGAACACGGTGGCGTCCTGCGCCGAGGACAACCACCGCAAGGCGGCCCGGACGCCGGAGCAGGCGGGGATGCCGCTGCTGCGGCAGCCGTTCGTCCCCTCTCCGGCGGAAGCGATGCTGCTGGCGATGGGTGCCGACGAGCGTTCCGCGCTGCCGGAATGGCTGGATCGCGCTGCCGCGTAGTCGGCGCACGCACCGAATCGTGCCGAAAGCCCGTCCTCCTGCGAGGGCGGGCTTCCCGTGTGTCAGCCGTGTCGGCGCAGGAGCAACTGGACGATCGCGACCGCGCCGACCACGACGATGAGGGTGCGCAGCACGGTCGGGCTGAGGCGGCGGCCGATCGTGGCACCGACCTGGCCGCCCAGTGCCGAGCCGACCGCGATCAGCACGACGGCCGTCCAGTCGAAGTCCGCGACGAAGAGGAAGAAGAGCGCGGCGATGCTGTTGACGACGGCTGCCAGGACGTTCTTGACGGCGTTGAGCCGCTGCATGGTGTCGTCGAGCAGCATCCCCATCAGGGAGAGGTAGATGATCCCCTGGGCGGCGGTGAAGTAGCCGCCGTACACGCTGGCGAGCATCAACCCGGTGAAGAGGAGCGGGCCGCCGTCGACGCGGGCGGGAGCGCCGTTGTGCTCTCGTCGTCGCTGGACGGCCCTGCTGATGCGCGGTTGCAGGATGACGAGGATCAGGGCCAGGGTCACCAGGACCGGCACGATCGTCTCGAAGGCCGTGGGCGGCAGGGTGAGCAGGAGCGTGGCGCCGGTGAGACCGCCGATCAGGGCCGCGACGGCGAGTCTGAGGACGCGACGGCCCTGCCCGGCGAGTTCCGCGCGGTAGCCGATGGCGCCACTGATCGAGCCGGGGATCAGGCCGAGCGCGTTGGAGACGGTGGCGGTGACCGGGGGCAGCCCGGTGGCGAGCAGCACCGGGAAGGTGATCAGCGTTCCGGATCCGACGATCGTGTTGATCGTGCCGGCGCTGATGCCCGCCGCGAAGACGGCGAGCATCTCCCAGATGGTCATGGTGGCTCCCCCGTGCATGGTCGATGCGTCGTGCACCGATCATGCACGAGGGCATCCACGCGTCATTCGACCGGGGGCTGCTCCCGGCGTTCCTTGCCGCCGGTGTCGAATCCGGGGGCACCGTTGCCGAGGTTGCCGAAGGCACCGCTGAGGCCCTTCAGCGCATCGCCGATCTCGCTGGGCACGATCCAGAGCTTGTTGGCGTCGCCCTCGGCGATCTTCGGGAGCATCTGGAGGTACTGGTACGAGAGGAGCTTCTGGTCCGGGTCGCCGGCGTGGATCGACTCGAAGACCGTACGGATCGCCTGCGCCTCGCCCTCCGCGCGCAGGGCGGACGCCCTGGCCTCACCCTCGGCCCGCAGGATCGCGGACTGCTTCTCGCCCTCGGCGGTGAGGATCGCGGACTGGCGGGTTCCTTCGGCCTGGAGGATCGCGGCGCGCTTGTCACGGTCCGCGCGCATCTGCTTCTCCATCGAGTCCTGGATGGAGGTGGGCGGTTCGATCGCCTTGAGTTCGACGCGGTTGACGCGGATGCCCCACTTGCCGGTCGCCTCGTCGAGGACTCCGCGGAGGGCCGCGTTGATCTCCTCGCGGGAGGTCAGGGTCCGCTCCAGGTCCATGCCACCGATGATGTTGCGGAGGGTCGTGACGGTGAGCTGCTCGATCGCCTGGATGTAGCTGGCGACTTCGTACGTGGCGGCCCTGGCGTCCGTCACCTGGTAGTAGATGACGGTGTCGATGTTGACGACCAGGTTGTCCTGGGTGATCACCGGCTGAGGCGGGAAGGGAACGACCTGTTCACGCAGGTCGATGCGGTTCCTGATGGTGTCGATGAACGGAACGACGATGTTCAGGCCCGCGTTGAGCGTACGGGTGTAGCGGCCGAAGCGCTCCACGATGGCGGCGCTGGCCTGCGGAATGACCTGGATGGTCTTGATCAGGGCGATGAAGACGAGCACCACCAGAATGATCAGGACGATGATGATCGGTTGCATCGTGTTCCTCATTGCCCTTCGGTTGCCGACGGATCGCGGGTGATCGAGGTCGAGATCGTAGGAGGGGTCGAATACGGATGCGACCCCGATCTCATGATGATCGACTTCGAGTCTGACAGAACGCGCGCCGCCGTGGGGGTGATTCGGTCACATGACGACCGCTGTGGCTCCGTCGATGTCGACGACATCGACCTGTTGGCCCGGATCGAAGCTCTGGTCCCCGTCGAGTGCCCGGGCGGACCAGATCTCCCCGGCCAGTTTGATCCGGCCGCCGTTGCCGTCGACCCGTTCCAGGACGACCGCCTGACGGCCTTTCAGTCCATCGACACCCGTTGCGAGTTGAGGCCGGTCGGCGCGGTGTCTGGTGGCGATGGGGCGCACCACCGCGATGAGCGCCACGGAGACCACGACGAACACCAGCACCTGGGCCACGATGCCGCCGCCGAGCGCCGCGACGACCGCGGCGGCGATCGCTCCGACGGCGAACATGCCGAATTCGGGCATCGCGGTCAGGACGAGCGGGATGCCCAGTCCCGCCGCGCCGATCAGCCACCACACCCACGCGTCGATGTCCACGGGGTCATGGTAGGACCGCGAGTGCCCTCGCGGACAGTGCGCAAGCGGACAGCCTCGACGGCCCCGTGGCCCGTGCGGCCCATGGCCGGCGGTGGCCGGTGGGCGACGGCCGACGTGGCGGTGTGGTGGGCGTCGGGCGGTCGGCGGCGGGCCCGTCCGAGGGGTCGGGGGGCGGATGGGGAGGGCGAAGACGTATCGGGGACAGGAGCGCTTCGGTGGGTCGGGAGGGCGGATGGGGAACGGACCGGCTCCGGCCGGACGGGTTCACCGGGCTCCGGTTCTTGCGGCCTCCGGTCTTCCGGTCTTCCGGAGGGACGTCTCAGGAGAGCGGAAGTCCGTGGGCCGTGTAGCGGTCGCCGGTGCGCTCGACGACGAGCGGCAGGCCGAAGCAGTGGGAGAGGTTGCGCGAGGTGAGCTCGGTCTCCATGGGACCGGCGGCGAGCACCTTGCCCTGGCGGATCATCAGGACGTGGGTGAAGCCCGGGGCGATCTCCTCGACATGGTGGGTGACCATGATCATGGAGGGCGCGTAGGAGTCGCGGGCCAGTCGGCCGAGGCGGCGGACCAGGTCCTCGCGTCCGCCGAGGTCGAGTCCCGCCGCGGGCTCGTCGAGGAGCAGCAGTTCGGGGTCGGTCATCATGGCGCGGGCGATCAGCGTTCGCTTGCGCTCGCCCTCGGACAGGGTGCCGAACTTGCGGCCGAGGTACTCGTTCATGCCGAGGCGGTCGAGGAAGGCGCGGGCTCGCTCCTCGTCGACGGCTTCGTAGTTCTCGTGCCAGGTGGCGGTCATGCCGTAGGCGGCGGTGAGCACGGTCTGCAGGACGGTCTGTCGCTTGGGCAGCTTGTCGGCCATGGCGACGCCCGCCATGCCGATGCGGGGGCGGAGTTCGAAGACGTCGGTGCCGACGCCGCCGAGCTGTTCGCCGAGGATGCTGACGGTGCCGGTGCTCGGGAACAGGTAGCTGGACGCGATGTTGAGGAGGGTGGTCTTGCCGGCGCCGTTCGGGCCGAGGATGACCCAGCGCTCCCCCTCCTTGACGTGCCAGGAGACGTCTTCCACCAGAGCGCGTCCGTCTCGGACCACGGATACGTCCACCAGCTCCAGTACATCGCTCATGGCGCGTTGTCTCCCCATGCAGTGTCGAGATCGTCGCGTGCCTGTGGGCACAGCTCCCAGGGAAATCTACGCCACCGCGGGAGTGTGCCCGGCGCTGGGCCCGAGTGGCCCCGGGCCGTCGGCCGGTTCCCTAGGCTGTCCCCATGCTTTCGGAACCACGCTCAGGGTTGCTGGCCGCTTGGGGAAACGCGCTGCTCGCGGGACTCGTGTCTCCGGACGACGCGGCGCTCGCCATCGTCGGGGAGGACGCGGTGCACCGCGTGGAGGGACTGCCGGGCGAGGCGGGGCCGGTGGGGCTGACGCTGGCGCTCGGGCGGCTGCGTGGCCTGGGGGTGAGCGGGTTCCGGGTCGCGCTGCCGGCCCCGGGGCATCCGCTGGGGCTGAGCGGTCCGCCGGAGTTCAACGCGCGGGCGCTGGAGGCAGAGGAGGCGGTGATCGCCTTCGGTGCCCCGTACGGACTGGTTCCCGAGGTGAGCGAGCGAGGGCCGGAGGGGGATCTGCACGTCGAGGTGGTCTGGCACTGCCTGCCGGTGCGCGAGGCTTCGCCGGCCGACGTGCCGTCGCTGGGCGAGGCGGAGCGGGAGCTCGCCGAGGCGCTGCGGGACGCGACGGAGGTGCTGTCGCGGCTGGACGTGGCCGGTTCCGGGCCGATGGCGGAGGCGGCGGTGGACGCGTACCGGGCGCGGGTGGAGCGGGGCCGCGAGGTGCTGGCTCCGGGGTATCCGCCGCGGGCGGTGCGGGTGCTGGAGCTGGCTCAGCGGGTCGGGCTGCTGATCTCGGTGGCGTACGGGCACGGGCACGGCGGGGCGGTGAGCGCCTCGGAGATCGCGGCGCGGGCGGAGGCGCTGCGGCCGGTCGAGCGTGTGGCCCGGAGGGCGCAGGTCGCCGCGTACAACGCCTGCGTGGAGGAGCGCGAGCGGGAACGGTAGGTCCCGGGGCGCCGCCCCGGGGCGGGGCGGGAGCCCGGACGGTCGCGTCCGGGCTCCCGGGCTTTCCTCCGGGACGGGCGGTGCGCACCCGCCCGGGGACGTCCGGTCATGGGCGCTGCTCGGCTCAGCCCGCCGCCCCGTGGCGTACGGCCCAGAGCGCCGCCTGGGTCCGGTCCGAGAGGTCGAGCTTCATCAGTATGTTCGACACGTGGGTCTTGACGGTCTTCTCGGAGAGGACCAGTGCCCGTGCGATCTCGCGGTTGGAGCGGCCGTCGGCGATCAGGCCCAGTACTTCCCGTTCCCGTTCGGTGAGGGTGCTGCCCCGGCCCGTGCCGCCGGCCCCTTCGTCCTGGGTGAGCAGGGCTCCCGCGATCTCCGGCTGGAGGAGCACGTGGCCGGCGTGCACCGAGCGGATGGCCCCGGCCAGCGCGTCCGGGTCGACGTCCTTGTACACGTAGCCGGAGGCCCCGGCCCGGAGGGCGGGAACGACGGTGCGCTGCTCGGTGAAACTGGTGACGATGAGGACCTTGGCCGGGTTCGCCAGCTCACGGAGTCTGCGCAGTGCCTCGATTCCGTCGGTTCCGGGCATCTTGATGTCCATCAGGACGACATCGGGACGCAGTTCCTCGGCCCTGGCCACCCCTTCGGCGCCGTCGGCAGCCTCACCGACCACCTCTATGTCGTCCTGGATCTCCAGGAACGTACGCAGACCGCGGCGTACCACCTGGTGGTCGTCGACCAGCAGCACCCTGATGATCCTGTCAGCCACCGGGGATCTCCATCTCGATCGTGGTGCCCTTGCCGGGCGCCGATTCAACGGTGAGTCTTCCGCCGACCCCGCTCGCGCGGTCCCGCATCGACACCAGGCCCAGGTGACGGCCCGCCCGCCCGGTCGCCGCGGGGTCGAAGCCGCTGCCGTCGTCGGTGATGCGCAGGCGTGCGCCGTTGCCGTGCCGGGTCAGGGCGACGTCGACGTGTGCGGCGCCCGAGTGGCGCAGGGCGTTGTGCAGTGCTTCCTGGGAGACGCGGAGCAGCGCTTCCTCCTGGGCCGCGGGCAGGGCCCGTACGCCCTTGCTGTCGAAGGTGACCCGGGCCGTGTGGGCGCGGTCCAGGACCTGGATCTGGGTGCGGAGCGTGGCGACGAGGCCGTCCTCGTCGAGGGCGGCCGGGCGCAGCTCGACGACGGCCGCGCGCAGCTCGTCCACGGCTTCGGCGGCGAGGGCGGCGACCTGGTGGAGCTCTCCCTTGGCGCGGACCGGGTCGCGGTCGATCAGGGCGGTGGCGGCCTGGGCCGTCAGCCGCAGCGAGAACAGCTTCTGGCTGACGGCGTCGTGCAGCTCATGGGCGAGCCTGGAGCGTTCCTCGGCGATGGTCAGCTCCCGGCTGCGCTCGTACAGCCGGGCATTGGTGAGGGCGATCGCCGCGTGCTGGGCGAGGATCGACAGCAGTTCCTCGTCCTCGGCGGTGAAACCGCAGCTGCCCTCGGGCTTCGGACAGCGCTTGTTGGCGAGGAAGAGCGCGCCGAGGGTCGCGTCGCCGTCCCGGATGGGCAGGCCGAGGAAGTCGGACATGTCGGGGTGAGCGTCGGGCCAGCCCCCGAAGCGGGGGTCCTTGCGGACGTCTGCGAGGCGCTCGGGCCGCGCCTCGTGGAGCATCGCGGCGAGGACGCCGTGCTGCCGGGGCAGCGGGCCGATGGCCCTCCACTGCTCGTCGCTGACCCCGTCGACGACGAACTGGGCGAAGCCTCCGTGGTCGTCGGGGACCCCCAGGGCGGCGTACTCGGCGTCCAGCAGCTCGCGGGCCGAGGCGACGATCGTCTTCAGGACGTCGCGGACTTCGAGTGGCCGGCTCATGGCGAGCAGTGCGGCACTCACCGCCGCGAGGCCCGACGGTGCGCGATGGCTCATGGCCTCACCGTACAAGCGGGACCCGTACGCCGTATCAGCCTGTGGACGGCTGCCGTCTAGGTGTTCTGTCCCGGGAGGTTGTGGACGGGTGAGCCAGATCTCGGCTGAGGGATCTTGAACGGGTGAGGGCCTTCCGGTTTGGTGTGGATTG
>NZ_JBIDBS010000048.1:0-12748 GCF_043204165.1 Streptomyces sp. NPDC047982 | reverse complement strand
ACACCTACAATCACCACCGCGGACACACCGCGCTGAAAGGCAAACCACCCGCCAGCCGCGTCCCCAACCTCACAGGGCAGTACAACTAGGGCGTGCGGCGTCGGGTGCGTGCGTCAGGCCCCGGCCGGGTTTCCGGGCGTGGCCGAGTGCTGTTCGAATGCCGGTTATCCTTTTGAATGTCCCCTTGAGGGTGCTGAAGGTTCTGGTCGGCCTCCAACGGCTTCGCTTCACCCCCCGCGGCCTCACCGGCACGGCACACGATCCGCTGTGAGGCCGTTTCGGCGCCCGCGTCCGCGCGCACCAGATCTCCGTCGCCGGTCCGGCCAGGATCTTGAGCACCCTCTCCGTGCGCCCGAGCGCCTTACCGTCCGCCCCGAGCATTGGAGTACGCGTCGTGCGCATCGATCTGCACACCCACTCCACCGCGTCGGACGGTACGGACAGCCCCGCCGCACTGGTGCGGAACGCCGCCGCCGCCGGGCTCGACGTCGTCGCGCTCACCGACCACGACACCGTGCGCGGCCATGCCGAGGCGATCGCCGCCCTCCCCGAGGGGCTCACCCTCGTCACCGGCGCGGAGCTCTCCTGCCGGATCGACGGCGTGAGCCTGCACCTGCTCGCGTACCTCTTCGACCCCGATGAGCCCGAGCTGGCGCGCGAACGCGAGCTGGTGCGGGACGACCGCGTGCCGCGCGCCAGGACCATGGTGCGCAAGCTCCAGGAACTCGGCGTCCCGATCGAGTGGGAGCGGGTCGCGAGGATCGCCGGGGACGGATCGGTCGGCCGGCCGCACATCGCCACCGCGCTCGTCGAACTCGGCGTCGTCGAGACCGTCTCCGACGCCTTCACGCCCGAGTGGCTCGCCAACGGCGGACGCGCGTACGCCGAGAAGCACGAACTCGACCCCTTCGACGCCATCCGCCTGGTCAAGGCGGCGGGCGGCGTCACCGTCTTCGCCCACCCGGCCGCCGTCAAGCGCGGCGATGTGGTGCCCGAGTCGTCGATCGCGCGGCTCGCCGCCGCCGGGCTCGACGGCATCGAGGTCGACCACATGGACCACGACGAGCCGACCAGGGCCAGGCTGCGCGTGCTCGCGCGGGAGCTGGAGCTGCTGACGACCGGGTCCAGCGACTACCACGGCAGCCGCAAGCCCGTCGCCCTCGGCACGTACACCACCGACCCCGAGATCTACGGCGAGATCACCCGGCGCGCCACGGGAGCCTTCCCGGTGCCGGGCACCGGCGGACCTCGCCGCGCCTGACGGTTCAGCGGCCCGGCCGGGGGCCCCGCGCCCGCCCGGCACGACGCCGTACGGCAGGGCCCGGCGTCCCGTCCGTTCCGTCCGGTCGCTCCCGCCCGCCCGTCCGACCCTCCCGTTCCGCTTCCGCGTCCTTCCCGGCCACCGGGCCGCCTCACGGCTTCCGGCATGCGTTCCTCCAGGCCGGTTCCCCACCCTCTTCGTGCAAGGCTCACCGTGTTCGACATCGCTGTCTTCGGATCCCTTTTTCTCACGCTTTTTGTGATTATGGATCCCCCCGGCATCACGCCGATCTTCCTCGCCCTCACCGCCGGCCGCCCCGCCAAGACGCAGCGCAAGATGGCGCTCCAGGCGGTCACCGTCGCCTTCGGCGTCATCGCCGTCTTCGGCGTGCTCGGCCAGCAGATCCTCGACTATCTGCACGTCTCCGTGCCCGCCCTGATGATCGCGGGCGGCCTGCTCCTGCTGCTCATCGCGCTCGACCTGCTCACCGGCAAGACTGACGAGCCGACGCAGACCAAGGACGTCAACGTCGCGCTCGTACCGCTGGGCATGCCGCTGCTCGCCGGACCCGGTGCGATCGTGTCGGTGATCCTGGCGGTGCAGCACGCCGACGGTGTGGGCGGCCAGATCTCGGTCTGGTCGGCGATCATCGCCATGCACATCGTGCTCTGGCTGACCATGCGCTACTCGCTGCTGATCATCCGCGTCATCAAGGACGGTGGTGTGGTCCTGGTGACCCGGCTCGCCGGAATGATGCTCTCCGCCATCGCGGTGCAGCAGATCATCAACGGTGTCACCCAGGTCATCCAGAACGCGTGACGAGCCGCGGACACCACGGCGCCCCCGCACGGACCGACCGTACGGGGGCGCTACGTCTGTCCGCGCCGTCGCGCGTCACGAGGCCGAGGAATCGGCCGGGCGGATGTAGATGCGCTGGCCCGTCGCCGCGGCCTGCTGCACGATCCGGTTGACGGAGGCGGCGTCCACGACGGTGCTGTCCACGGCGGTACCGTCGATGTCGTCGAGGCGCATGATCTCGAAGCGCATGTGGCTTCCCTTCGTCTGATCCTCCTGCTGGAGAACTGCTGGGAGGACGGGTGCCCCGTCCGCAAGGATGGGAGCGCCCGACGGCGGTGTCCGCGCTCCGATACATGGACAACGGCTTGCCCACTACAAACATTCCCTACGCTAAGGAAAATTTTTGGATGTCTAAGTACCAGCAGGTCATCGGGCACGCACCGGTCGCGCGGCACACGGCCCTGTGCACGAGCGCGCGCACCACGAGGCCGGCATGAACGACGCAGAGATCCGCGACCGTCTGGACCGGACGAACGAGCTGCTCCAGCGCGTGCTCGCCGAGGTGTCGAAGACCCCGTCGACCCACGCGATCTTCGTCGACGCGGGCTACGTGTACGCCGCGGCCGGCCTGCTCGTCACCGGCACCGAGGACCGCAGGTCCTTCGACCTCGACGCGGAAGGGCTGATCGAGGCATTCATCGACAAGGCCCGCACGATCTTCGCGGACAGCCGGCTGCTGCGCGTCTACTGGTACGACGGGGCCAGGCGCCGCATCCACACCACCGAGCAGCAGTCCATCGCCGAACTCCCCGACGTCAAGGTCAGACTCGGCAACCTCAACGCCAACAACCAGCAGAAGGGCGTCGACTCACTGATCCGCAGCGACCTCGAGTCGCTCGCCCGCCACCGTGCCATCAGCGACGCGGCACTGGTCGGCGGCGACGAGGACCTGGTCTCCGCGGTCGAGGCGGCACAGGGCTACGGGGCCCGGGTGCACCTGTGGGGCATCGAGGCGGGGGAGGGGCGCAACCAGGCCGAACCGCTGCTCTGGGAGGTCGACAGCCAGCGCACCTTCGACCTGGACTTCTGCCGCCCGTACGTCACCAGACGCCCCGTCACCACCTACGAGGACGACAGCCCCACGCCCTCCCGCGAGGACGTCCGCTTCGTCGGCGCGCAGATCGCCGCGGCCTGGCTGGCCGCGCGGGGCCGCGAATCCCTCGCCGATCTGCTGCCCGGCCACCCGTACCTGCCGGGCTCCGTCGACCAGGACCTGCTCGTCGAGGCCGAACGGCTGCTCCAGCACTCGCTGCGCGGCCACGCCCATCTGCGGCGGTCGCTGCGTGACGGCTTCTGGCAGCACGTGCAGGCGCAGTACTGAGCCGACGGCCGCTCACGGGCCATGCCCAGGGCAGGGCTCAGAAGCGCGCCGCCGCGCGAAGGCCGTCCCAGAAGGAGACGAGCGCGCTCGCCGTCTGCTCCGGGCGGTCCGTGTTCGGCGAGTGCTCGGCGCCGTCGATCCGGGTGCGGTGCGCGCCCAGCCGCCGGGCCATGTCGTCGAGCAGGGACACCGGCCAGGTGTCGTCGCGCTCGCCGGAAAGTACGTGGACGGGCAGAGCCGTGGCGGCGAGTTCGGCCACCCGGTCCGGTTCGGTCGCCAGCTGACGGCCGGTGGCGATCAACTGGGCGGGCCGGTGGAGCAGCCAGCGTCGGCGCAGGGCCTCGCCGTTCGGTGCCACCTCCTCGGGCGGATCGAAGGCGCGCACCGCCTCCCACACCTCGGCCATGGTCATGGTCGCCAGCGCGTCGGAGAGCAGCTTCACCCTGACCTGCTGGGCCTCGGCCACCTGGGCGGGGCCGGACGACATCAGCGTCAGTGAACGGAACGGCGAGGCGTCGAGCAGGACCGCGGCACGAGCGATCTGACCGCCGAGGGAGTGCCCGACCAGATGCACCCCGCCCCCGTCACCGGACCCGAGGGCGGACGCCTGCGCGAGCACGTCACGGGCCAGCTCGTCCTGCGCGTAGGTCTCCTCGCGGTCCGTGCCGCCGGTCTCGTACTGCCCCCGGCCGTCCACGGCGACGATCCGGTACCCCGCGGCACCGAGCGGTTCGAGGAGCGCGATGAAGTCCTCCTTACTGCCCATGTAACCGGGCAGCAGGAGGGCGGTGCCGCGCGTCGCGCCTTGCGGCGTCGCGTCCAGCACGGCGAACTCGCCGCGCGCGGTAAGGAGCCGATGGGCGCGGGCGCGGGGCGGCGGGGTGAACGTGTGCGGCCGACTCATGGGACGAGGTTATGTCCTGGTGCACCGAACGGGCAGGACTGCCGGTACGAAGACCGTACGGTCACGGGCGTCCCCGGCGTGTTCCCGGCAGGCCGGGAACACGCAGACGCGTCCGGTCCGGGACCGAGCCCGGACCGGACGCATGACGTGTCGTGGGCTCAGCCCTCGGTGCCGGTGGCGGCACGGGCCGTCCGCCGCCTGCGCGGCTTCGCCTCGCCCTCGGCGGCCGGGGCCTCCACCGCGGCCACGACCTCGGCCTTCGGCTTCGAGGCCGCGCGGGTACGACGGCGGGGCCTGGTCTCCGGGACGGGCTCGGAGATCGGCGCGATCTGGAAGTCGACCCCGTCCTCGACCGGCTTGACGACGCGGGTGCGGCGACGCGGCTTGGTCACCGTCCTCGCGGGCGCAGGCTCGGCGACGGAGGCGGTCTGGAAGTCCACCTCCTCCGCCACCGGCCGCGCCACGGCGGCACGGGTACGGCGGCGGCGCGGCTCGGCGGCGGGCTCGGCCTCGGCTTCGGCCGGGGCCTCGGCGGCCGGGACCTGGACCGTGTTCACCGCGGCCTCGGCCGCCGCGTCCGCAGCACCCGCGCGGGTGCGGCGACGCCGGCGCGGCGTACGCGGCTGCGCCGGGGCGTCGGCCGCCTCGGTCCCACCGGCCGGGGCGGGCAGGGCTGTCGCGGTCTCGTGCGGGGGAGCGACGACAGCGCCGCCCCGGGTACGACGGCGCTGACGCGGCGTGCGCGGCGCACGCTCCGCGCGTGCGTCGGGCGCGGCGGAGGACCGGCGGCCGCGGCCACCCGTCTCGCCGAGGTCCTCGATCTCCTCGGCGCCCAGCCCTGCGCGGGTCCGCTCGGAACGCGGCAGGACACCCTTGGTGCCGGCCGGGATGTCGAGCTCCTCGTAGAGGTGCGGCGAGGTGGAGTACGTCTCGACCGGGTCGTTGAACTCCAGGTCCAGCGCCTTGTTGATCAGCTGCCAGCGCGGGATGTCGTCCCAGTCGACCAGCGTGATCGCGATGCCCTTGGCACCGGCACGGCCGGTCCGGCCGATGCGGTGCAGGTACGTCTTCTCGTCCTCGGGCGACTGGTAGTTGATGACGTGGGTCACACCCTCGACATCGATACCGCGGGCGGCCACGTCGGTGCAGACGAGCACGTCGACCTTGCCGTTGCGGAACGCGCGCAGCGCCTGCTCGCGCGCCCCCTGGCCCAGGTCGCCGTGGACGGCGCCGGAGGCGAAACCTCGCCGCTCCAGCTGCTCGGCGATGTCGGCGGCGGTGCGCTTCGTGCGGCAGAAGATCATCGCGAGTCCGCGGCCGTCGGCCTGCAGGATGCGGGCGACCATCTCCGGCTTGTCCAGCGAGTGGGCCCGGTAGACGTGCTGCGAGATGTTCGCGACGGTCGCGCCCTCGCCGTCGGGCGAGGTGGCCCGGATGTGCGTGGGCTGCGACATGTAGCGCCGCGCCAGGCCGATGACCGCGCCCGGCATGGTCGCCGAGAACAGCATCGTCTGGCGCTTCGCCGGAAGCATGGTGATGATCTTCTCGACATCGGGCAGGAAGCCCAGGTCGAGCATCTCGTCGGCCTCGTCGAGCACCAGCGCGCGGACGTGCGAGAGATCGAGCTTGCGCTGGCCGGCCAGGTCGAGCAGCCGGCCGGGGGTGCCGACGATCACATCGACGCCCTTCTTCAGGGCCTCGACCTGCGGCTCGTAGGCGCGACCGCCGTAGATGGCGAGCACACGGACGTTGCGCACCTTGCCGGCGGTCAGCAGGTCGTTGGTGACCTGCTGGCAGAGCTCGCGGGTGGGGACGACGACCAGCGCCTGCGGCGTGTCGGTGAGCTGCTCCGGCGCGGCGCGGCCCGCCTCGACGTCCACGGGGACGGTGACGCGCTCCAGCAGCGGCAGCCCGAACCCGAGGGTCTTGCCGGTGCCGGTCTTGGCCTGGCCGATGACGTCGGAGCCGGAGAGGGCGACGGGGAGCGTCATCTCCTGGATGGGAAAGGGGGACACGATGCCGACGGACTCAAGGGCCTCGGCCGTCTCGGGGAGAATCCCGAGTTCTCGAAACGTAGTCAGGGTGCTGCCTCTTCTGTGAGATGCGGTCCGAGGCGAACGCTGGGGGTCGTACCGTGCCGGGTTGGTCATCCGGCCGCGGATGGGCCGGGTGGCGCGGGACCACTGCCGTCGCTCGAGCGCTCGTGCCGCTGAGGGGGCCCCTCATCTGCGGTCGCACATGTCGTACGCCCCGCGCGGAGGGCTGTCGGGTCGGAGCCGATCGGGCCACCGACCGGGCATCCTGATTCAATTCACTGGTTTCGCGCCGTACACGGATCCAAAATACTCAGTAGGCGCAATACCACTGTACCCCGGATTCGCGCATGTGTGTTGGGTGAATTCGTCGGAACGGTGCGAGTCCACTGGCTGACCAGGGCCTTCCGCCCCCCGCCGGGCGGGCTATTCTGCGCTTCATGGAGACGCCTGACAACGCCAATGAAGCCCCCGCCCCCACCGGAATCGCCGCCCAGGACTGGGCCGCCGCGTCCGCGGAGCCGCAGTACCGCGCGGCGGTCGTGGATCTGCTCGGAGCGCTGGCGTACGGGGAGCTGGCGGCCTTCGAGCGGCTGGCCGAGGACGCCAAACTCGCGCCGACGCTCGCCGACAAGGCGGAGCTGGCGAAGATGGCCTCCGCGGAATTCCACCACTTCGAGCGGCTGACGGAACGGCTGACTGCGATCGAGGTGGATCCCGCGGGCGCGATGGAGCCGTTCGCCAAGGCGCTCGACGAATTCCACCACCAGACCGCGCCGTCGGACTGGCTGGAGGGCCTGGTCAAGGCATACGTCGGCGACTCGATCGCCAGCGACTTCTATCGCGAGGTCGCCGCGCGTCTCGACTCGGACACCCGTTCCCTCGTCCTGGCAGTCCTCGACGACACGGGTCAGGCCGACTTCGCGGTCGAGAAGGTACGCGCCGCGATCGAGGCCGACCCGCGTGTCGGTGGCCGGCTCGCGCTGTGGGCGCGTCGGCTGATGGGCGAGGCACTGTCGCAGGCGCAGCGGGTCGTGGCCGATCGCGACGCGCTGTCGACGATGCTCGTGGGCGGTGTGGCGGACGGCTTCGACCTCGCGGAGGTCGGGCGGATGTTCTCGCGGATCACCGAGGCGCACACCAAGCGGATGGCCGCGCTGGGACTCGCCGCGTAGCTCCCGCACCCGACGGACCTGTGCCTGTGCCGCCCCGACCGGGCGGCACAGGCACAGGTGCGTGGGACGGCGTCGGGCCGGGCGGGCCCGCTCAGGTCGCCGCCGACCGGCTCAGACGGTTTCGGCTCCGGGGACGGACCAGCAACGAGAGCGTCACCGCCCCGACCGAGACCGCACCGATCAGTACGGCCGCGAGATGACCCGGACCCAGCACCGAGTGCATGAGGAACACGCCGAACAGAGACCCGAGCGCGCCCGTGGTGAGGACCGTGCGACGGGGCGGGAGCCGGTCCGGCAGGAAGCGGAGCGCCACCCAGGCGAGGGCGAGTCCGAGCACGACGGCGCCGAGAGGTTCCAGGATCACAGTTGATCACCTCGCGAGTTGCGGGGCTGGTGCGGTCACCTGCCGTACTACCCGACGAACGCGGAACGCAACCCTCGTCGGCCCCGTGCCTCGTCGGCCCCGGTCCGGGCGGCGGAACGGACCGGAAGCGGAACGGGAAGCGGGGGGGGGGGGGGGGGGGGGGGGGGGGGGGGCGCGCGCCGGGGGGGGGGGGGGGGGGGGGGGGGGGGGGGGGGGGGGGGGGGGGGGGGGGGCCGCCCCGCCCCCCCCCCCGCGGGGCGCGGGGGGGGGGGGGGGCCCCCCCCCCCCCCCCCCCCCCCACGACCGTTGTGCCGGCCGCGTCGCCTACAGTGCCCCGAATCCGACGCGGCGCGCCGTGGGCTCGCCGATCTCCACGTACGCGATCCGGTCGGCCGGCACCAGGACCTTCCGGCCCTTCTCGTCCGTGAGGCTGAGCAGCCGCGTCTTGCCGGTGAGAGCCTCGGCGACCGCGCTCTCGACCTCTTCGGCGGAAAGCCCGCTCTCCAGAACGATCTCCCGGGGCGCGTGCTGCACCCCGATCTTGACCTCCACGGCTATGTCCCTCCGACGGTCGGTTCCTGCGCGGTGAGCCGCGCCGTACCAGCACAGATTAGCCCGGTGAGGGGAGCCTTCAGGGCCGGTGGGCCACGCCCGCAGCGAACACGCGCCCCACGCGCGGCGCACACGTGCCCGGGGCCCCGGGCACGCCGCCGGCGCTGTCAGTGCTGATCGATGCCGTGCAGCGGGAAGCCCGCGATGCCGCGCCAGGCCAGCGACGTCAGCAGCTGCACCGCCGTGTCGCGCGGAATGGACGACTGACTGGAGAGCCAGTAGCGGGCGACCACCTGGGAGACCCCGCCCAGACCGACCGCGAGCAGCATGGACTCGTCCTTGGACAGGCCCGTGTCCCCCGCGATGACGTCGGAGATCGCCTCCGCGCACTGCAGCGAGACCCGCTCCACGCGCTCACGCACCGCGGGCTCGTTGGTCAGGTCCGACTCGAACACCAGCCGGAAGGCACCGCCCTCGTCCTCGACGTACGCGAAGTACGCGTCCATCGTCGCGGCCACGCGCTGCTTGTTGTCGGTCGTCGACGCCAGCGCCGCACGGACCGCCTGGAGCAGCGACTCGCAGTGCTGGTCGAGCAGCGCCAGGTAGAGCTCCAGCTTGCCCGGGAAGTGCTGATAGAGCACCGGCTTGCTGACCCCGGCACGCTCCGCGATGTCGTCCATCGCGGCGGAGTGGTACCCCTGCGCCACGAACACTTCCTGGGCGGCGCCAAGCAGCTGGTTGCGTCGGGCGCGGCGAGGCAGCCGGGTGCCTCGTGGACGCGCCGCCTCGGTCTGCTCGATGGCTGTCACGCCGCCTCCCAAAATCGTGATCGGACACGGCATTTCCGTGCACGTTGCGCCGTACAGCCATCGTACTTTCGGGTAACCCGGGCACGCGCGGCGCGAACGCAGAATTTCATGTACCGGTCGACTGCGGTAGCCGGGGATTCCCCGATCAGCCGGGCAAAACGGGGCGTACTAGCGGTAATCGTCCTCATCCTGTGCCACCACGCGAGCCTGTTCCACCGCGTCCGCCTCGTTGGCGCGCTCCCGGTCGATCTCCGTGAGCGGTTCGTCGCCCTGCTGCTGGAGGTCGGTGTGCTGTTCGGCCGCGTCCACGCGAGGCGTCTCCTGGTCGGGTTCGTCGGGCTGGACATCCTCGAAGGTCTCGGGGTCGCTGGGGTCGACCGTCATGGCCAGTCCCTTCCTCGCTCGAAGTCGCAGGGTCGTCCCGTCCACGCCGGTGGGCGCGCGACGCGGCCGGGCCGCCTCGCCACGCTGTCGGAACGCCCGGATGTGACCAGTATGGGGCGTTTTCCCGGCCTGGGGTGTGTCGTACCGGACGCGGAGGCGCCGCGTCCGCCGTCCCGGCGCGGTCCGCCGGGATCCGGGGGCGGGGCGCCGGAGCGGCCCGGAGAGGGCTCCAGGTGACCTGTGACCGCGAACACATGAACCAGGGTGTGATCGTCTCGTAACATTGCCGCATGTCTTCGACCGAGCTCCCGGGCCCGAGCGCCGCCGCCGCGGCGGCCCCCACCGTGAGCGCCGTCGGGGCCGCCGAAGGGGAGGAGCTGCGCTCCGTCGCGTTGCCCGGACTCACGCTCACCGTCCGATCCCGGCCGCCGGAGCGGGCCGGGCTGCCGCCCGCGCTCTTCGTGCACGGGCTCGGTGGTTCCTCGCGGAACTGGTCGGCACTGATGCCGCTGCTCCAGGACGTGGTGGCGGGCGAGGCGCTCGACCTGCCCGGTTTCGGCGACTCGCCGCCGCCGGACGACGGCAACTACTCGGTCACCGGGCACGCCCGCGCCGTGATCCGTCTGCTCGACGTCATGGAGCGCGGGCCGGTGCATCTGTTCGGCAATTCGCTCGGCGGCGCCGTGGCCACCCGGGTCGCCGCGGTCCGCCCCGACCTGGTGCGCACGCTCACCCTCGTCTCGCCCGCGCTCCCCGAGATCCGGGTGCAGCGCACGGCCGTCCCCACGGGGCTGCTCGCCGTGCCGGGCATCGCGACGCTGTTCGCCCGGATGACGAGGGACTGGAGTGCGGAGGACCGTACCAGGGGCGTCATGGCGCTCTGCTACGGCGACCCGGCGCGCGTGTCCGAGGCCGGCTTCCGTGACGCGGTGGCCGAAATGGAACACCGTCTGGGACAGCCGTACTTCTGGGACGCGATGGCGCGCTCGGCACGTGGCATTGTCGATGCGTACACGCTGGGCGGGCAGCACGGACTCTGGCGTCAGGCCGAGCGGGTACTCGCTCCGACCCAGCTCGTGTACGGCGGACGGGACCAGCTCGTCTCGTACCGGATGGCACGCAGGGCGTCCGCGGCCTTCCGCGATGCGCGCCTGCTGACGCTGCCCGACGCCGGGCACGTGGCGATGTTGGAGTACCCGGAGGCGGTGGCCCAGGCATTCCGGGCGCTGCTCGACGAACTCGGCGGGAGCTGATCCGGGGCGTGGGACGACACAGCCGAAAGGGTCCCGAACGTGCGGGGTCCGACACCGACGCCGCCCTGGCGAAGGCGCCGGGCGAGCGGCTGGAGGGTGCAAGGCCCGGGCCCGGCAGCGGGCGGCGTCGCAGGCCGGCCGGCGCGACCGGAGGTGCGGAGGGGCACGTCTCGTTCCGGCACGCCGCGTCCGTTCGTGAGTCCGCGCAGGTCCACGAGCCCGCGCCCGTTCGCGGCGGTCACCCCGAACACCCGGAAGCGGGCGGCGGCGGGACGGTGCCCGGACCCGGACGCCACGCCGACGGCGAACGCCTCGCGCCGCGCCCGCCGATGGGTCGGGCGCAGACGGTGGACCGGGCGGAGAAGGCCGGCCCGGCGCAGGGAGTGCCCCTGGGTGCCCGGCCCGCGGGCATCCAGCCGCTGATGCCGGGACCGCGGCGCGAGTTCGTCGAAGCGTTCGATACCCCGCGCGGCCCGGGACCGTCGGCCGGTGAGCGGCACGGCGGGGCGCGCGGCGACGGCGCACCGGCGGCCGCCCGGGGTGCCGAGGGCACCGGCGGCGGCGCCGACAGGGCCGCGGAGAACAAGGAGAACACGGAGGGCAAGGAAAACAGGGGGAGCAAGGGCCGCACCTTCACCGGTATTGCGGCAGCCGCCGTGACCACCGTCCTCGCGGTGGTCGTGGCCGGGCAGGTCGCCCACGACGACGCGGGCGCGAACCATGCCGCCCGCTCGTCGGGCGTGGACCGGGACGGCACCCGTGACGCCTCCCGCTCGGACGACCGGCCGGCCCCGGCGGAGGCCCGCGCCAAGCCGCTGACGTACGAGCAGAAAATGGCCAAGGCGTACCCGCTCGCCCCGAAACTGCGGGGCTCGGGGAAGTTCGAGACCGTCTCCGGTACGGCGAAGGCCCCGGGGAAGGGGCACAAGTACCGCTACCGGGTCGATGTCGAGCAAGGACTCGGCCTCGACCCGGAACTCTTCGCCCGGGCCGTCCAGGAGACGCTCAACGACGACCGTAGCTGGGCGCACGACGGCGCGATGACGTTCGAGCGGATCTCCTCCGGCGACCCCGACTTCGTGATCACCCTGGCCAGCCCCGGGACCACCGGGGATTGGTGCCTCAAGTCGGACCTGGACACGACCGTGGACAACGTCTCGTGCGACTCCGCGGCAACCGAACGCGTGATGATCAACGCCTACCGCTGGGCGCAGGGCTCGGCGACGTTCGGGCCGGACGAACTCTTCGCGTACCGCCAGATGCTGATCAACCATGAGGTCGGCCACCGGCTGGGATACAACCATGTGAGTTGCCGCACGCCGGGAGCACTCGCTCCGGTGATGCAGCAGCAGACCAAGTCCCTGGACATCGACGGCATCAAGTGCCGTCCCAACCCCTGGGTTCATCCCGGGAGTTGAGACGCCGGTGTGGGGTCGGCGGGTGCGTCGGGCCCTCTCCTCGATCGGCCCGGATCCCGCGGCCGTGCGGTGACCGGGCGCCGTCATGCCCTCGGGTCGTCCACATGGCGAGATTTCCGTCTCAGGCGTCGTGAACGGCAACGGCGCCTGGGTGCTGATCCATAATCCTCGACATGTCACGCAGCCCCCGTGGCAGTGCGGCGCGCGAGGGGCTGGCCATCGCTTGACGTTGTGTGAGCGTTCGGTGCCTTAGCGCAACGGAACGCTGCTGGGTCGGGAAAGTTACGACGGTTCACCCCTTTCGGTGGGGGGGGGGGGGGGGGGGGGGGCCGGGGGGGGGGGCCGGGGGGGGGGGGGGCGGCGGGGGGGTGTGAGGGTGGGGGCCGGGTCGGCGCGGCGGCACTGCAGGGGGGAGG
>NZ_JBIDBS010000047.1:0-14669 GCF_043204165.1 Streptomyces sp. NPDC047982 | reverse complement strand
GGCGTTCGTCGCTACTACCGCGATCACTACCCGCTGACGGCGGCCGCTCGCGCCGACTGGTCAGGCCGGCGCTGTCCGCGGTCGCGATCCTGACCTTCCTCACCTCGTGGAGCCTTTACCTGGGACCCCCGTCCACCTCACCTCACCGGACCTGTTCACACTGCCGCAGGCACTCACCCGGTTCACCGAAGCCTACGGAGGCGACATGGGGAACACCCGGCTGGCGGCTGACACCATGACCGTCCTGCCCGTCCTGATCGTCTTCGTCATCGCCCAGCGCCAGTTCGTCGAGGGCCTGCCCAATCGGGTCTTTGAATGATGCCGGAATCGGGTGCGTTGGATGCGGCTCCACTCCAGCCCCGACCAGGCCGGAACCTTCCGTAGGGGCGGCTCCTGCCGGTGCACGGGGCTCGGACACCCGGTGCGGACCGGCTCGTTCTGCGCATGGGGTCGTTCCGAGCAGCCCTGAGGGCAGACGCTTGGAGGTCTACCGGCCGTCATCCGAGCCCGACACAATCACCCACATGACGATCACCGCGGGAGCGCCTCCGCCCACGCACAACACGCCCGTCGCCCTTGTGCGAGGATTCCTGACGGGTGGTGTGATCGGGGCGTCGCTGGCCGCTCTCGTCGTCGGCACCATCATCGCGAGCGTGCCGCTGTTCGTCACGGGCTTGGTCCTGCCTGCGGCCTACGGTCTGTTCTTCTTCCTCGCCGGTGTGCCGAGGCGTGCCCGGGAGGCGGCCCTGGCACCGCGTACGGCGCTCGCGGTGGTCGAGAGTCTGGAGGCCGTCGGAGGCGAGGCCACCAGTGACGTGGCGGTGCGGTTCGACCTCACGGTTGCGCCGGACGACGTACCGGCGTACCGCGTCGCGTTCACACAGGACATCAACCTCGCGGACCTGCCCGACTACCGGCCGGGCGTCGTCGTGGTGGTCCAGTACCCGCCGGAGAGGCCGTGGCGGGTGAGGATCGTGAAGCGGCCGACACCAGAATGGGAGGAGCGGGCAGCCGGGGCCCATCTCGACTCGGCGCCAGGTCCGGTCATGGTGAGCGAGACCCCTGAGGGCTGTGCTGTCGGCTTCGCCCTGCTGCTCGCCCTGCTGCTCGCCGCGGCCGGTGTGGTCCTGCTGTTCCGCGCCGACCTGTTCGACGAGGGACTCTCCGCGCGGCCGGGCCCGTTCGACACTCCTTCGACCTCCTCTTCGTCGTCCACGATGGTGTCGTCGGCCTCCGGCATGGTCGCCCTCGGCCCGAACCAGTCGTTCCTCGACAAGGGGGAACTGCGCAAGGCCGTCGGCTCGCTCACCAAAGGCACGGACGCACGCGCGGTGCTCACCGTCGTCGTACAGGAACGCCTGCTGTCGGCCGTGTACGCGCCCACCGGCTCAAAGGCCCCGACGTTCGACCTGGATTCCCTGCCCTACGACCGCCTCCCCGCACTGGTCAAGGAGGCGCGGGGCAGCCTGGGGGTCGGTTCCCCGCAGACCTGGCAGGTCACCGTGGAATGCCTCACCGGCTCGCTGACCATCAGGGTCGGTGTGACGAGTGTCGAGGGGACGGCCTCGCTGGAGGCGGACGGGGACGGCAAGGTGGTGCGGCGCACCCCGGCACGCTGACGGCGCCGAGTCGGTCCCATTTCGCTGAAGAAAGGGGGAAGATACGTGGGTCTGCAGGCATATCTGGTGCTGTGGTGCGCGGTGTTCGGCACTGTCGCGCTGGTCGGGTACGCCCGGTCGCTGGCCGGGATGACCCCGGCACAGCGGGCGGTGAGGGTCATGGGGCGGATCGAGCAGGTGCGCGAGCCCCGGCACGGAAGCTCCGGCAGGGACGGGATACCCGTGGTTGTCTCCTTCCAGGATCCGTCCACCGGGCAGGAGTTCACCGTGACGAACGACCGTGAACGCGGCGAGAGGATCACGGCGGCCTGGACGGGCCGCCGGATCGGTGTCCGTTACCCGCGCGGGAGACCGCACGCCTACCGGTTCGTCGGTGACCTCCGGGCGGGCCGGCGCGGGCTCGGCTGGCCGAACTTCGCGGTCTTCCTGATCTACGTGGGTCTGGTGGTCTTCGCCGCGGTCGAGTGGGGCTGGCCGTGGGCCCTGATCGGCTTCGGTGGGCCCTGGACCGTCAACGGCGTGTGGTACCTGCCCCGGAGCGAACGCGCGGTGAGCCGCCGTATCAACGCGCTGACCTCTCAACCCCCTGTTCAGGGCCGTGTCATCGCCGTGCTCAGGGACACCGGCACCGACAGCGAGGGCGCCACGTACACCAGCCACACGCCGGTCATCGTCTTCACCACCCACGAGGGCATTCCCGTCACCGCCTACTGCACCGACGGGCTGCCCGACCCGGCGCACTCCTACGGCCGCAACGTCACGATCCACTACACACTCGACGACCCCGCCGTCTTCACCCCTGACATCGCGGCGGAACACCGGTCACGCCCACTCGACCTCGCGATCGGCATCGTGGCGCTGCTCCTGGGAGTTGTGGCGGTCGTCGTCGGGGCGGTGCTGCTGTGACGCCCGAAGAGGTGCGGTGTGCACTGGGGTCGTCTGACCAACGCCTTCCCCCACCCATCCCTGCGCAGGGATGGGGAAGGAGCCTCGGAGGCTTCGAACTCGACGGGACTGAGTCCCCGAGTGAGGAACCTCTGTGACAGCGCCTCCGGTACCGCCGCGTCATGCCCTCCTACCCGACAGTGAACGTTCCCGCGCGGTGCTCGTCGCCTCCAACGCGGCGTCAGGTAGCCAGGCCGTGGCGGTAGGCGTAGACGACGGCCTGGACGCGGTCTCGGAGCTGGAGCTTGGTGAGGATGCGGGAGACGAAGGTCTTGACGGTCTCCTGGCTGATGACGAGGGCCGCGGCGATCTCGCTGTTGGAGAGGCCGTCCGCGATGAGGCGGAGGACTTCCAGTTCGCGGGGGGTGAGGGGGAGGTCACGGGGGGTGTTCTCGGTGGGGCGGATGCGGGCGGCATAGCGGCCGACGAGCCGGCGTGTCACATCGGGGTCGAGGAGGGCCGCGCCGGTGGCCACGGTCCGGATGCCGTGGAGCAGCCGGTCCGGGGGCGCGTCCTTGAGGAGGAAGCCGCTGGCGCCGGCGCGCAGTGCCTCGTAGACGTATTCGTCCAGGTTGAACGTGGTCACCACGAGGACTTTGACGGGGTGGGGTACTCCGGCGCCGGCCAGTAGGCGGGTGGCTTCGAGGCCGTCGAGGACCGGCATGCGGATGTCCATCACGACGACGTCGGGCTGTACCCGGTGGGCGATTTCGACTCCGGTCTGCCCGTCGCCGCATTCGCCCGCCACCTCCATGTCGGGCTGGGCGTCGATGATGGTGACCAGGCCGGTGCGGATCAGCATCTGGTCGTCGCAGACCAGGACCCGGATCGGTGGGCTCACGAGGTGCTGCCGACGGGGATGCGTGCCCGGACGGTGAAGCCGCCATCCGTGCTGCTGCCGGCGCTGAAGTCGCCGCCCAGGACGTCGACGCGTGCGCGCAGGCCGGCCAGGCCGCGTCCGCCGCCGACGGCAGCGGCGGTGCGTGAGCCGGTTCCGTCCGTGCTGACCTCCACGCTGATCTCCCTTTCGGCGTGCCGTACCTGGACGGAAGTCCGGCTGCCGTGAGCGTACTTGAGGGCGTTGGTCAGTGCTTCCTGGACCACCCGGTAGGCAACGAGGTCGGCGCTGCCGGCCGATGCCGGTGGTGTTCCCTGTTCGGTGAAGTCCACCGGCTGTCCGGCCCGGCGGGTCTGCTCGACGAGGGTGAGGACCCTGCCGGCGGCCGGTGTCCTGGGGTCGTTGGCCTCCGCCGTGCCGGTGCCGGTGCCGTGGTCGGGGGTGAGCAGGTCGAGCAGGTGGCGCAGATCGGTGATGGCGCGGCGGCCGGTGTCGCTGACAGCGGTCAGGGACTGCTCGAGCCGCTCGGGTGCGGCGGTCAAGTAGCGGGCGGCTTCGGCCTGTACGACCATCGCGGTCACGTGGTGGGTCACCACGTCGTGCAGCTCGCGGGCGATCCGGGTGCGTTCGGCGGTGCGGGTCTCCGCCGCGACGCGCTCACGGCGCTCGGCCTCCGCGACCCGGGTGGAACGCAGCCACGCCCCGGCCCCCCAAGCCAGGGCCAGCGCCAGGTAGAACGTCACGAATTCCTCCGGCGTCTCGCCGCCCGAACCGAGCCGGGAGAGCGCGATCGCCAGCGGCACGTACGCCACGGAGAGAAGGATCACGGTGGTGCGCCGGCGGTGTTCCAGATGGGATCCCGCACTGATCAGCACGATGGGCAGTGCGGTGCCGGCGGCCGAGTGGTAGCCGCGCAGCTGGTCGAGAGCGAAGCCGCACGTCACCAGGGCGAGACAGACGACCGGCCACCGCCGGCGCACCACGAGCGGGAGGCTTTCGAGCGCGAGGGCCACCACGGCGAGCGCGTCGAAGGGGCGGGTCGGCAGGTCCCCGACCTGCGTCCCGTGGCCGCGCAGTCCCGGCAGGAACGACACGACCAGGAACAATATCCCGAGCGGAAGGTCGCGGACGGTGACGTCGAGCCGGCGCCACACCTGGACGGCCCCCTGAAGGGTCATCACCGGGCGAGTGTAGCGAGGGCATTGACGCGCTCGGCACGCTGCCGGGGAACGATGTGGCCGCGCCGGCGGGCCAGCCACAGGAAGGCGACGGTCAGCAGCGCACCGAACAGCACCGAGTACACACTGGCCTCCGGGCCGAACTCGCCGCCCGTGATCAGCTCGGCGCCCGACATCGAAGCGTCCAGCAGGCCGTGCGTGTCGCCGTTGCCCGAGACCTCGGTACCGAAGATGCCGGACTCCGCGAAGTTCCAGCCGAAATGCAGGCCGATCGGCAGCCACAGGGAGCGGGTGGCGGCGTACGCGGCGGCGAGCATGCCGCCGGCCTCGATCGCGATGGCGACTGCACCCAGCAGGGTGGCGTCCTCGTTGAGCAGATGGGCCGCGCCGAACACCACACCGGACAGCACCAGCGCGATGTACGTGCCCAGACCTCGCTCCAGGAGCCGGAAGAGCAGACCTCGGAACATCAGTTCCTCCGTGACGGCGGCGCCTGCCATGAAGCCGACCAGCCCGATCGCTCCGGTCAGCGAGCCGAAGCCGTGGACCTCGTAGTCCCCGAGGAAGTAGATGTTCGCGATGACGCACCCGAACATCGCGACACCGATGGCCAGGCCCCGGAGGAGCGACCCCCGCGCTCCCTCCCGGGCCAGCTCCGTGACCTGACGCCGCTCGGTGCGCCCGACGACCCACTGGTAGACGAACACCGAGAGCACGACCGTCAGGCCGCCCAGCAGGAGCGAGAGCCACGGGTTGTCCTGCACCGCGGTGACGCTCTGACCGCCGACCGCAGCGACCGCGACCACGGCCAGGATCTGCCACACCAGTTTCATGACGACTCCTTCTTCGGTCCGTTTCCGGTTCCTTGTCCGGTCCGCGGCCGGGGCGCCGCGGCTGAACCGAACGCTAGGGAAACGGTGATCAGGAATCGTCACCTCACAGTGGACACCTGAACGTAGCTCTCACGGGGGACAGCTCCCCGCACCCGGCCCGGCCCCGGGACCAGAACGCACCCCCATCCCACCCCGCCCGAACCTCAGACGGGTCCGGCAGCGGACCTGCTGTCCGCCCGCGCCTGGCAGAGCCGGGACTCCCGCTGCCGACCCGCGACGCACACGACCTCGTCCCCGCGCCCGTGGTGAACACCCGCCTGGCCGGCGCAGGAGGTCTCCCCGGCCCGGATTCCCCGCACCTTCGGCTTGACGTTCGACGTCGGTGGTCACTCGACCTGCTGAGAGCGGCGGGATCCCGGCCTGCGCAGGGCTGCCGTTCGCCACGCTTCGAGGCTGTGACGTTCTGCGACAGGGGACCGGTCCGTAGAGCTGGTGCGGCTCCCCAGAGCCTGGACCACCTCGCCGAAACTCGTCACCACACCACACGGGGCCTCTCACCCAACCCACGCCGATCAGGCAAAACGCCCTGCAAAAACACAGGCACTGCCATGGGACGCAGAAACCATCTGCGACAACCCCGGTAATACTCACCGGAGTCGACACACACCCGGTCCAGACCACCTGCCGCCCCGCCGAAAGCCGCTACGACCGGTTCTCACCCAACCTGCAACACCCCAGCCCAGCCCCGTTCCCACACCCCAACCCACACCGGGAATCGACAGCGCGGATCGCGGACGGCGTGCCGAGCGCGACGGCCATGTGTTCGTCCCTCCCGACCGGGACAGCCAGATTCGTTCAGCCTGCGACCGGGGCACGCCGCGTACCACCAAGAGCCGGACGAAACGACTCGATGGGGTGAGGGTTCGCCGGAAACCGCCGCCACAGGGCAGACATGTGCGCATCCGAACCACGGCAGTCGGCAGAAGCACGGGTGCCCGGACGATCGAGGGCGAGAAGAGGCTGCACATGCTCGGACTACGGCAGACCGCGCAAGGACCGCAAGGGTACGAGGACCCGCTCACCGCTTCCGGGGCCAGGAGCGCCGTGGAGGCTGTCCTCGCCCAGGTGCTCGACGCGCGGCTCCGGGAGGCCCACAGGACCGACGCGGTGTTCGCCGCCGGGGTGGCGGAACCCGTCGCCGCGTTCGTACGGCGGGGCGGCAAGCGGCTGCGCGGCGCCTTCGCCTGGTGCGGCTGGCGGGCCGCCGGAGGTTCGGGCGACGCCACCGACGTGCTGCGCACGGGAGCCGCTCTCGAACTGCTTCAGGCGTGTGCCCTGGTACATGACGACGTGATGGACGGATCGGCGCTGCGCCGGGGGGCGCCGGCCCTGCACATGGACTTCGCCCGCAGGCACCGGGCGGGGCGGATGCATGGATCGGCGGAGTCGTTCGGGGTCTCGGGCGCGGTGCTCGCCGGTGACGTGGCGCTGGCCTGGGCGGACGACCTGTTCACCGAGACAGCGCTCCGCACGCCCCACGGCTCGCGGCTGACCGGTGAGTGGCGGACCATGCGCACCGAGATGGTCGCGGGGCAGTACCTCGACCTGCACGCCCAGGCGAGCGGATCGTCCGGCGTCGAGGAGGCGCTGACCGTCGCCATCCTCAAGAGCGCCATGTACACGGTCGCGCGCCCCATGGCGCTCGGCGCGTGCCTGGCGGGCGCGGGCGAGGGCGTGCTGAGCGCGCTGTGCGCCGCGGGCCGGTGCGTGGGACTGGCCTTCCAGCTCCGTGACGACCTCCTGGGCGCCTTCGGCGATCCGGTGCTGACCGGCAAACCGGCCGACGAGGACCTGCGCTCGCGCAAGCTCACCTATCTCCTCGCCGTCTCCCACCGACTGGCCGGTGCCGCCGGGGACCGCGACGCCGCGGCCGTGCTCGCGCCGCGCACGCTCGCGCGGACGGGGCGGGACGTCGCGCGGATGCGGGCTGCACTGGCGCGGACGGGCGGACGGGCACACGTGGAGGCGAAGATCGCGGAGCTGGTGGCCACGGGGGTGCGGCAGGTGGACGCGGCCGGTGCGGATCCCGCCGTGCGGCGGGAGTTCGCCGCCCTCGTCGAGTGGGCCGTGGCGGGCCCTTCCGAGCGCGCCGGGGAGTTCGTGTGAAGACGGTGACGGGACCGACCGATCACGTCGTCGTGGTGGGCGGTGGGCTGTCCGGCCTGGCGTGCGCGCTCCACCTGCTGGGCGCGGGACGCCGGGTCACGCTGGTCGAGCGGGACGCCGGTCCGGGCGGCCGGGCCGGCCGGGTGCGGCTGGGCGGCTACCGGCTGGACACCGGGCCCACCGTGCTGACCATGCCCCACCTGGCGGACGAAGCGTTCGCCGCCGTCGGGGACCGCCTCGACCGCCACATCGAGCTCACAGCCCTGCACCCCGCGTACCGGGCGAGCTTCGCGGACGGGTCCTGGCTCGACGTGCACACCGACGCCGAGGCCATGGAGGCGGAGGTGCGGCGCTTCGCCGGTCCGGCGGAGGCGGCGGGCTACCTCAGGCTCCGGCACTGGCTGGAACAGCTGTACCGGGCGCAGATGGGCAGCTTCATCGACACCAATTTCGACTCCCCGTTCCGACTCGCGCATCCGGACCTGGCACGGCTCGCGGCGCTCGGCGGCTTCGGGCGGCTCGACAGCCGGATCGGCCGCTTCCTCACCGACACCCGGCTGCGCCGAGTCTTCTCGTTCCAGGCCCTGTACGCCGGTGTCGCCCCGGCCCGCGCCCTCGCGGCGTACGCGGTGATCGCCTACATGGACACCGTGGCGGGCGTCTGGTTCCCCCGGGGCGGCATGCACGCCCTTCCCCGTGCGATGGCCGACGCGGCGGCGGCCGCGGGTGCCGCGCTGAGGTGGTCGGCCGAGGTGAGCGCGCTGGAAACCCTCACGGGTCGTGTGCGCGCCGTCCGTCTCGCCTCGGGCGAGCGCATTGCGTGCGACGCGCTGGTGCTGACCTGCGAGCTGTCCGCCGCGTACCGGCTCCTGGGGAGGGCACCGCGGCGCGCGGTGAAGCTGCGGCACGCGCCGTCCGCGGTGGTACTGCACGCCGGGACCGACCGCACCTGGCCCCGACTCGCCCATCACACCCTGTCGTTCGGCGCTGCCTGGGAGCGCACCTTCGACGAACTGACCCGTTCGGGGACGCCGATGAGCGACCCGTCCCTGCTGATCACCAGGCCCACGACGCACGACGCCTCCTTGGCGCCACCGGGCCGCCATCTCCACTACGTCCTGGCTCCCTGCCCGAACACCGCCGTGGGCCCGTCCGCGGCGGCGTGGCGGGATCTGGGCCCGCGCTACCGCAACAGCCTTGTCGCCGAGCTGGAGCGGCGCGGACTCGACGGGTTCGCGGACGCCGTCGAGGAGGAACTCCTGGTGACCCCCTTCGACTGGACGGCGCGGGGCCACACGGCGGGCACCCCCTTCTCCGTCTCCCACACCTTCGCCCAGACCGGGCCGTTCCGGCCGCGCAATCTGGTGCGCGGCCTGGACAACGTCGTACTGGCCGGCTGCGGGACCACACCCGGTGTGGGGGTCCCCGCCGTTCTCGTCAGCGGCAAGCTCGCCGCCGCCCGCGTCACCGGCGGCCCGGCCCGCCGCACCCCGGTCCGCCGGGCCGGGCCACGGCCCGCGGCCGTCGCGGGAACGACCGGAGGCGCCCATGACCCGTCGTGAACTGGACGCCGCCGGGATCACCGACCCGGGGCTGCGTGCCGCGTACACGCGGTGCAGGCGGCTCAACGCCCTGCACGGCCGCTCGTACTTCCTCGCCACGCGCCTGCTGCCGCTGGAACGCCGCTCGGCCGTGCACGCGCTGTACGGTTTCGCCCGCTGGGCCGACGACATCGTCGACGACCCGGACCGTCGGCGGACACCCGCGCTGCGGGACCAGGAACTGAGGCGGCTGGAGAACGACCTCTCGCAGGGACTGCGCACCGGCGGCGGAACCGAGCCGGTGGTCCGGGCGGTTGCCGACACCGCCGACCGTTACGCCATCCCGGCGCCGCTGTTCGCGCACTTCCTCCGTTCGATGCGCGCCGACCTCACCGTCACCGAGTACCCGGTCTACGCCGATCTGCGGGCCTACATGTACGGCTCGGCCGCGGTGATCGGCCTGCAGATGCTGCCCGTGCTCGGCACCGTCGTCCCCCGCGAGGAGGCCGAGCCGCACGCGGCCGCCCTCGGGGAGGCGTTCCAGCTCACCAACTTCCTGCGGGACGTGGGCGAGGACCTGGACCGCGGTCGTGTCTACCTCCCCGGGGACCTGCTCGCCGCCCACGGCGTGGACCGGCCGCTGCTGGAGTGGAGCCGCCGCACCGGTCGCCGGGACCCGCGCATCCGGGCGGCGTTCGTCGCGGCGGAGGCCATGGTCAGGGACGTGTACCGGACCGCGGAGCCGGGCATCGCCATGCTCGACCCGCGGGTGCGTCCGTGCATCCGCACGGCGTTCACGCTGTACGCCGGCATCCTCGACGCGATCGCACGCCAGGACTACGCCGTGCTGCATCGCCGTGCGGCGGTCACCCGCGGGCGGCGGGCCGCCACCGCACTGGCCGGTGGCCTGCGGGCGGCCGACGCGCGGTGGCGCGCCCGCGGGCGGCTGCCCGCACCCGCGTCGGACGGTGCGGCACCGGAGTGGAGGCGGACGGGCGGTGGCTGACGGAACCCGCGGGAACGGGCCGGGCGGAGCACGCTGGACGCCTCCGCTGCGGCGGCGCGGAAGCTCCGACTGGGCAGGGCAGACGCCGACCTGGCGTCAGGCGCGGCCCGGGGTCATCGCCGACGCGCTCGAGCGGGCCTCCGTACGGCCCTCCGGGAACTGGTTCGTGGTCGGTGCCTCCCGCGACGTACGCCGCGACGGGCGCCCGCGCGGCAGGACCGTCGGCGGCGTCGAGGTGGTCCTGTGGCGGGCGGAGAACGGCGGGTTGCTCGCGGGGCCGGGTGCCTGTCCGCATCTCGGTGCGCCGTTGCGCGAGGGCCGGGTGGTGTGCGGGAAGGTGGTCTGCCACTGGCACGGGCTGGCGTTGGACGGTTCCGCGTTCGCCCGCTGGCGGCCGTACCCGGCACACGACGACGGGGTCCTGCTGTGGGTGCGCCTGGACGCGGTGGGCGGCGAGGAACCGTCCAAACGCCCTGTGGTCCCGCCGCGTCCCCTCCCGCCCACCGGGGTCGACGCCGTGTACACGGCGATCGGCAGGTGCGAACCGCGGGACGTGGTGGCCAACCGGCTCGACCCGTGGCACGGGTCCTGGTTCCACCCGTACTCCTTCGCCGACCTGACCGTGGTGCGGGAGCCCGGGGACGACGCGCAGGACGCCTTCCTCGTCGATGTCTCGTTCCGGGTGACGCGCCGTCTCGTGGTGCCGGTGCGGGCGGAGTTCACCGCGCCGGAGCCGCGCACCGTCGTCATACGCATCACCGAGGGCGAGGGGTCCGGCTCCGTGGTGGAGACGCACGCCACACCCCTCACCCCGGCATCCGCCGCACGGCCACGGACGGCCGTGGTCGAGGCAGTCGTCGCCGTCTCGGACCGGCGGGGCTTCGTCCTGGCCCGGTCCGCCGCGTCCCTGCTGCGCCCGCTGATGCGGCGCACGGCCGGGCGGCTGTGGCGCGACGACCTGGCGTACGCCGAGCGGCTGTGGACGCTGCGCAGCGCCGGGCGCCCACCGGGCTGAGGCAGTGGAGCGGGCCCTTCGGTCCGCCAGGTCCGCGCGGCGTTGCGGGTCACCGGTGCGTTCGGCGTGCCCCCAGTGCGCCGAGCGCCCGCAGCACCGCGGACCGGCCGGCCCGGGGGACGGTCCACAGCACCTGGCCACGGACGCCCCAGTCGGCAAGGAGCGCGTTGGCGGCGAGGAAGCCGGTGGTGGCGGCACGTTCCATCAGGGCCACGGGGAGGTCGCAGCGGAGCGCGTCCCCTGCCAGCTTCAGCCATGGGTGCGGGGTCCGGATGGTGGGGCGCCGGTGATGGGTGCCGACCCGGAAGAGGGGGCAGTCCGCGTGCCACTCGTGCCGGACGTCGACGACGCGCGCCAGGCGGGTCTCCGGGTAGATCTGCCGGAGTTGTCCGAGCAGGGAGTCCTGCATGGTGGCGGGGTTCACGTCGGCGGGTACGGCGTAGCCGTGGAGTTCCACCACCGAGCCGGTGTTTCGCGCGGCCCAGCGGGCGGCCTCACCCTCGTACCGGTCCAGGACGCTGATGTTGTCCAGGCCGCCGTACCCGCTGGTCCCGAGGAAGCCGGGCCGGGCCGCACGGACCGGCCGGTCGAGCCAGTACCGGGAGACGAGGAACTGCGGGGCGGTGCGCACGGCGGCGACGTCCTCGCGCCAGGCGGCGGTGCCCAGCCCCGGCGAGGCGGCGACGATCCGCCGCAGGCCCCCGGGGTCGGGTGCGAGCACGACCGCGTGGTGCCGGTCCTCGCCCGCGTCGGTGCGCACCTCGGCTCCCCCGTCGGCGGCGGGGCAGACGCCGTGCACGGGTGTACCGGTGCGGATGTCGGTGCCGAGCCCGTGGAGGTAGTCGCCGAGCGGCTCCCACAGCGCCTGCGGGAAGGGGTCGTCGGGCACGTCGAAGAGGAGCCCTTCCGACGAGCCGAGGAAGTAGATGTGGAACATCAGCAGCAGTTCGGCGGCGGACAGTTCGCGCGGGTCGGCGAAGAAGCTGCGCGAGAACACCTCGAAGGCCAGGTGGTGCGCGGCCTCGGGGAAGCGGATGCGTTCGAGGAATTCCGTCGCGCTCGTCCGGTCGAAGCACGCGTACACGTCGGGTACGCGGATGTCGAGCAGAGGCAGCGCCGCCCGGGCGTCCATGGCGATGATGTCCCGCCAGTTGAAGGAGGGGCTCAGGGCGACGAAGCCGAGCGCGCTGAGCGGCGGTGTGCGCGGGACCCGGGCGAAACCGTCGGTGAGGCCGCCGCTGTGCCGCAGGGGGTAGTCCGGCAGCGGGGAGAGACGGGCGAGGAAGGGATCGGTCCGGCGCAACAGGCCGCGCAGGTTGTAGTACTGGCGGAAGAAGGCGTGGAAGCCGCGGCTCATGGTCGCGGAGGAACCGTCCGCCAGTCGGGTGTGCCAGCCCGCGAGACGGCCGCCGAGGCGTTCTTGGCCTTCGTACAGGGTGACCCGGACGCCGCGTTCGGCGAGTGCGGTGGCGGCGGCGAGACCGGCGATCCCGCCGCCCACGACGGCCGTGGAGGGCGAGTCGTCGCGGGCGAACCGGCTCCTGCCGGGCGCGGGCAGCAGGACTTCGGCCTTGCGGTCCCGGCCGCGTCGCACGGTGCGGACGCTCATCGGTTCCCCTCCCCCGTGGTGGCGCGGTCGCGGGCGACGGACGCGCACGGGGTGCCGGTCCGCCCGTCCGCGGCGGGACGGGCGCGCGCGGCCGTGCACCCGGTCCGCGTCGGCCGGTCGGTGCGGGCGGGTTCGCAGGCACGGTCGTGGGCGCGCGATCGGGTCATCGGCGGCTCTCCCCGGCTCGTGGGACAGGGTGTGCGCGGCGGCGCAGCAGAGGCAGTTCGATCGCGGTCCGGAGCATCGGACCGATCGGGGTGCGCAGTCCGATGCCCCACTCCTCCCGGATCGAGGTGGTGCCGTCCAGGAAGCGCAGGAGCAGCGGTGTCGGCGTGCGACGGAACAGGTCGGTGAAGAAGACGGGGCCGTCGATCCGCCCGGTGTCCAGGGCGCGCAGCAACACCGCGTCCATGGCCCGTGCCCGCAGCCCGTGCGGCGGAGGCACGGTGCCCCGCCCCTCCCGCAGGGCCGCGGCGACGGCCCGGCTGTGGCGCTGCACCGCGGCGAAGGTGTAGCCGGTGGCGGGGCGGGTCGCGCCGCCCGCGGTCCCGATCCGGAACACGGATGCCCCGGTCCGGCGGGGGAACCGGGCGTCGGTCATGGGGATGACACCCTGCTCCGCCGACTCCACGTCGAACCCGCCCAGGCCCAGGATCTCGCGGGCGTAATGGCCGAGCGCCGCCTCGTACGCCGTGCCGGTCAGCGGGGTCCGCGAGAACTCGGTGTACTCGACGAGCGCCCGGTCCTCGGCGAGCGGCAGGACGTAGCCGAAGGCGAGACCGTGGGAGGGCTGTGGGACCCGGAAGTCCATCAGTTCGGCGACCGCGGGGTCGAACCGGGCGGTGCGGGTGCGTACGAACCAGCCCCGGAAGTGCTGCAGCAGTTGAGTCCGGGCCGGCGGCAGGAGGGTCGGCGGCCGGGAGTCGAAGACGTGCCGGGCGCGCAAGGTCAGGGGCCGCCCGTCCGCGGTCGTGCACCGGACCTCGGCGCCTCCTGCCACCTCCCGCACCGCGCCCGCGGTGGCACGTACCGTCCGCCCGCCGGGCGCGTCGGCGAGCCGTGCCCGCACCAGTCGTTCGAAGGCTCCGGAACGGATCATGCGGTAGCGCATCGGGGCGGGGTCCAGGGTGAGCGCGCCGCCGTCGGGGCCGTGGACGCGCAGCAGGGGCCAGGTGGCCTCGACCGCCTCGTCGAAGTCACCGGTCCCCTCCTCCCAGAAGCACCAGGTCCGCTCCCCCGGGCGCAGAGGTCCGTCCGGGGGCTCCACCACCGTCACGGTCGCGGGACCGGTTTCGACCAGCCGGTGGGCGAGGCTGAGGCCGGCTGCTCCGCCGCCCAGGACCACCACCCGGGGCGGTTCGGCGGGGGGCCGGCTCACCGTACCGGCCGTGGGGCGAGGTACGCGGTCCCCGGCCCCGTGCGCCGGGGCCGGGGACTTACGGCGGGTGTGTCCGCGACGGCGCGTCCGGCCGGTCGTACCGCGCCGGGGGTGCGGAGCCGGGCATCCTGGCACGGCCGTACGGCCGTGCACGAGCGGCTCGTCCGGTCCCCGGTGCGGTGGGTGCGCCTCCGGAAGCCGGGCTCGGCACCGCCCGTTCCGAGAAGGGCTCCGAGAGCACCGGACGGGCGGCCCTCTGCGTTCCTGTCCACTGTGCGTACCCGGTCCTTCGTCGTCGTGTCCGATGCCCCGGGGGCGGGCCCGGGCCGGGGGGGGGGGGGGGGGGGGGGGGGGGGGGGGGGGGGGGGGGGGGGGGGGGGGGGGGGGGGGGGGGCCGCGGGGCGGGGGGGGGCGCCCCCCCCCCCCCGCCCCGCCCCGGGGCCCCCCCGCCCCCCCCCCCCCCCCCGGGGGGCGCCGCGGTGACCCCGCCCCTCGGCAGGTGCGAACCGCGGGACGTGGTGGCCAACCGGCTCGACCCGTG
>NZ_JBIDBS010000046.1:0-14748 GCF_043204165.1 Streptomyces sp. NPDC047982 | reverse complement strand
ACGGCTGGTAGCGCACCGCGGACTGCGGGAGGTCCAGTGCTGACGCGATGCGGACCAGGGCGCGGGCGACGTCGTCGTTGGTCTGCTCCCCACCCTCAAGGGCGAGTGCCGCGGTGACGCGGTTCGGCTCGACCTCGGTGCGCCCGATCTTGGCCTTGGCGAGACCGACCTTGGCGAGCAGGCCCTTGTCAGCGGACTCGGCGGGCGCCGCACCGTCCGACGTGCGGAGCGCCATGCGGATGTTCCAGGACAGAGCGAGTACGGCGCCGCCCATCAGGAAGGTGTCCGGGAGGATGCCGGTCAGGGGTCCGGCGAGCGCGGCCCCGGTCATCCACGCGGACCCGGCCGCGACCGTGATCGCGGAGTGCAGGCGCCGCTGGGTGCTGGTCTCCCGACCGGCCCACCAGGTCGCCCCGGTCAGGGCGACGGCGGACAGAGTGAGCCCGACGCCAGCGCCCACGGAGTCGGACCACAGAAGGTGTGCGCCCGACCCGACGATGCCGACTCCGGCGACACCGAGCCACGGCGGCAGGTGCGGCATCGCCCGGTGCAGGAGGTACGTACCGACGCCGCTCGACCCGCGCCGGGTGGTGTGCTGGTCTGTGGTCCTGTTCATGGCGTGCCTCTCCAAATGCCGTTCGACGTCCCGATAGTCCTGATTGATGTCGACCAACCGGCGCTTCACTGGGCGGTCCAGTTCATGCGCGGCTGCTGCGGGCGGGCGCGGTGCCGGACCCGGTTGATCTCCTCCTCGTACTCCTGCTGGAACGCGGCGTATGTGGCGGCGGCGAGCTTCGCGGCGTTGCGCAGCTCGTCGGCGGACCGCTGCAGCTTGCGGTGGACCTTGAACGCGCGCCGCTGTGCGCCGCCCATCCGGCCCTCCGGGTCGGGGACCGTGGACAGCACGCCCTTGAGGATCTCGGCACCCATGGCCACCTCGATGGAGAGCATGACCGCGGCGGCCCGGAGGGTGTTGCAGTAGTTCCGGATCTGCGCGGGGGAGGTGAACTCGGGGGCGGGGAGCAGGCTCTCCGAGTGCGTCCGGGCTGCCGGAACGGCCGCCTTCGTGCTCCTGCCGTTGTTCACGATGAAGTTGATCGGCGGAACGAATCCGCCAGCCGCGGAGCCGACGAAGGTTCCGGCCGCGGACGCGAACTTGTCCGCCTTCGAGGCGCCGTTGGTGTTGGTGGTCATGCTGACCTGCTCTCTGGTTGGTGGGTGGTAGGCCGGTCGTCTGTCCGGTCCTCTGCCACGCCCGGTTCGAGACCGGGCGGACAGGGGGCCGTCAGCGCTTCCGGGCCGCGGTGATGGCCTGCTGGCCGGTCTCGCTGCCCACGGAGCGCACGACCGTGGTGACGGCCCACCCGGCGGCGACGACGACCAGGGCGACGACCGCGAGACTGACCGCCATCGACGTGATCGCGGCGATGAGCAGCGGGCCGAAGTACACGCCCGCGGCGACGGTGCCCGCGCCGATCCCGGAGCCGAGCGCGACGCGCTGCATCGTGCGGTCCGGCGGCGCCTGGTGGACGTGGACGACCTGCGGCTGCTGCGCCTGCACGGGCACCGGGGCGTAGGCGTGCGTCCCGTCCGGGAGCTGCACCACCATCTGCGGTACCGGGGTAGGAAGCTGATCCATTGCTGTCTCCTGCTGGTCGGTGCGGGGTCTGCGGGGAGTGCCCCGGGCCGGATTCGATCCGGCAGCGTCACGCCGGGTCCGGGGCTGGATGGTTACTGCGTGGGGCGCGGGAGGGCGCGGCACGTCTCCGCGTGGGCCTGGGCGCGCTCGTGAGCGACGCGCTCGTGCCAGTGCTCGCCGGACGAGCCGAAGGGGCATCCGGTGCACCGGTAGCCGGTGCGGTCGCCGCCGCCCGTGATGTCGACAGTCGCGCCAAAGTCGGCGCCATACCGGTGCGTGACGCCCTCGGGCCACGGCTCGGTGAAGACGGGGATGCGGGTGTTCTGCATGGGGTGCTCCTTCAGTGGTGGGGTGGTGCGGGCGGGCGGGGGTGCTCAGTCGCAGTCGCAGGCGCAGCCGCGGCCAGCGCACCGGCCGCAGTCCTGGCAGGTGTCGCAGTGCCGGCAGTGGTGGCAGCCGCGCGGGGCGGGGGGCCAGCAGTCGCAGCCGGTGGGCGCCCACGGGTCGGGCGACCCGAACATTCCGAGCTGTCCGGGTACCGGCTGGACCGGCGTGCGGGCGGGGGTCCGGGGCGGGATACGGCGGGCCATGGCCGTCACTTCCCGGTTCCGGCGAGGGCGAGTTCCTGACGGCGGGCGGTGACCCAGCCGAGGGACCATCCGGTCTCGTCCGCGAGCGTGCGCAGGGTCACGGTCCGGTTCGCGTTCACGGCGGCGGCGATGTGTTCACGGGCCGCCTGCTCGTCGAGCTTGGTCGTGTTCACGGCGGGGGTGGACGGCTCCGTCGACGGGGTCTTGTTCACGGCGGGGGCCGTCTTGTTCACGGTGGCCGGTGCCGTGTTCACGGGCCGCTGCTGCGGCTGTTCACGGGCCGCCCGGCGCGCGGCTGCGGCCTGTTCACGAGCGAGGCGCTCGGCGGTCTCCCGCTGCTGCCGTTCACGGGCTGCGCGCTCCTTCTCGGCCCGCTCCCGCTCCTCTCGGGCGTCCTCGCGCTCCTGCTGCTCCCGGCGCTCGGCGGCTGCACGGTCGGCCCGCTCCCGCTCCATCAGGAGCGCGTGGTCCCGCTGTTCCTTGGCCTGCCGCTCCTCACGGTCAAGGCGTTCGCGTTCAAGGCTGGCGGCGTGTTCACGGGCCTCGCGCGCCGCCTGTTCACGGCGGGCGGCTTCTTGTTCACGCTCGGCGCGTTCGCGGGCCTCGCGCTGTTCACGGTCGGCCCGTGAACGCTGCTCGGCCTGTTCACGCTCGGCCTTCTCGGCGCGTTCACGCTCGGCCTGTTCACGGGCGATGCGGTCCAGTGCCCGGCCGATCGCGGCCCGGTATGAACGCGCCGCCTCGGCGGTGACGATCAGCAGGAGCGGTGCGACGGAGTGGACGGCGACGCCGACCCAGTCGGCTTTCAGCGCGCTGTCGCCGACGTTGAGGAGCAGGGTCATCAGGCCGGTGAGCCAGCGGAGCACGGCCGGCCACCGCCCGGCGGGCGTGCGGAGCCGGTCCACGGTCGAGTCCAGCCGGACGACGATGACGACGGCGGCGTCGACGACGAGGGGGAGGATCGGCGCGGTCCACCCCCACCCGTCCGGGGTGACCCGCTCGACGAGCGGCGTGACGGTGAAGACGGAGAAGAGAACGGCTCCGGCGGTGATGCCCCACGTACCGGCGGACAGGGCCCGCTCGGAGGACTGGATCTGTGCGGGGGTCAGGGTCTCGATACGGCTCACCGCTGACCACCCCCGAGCGGGAGCGTCCGGATGCGCCACGGAACCTCGGCAGCCGCGGACGGGGTCGCGCAGCACGTGGTGGAAGAGGTCCACCCGTCGCGGGGGGCGCCCTCGGCCTCAGCCGCGCTCTCCGCCGCGTCCCGGGTGGCGTGCACGCTGTGCAGCTCCCCGAAGTGGAGCAGGACGTAGACGCGGTCGGCGCGGTCGGCCTGCTTGCGGGCGACCCGCAGCAGCGTCCGCAGTGCCTGGCGGTCCTCGGTGTCCAGGAGCTGCTGGGCGCGCAGAGCGTCCAGCTCGCCTCGGGCGTGGGCGAGGTCGTCGCGGGCGGCGGTGAGGTCGTCGCGGGCGGCGGTGAGGTCGTCGCGGAGCGCCTCGTTCGTTTCCAGGGCCCCGAGCAGGGAGTCTCCCGTGTCGAAAAGGTGTTGCTCGGTCTCGGCGAGGGTGCCGCGGAGCGCGGCCAGTGCAGCGCGGGCGGAGTCCAGTTCAGCGCGGGCGGCGGTGAGGTCGGCGGCTCGGATGAGACGGATCTTCATCACGAGCACCCGCAGACCTTCTGGTCGTCGGGCACGTCGGCTCCGCAGAGCCAGCACGTCCAACGGATGGGGGCCCACCTGGGCCGGATACGGTTCTTCATGGGTCGGTCCCTCCTCGGGAGCGTTGGGGGAATCGGCCCGACAGCGGCCCCGGGGTGTGATCCCGGGGCCGCGCCGGTTTCCAACGCCTCGAAGCTAGGCCGCTCATGATGAAGTGTCAAGACACTTTGAGATTGCCTTGACGATTGTCAGCGTTTCGGGTCTCCTTGCTTGACATCGCTAACCTGAGACTCAGGACATCGAGCCCAGAGGAGGAGGACTCGTGACTTCAAACGGCATTGCTGCGGACATCCGAAGGGGGATCGCCGCAGGTGAGTACCGATACGGAGCACGCTTGCCGAGCGTGCGCGATATGGCAGAGCGCTACGAGGTGAGCCAGCAGACCGTTGCCGCCGCATACGCCGTGCTGGCAGCCCTCGGCATGGTCCGCACCGAGCGCGGGAGCGGAACGGTGGTGACCGCCGGCCGATCCGCCGATGCCCACCTCGGCACCTTCACCCCGCCGGACCTCGCCGCGGCAGTGGCGTGGAAGCCGTCCGGAGACGGGCAGGCCACGGAGGAGACCACCCTGGTCCGGCAGTTGACCGCGCCGAAGTACCCGGCAGACTGGGGGCTCACCGAGGGCTCGCAGGTTGTGGAGCGCACCCGCATTCGGTCCGTCGACGGGATCCCCGCGCAACACAAGATGACCCTGCTGCCATATGAGATCGCCGCGCGCGCACCGAAGGGCCACGAAGGGGCTCCACCCATGCTCGCGCCCGTCGGTGCGCAGCCGGTGAAGCCCCCGCCGGGCGTCCGGGTCGCGGACTGGCTCGGGTGGGACGTCGCACGAACCGAGGCGTTCATCACCGCTGAGCCAATGGACCCTGCCGCGTCAGCAGCACTCGGGATGGCGGAGGGGACGCCCGGCTTCCGGATCGCCAACGTCACGAAGGACCCCGAGGGGAACACCGTGTACGTCACCGTGACCACGGCTCCGCTCCACCACCGGGTAACCCTCGACATCATCGGCTGACCGCGACTCTCCGAGATCCTGCGAGATCTCGCAAAGAACCCGCGAGAACTTCCGAGACTCATCGAGACTCACCGAGACTTTCCGAGACTTTCCGAGACTCGGCCCGAGCGCTGTGCTTACCCCCTAGACGGGCCGTAATGGCACGCAGGAGCGCCCCCCAGAACTCGGACGACCCCGGTATCGTCTACCGAGTCAAAAGGGCTTTAGGAGGGCACGTGCCAGAAATTGACGACACTGCACAGTGGCTGACGGTGAATGAGGTCGCCCAGTACTACCGGGTGGCCCCCCGCACCGTCGGCCGGTGGGTCGCAAGCGGGCAGATTCGCTCAAAGCGGATCGGCCACCGCACCGGCCGCTCCGGCGTCATCCGTATCCACCGCTCCGTCATCGAGGAGCACGACACCCCCTCGGCATCTGCGGCATAGCCCCCAGAAACGCGTCAGGGGCCCGGTGGTGAGACACCGGACCCCAAGGGCGCTGCCGAGATTCTATCCACCGGACGGCGGTCCGGGGTGTGACAGCGACTGCTGCTACGCAGTCGCCAGGGTAGAACAGGACGTTCATGTCAGTCACGGGCGCCCTGGTCCCTCCAGTCCACATCCCGGAGCCGCCCCATCCACAGATGGGCGCTTTCATGAGGACAAACCAGCAGGCCACAGCACCTAACGCCACAGAGCTAACCACCCCCCGCGATCAGCCGTCTGTTGACACTCCGGACGGGCGACCGGCCGTGAACGTAGCCGCCGCGCAGCTTTCCGTAGCCATGACGTGGGTGCGCCGCGGCTTCTCCGTGATCCCCTGCTCGCGCACCGACAAGGGCGCCATGGTCCCCGGTTTCGGGAAGAGCGCGACGGACGCCCAGACGGCCCCGTTCAGCGACCCGGAGCAGGTCTCCCGGTGGTGGAGCAGCGGCCGGTTCGCCCGCGCGCACGTCGGTCTGCTCACCGGCCGCGGCGGTGTCGACGGGCGCGGCCTGGTCGTCATCGACCTGGACATGCCGAAGCCGGGGGCCGCCCCGCTGACCGGTCGGTGGGCCGGATGCGCCGGCGGCACCGACGTCCTGGAGCTGCTGATGCGTGAGGCCGGGGCCGAGTGGCCGGACACGTACACGGTGATGACCCCGTCCGGCGGGATGCACCTGTACTACCTGCAGCCGGTCGACGGCGACGTGATCGGCTGCGCGACCGGGGAAGGGCCGCGCGCCCCGCACATCGGCCCCCTGGTCGACGTCCGCGGCATCGGCGGGTACGTGATCGCCGCCGGGTCGTACTCGACCGCGCAGGGCCGCCCGTACACGCGGGTGTCGGCCCCGGAGCTGCTGCCGCAGCCGCTCCCCGCATGGCTGCTCGCCCTGCTCCGCCCGGCCGTTGCTCCGAAGCCCGAGCACCGCCCCGCCCCGGTCTGCCAGTTGCCGACCGGCGACCGCGCCGAGCGGTACGCCATCGCAGCACTGACCGGCGAGACGGACAAGGTGAGCAGCGCGGGCGCGGGCGAGTACTGGAGGCTGATCACCGCGTCGACGTTCCGCCTCGCCGAGCTGCACCACACCGCGCCGCACATCCTCACCGAACAGGCCGTGACGGACGCCCTCGTGGGCGCAGCCACGCAGGCCGGTATGGAGGAACGGGCCGCGCTCAAGGCCGTGGCCACCGCATGGTCCCGCAAGGCGTTCGGCGGTGCCGCGTGACGACTGCCCACGCTTCACTTTCCGCCGTACCGGCCCCCGCCCCTGCTGGGGATGACGACATGTGGGCCGGATTCGAAACCGCAGCCCCGGACGGGGAGCAGCAACGTCCGGAGCCCGTACCAGCGGTGCCCGGGGGAGTGATGCCGTCCCCCACCAACCCGATGGCGGTCGCACGGGAGCTCATGCCCGCGTGGCAGGTCAACGGGCAGGCGGCGCTGCGGTACTGGCGGTCGTCATGGATGCGGTGGCAGGGAACCCACTGGTCTGAGGTCGACGACGGTGCAATGCGCGCCGATCTCTACCCGCGGCTCGAACATGCCACCTACCGGGGCATCGACAAGCGCACGGGCAATGAGGTCTCTCTGCCATGGGCGCCGAACCGGGGGAAGATCGCGAACCTGATTGAGGCCATCGAGTCGATCACCTACCTGCCCACGGAGACCGAACCACCGTCGTGGCTGCAGGGTGGGGACTGCGCCCCGTCGGAGATCATCGCGTGCCGGAACGGGCTGCTGAACATCCGGTCACGGAAGCTTCAGCCGCACACCCCGCGGTTCTTCAACAACAGCTCCGTCCCCTTCGACTACTCCCCGGAGACCCCCGAACCGAAGCGGTGGCTGGGCTTCCTGCAGTCGGTATGGCCGGACGATCAGGACGCGATCGCCCTTCTGCAGGAGTGGTTCGGGTACGTGCTGTCTGGCCACACAGACATGCAGAAGATCATGCTCATGATTGGGCCCACCCGGTCCGGTAAGGGCACGATCGCGCGAATCCTCACCGCACTGGTAGGGGAGGGGAACCATGCTGGCCCGACGCTCGCGAGCATGGGCACCAACTTCGGTATGAGCAAGCTCATCGACGCATCCCTTGCGATCATCTCGGATGCCCGCCTGCCCCGAGTTCCAGGAGCAGCAGAGACGATCGTGGAGCGGCTGCTGTCGATCAGCGGTGAGGATCGGCTCGACGTCGACAGGAAGTACCGGGCGCTCTGGACCGGCCGAATCCCTGCCCGATTCATGATCTTGTCCAACGAATTGCCCGCGTTCGCCGACGCATCCGGAGCCATCGCGAACCGGCTGCTGATTCTCAGTATGGAAACCAGCTTCCTCGGACGCGAGGATCACTCTCTAGACGCCGACCTGCAGTCGGAGCTACCGGGGATTCTGAACTGGGCGCTTGAGGGGCTAGACCGACTGCTGCAGCGTGGACGGTTCGCAGGTTCGCCAGTCTCGTCTACCGAGCATGTCGAGCTGCTCGCCGACAGCGTCTCGCCCACGTCTGCATTCCTCCGTGAGCGCTGCACCGTCGGCCCCGACAAGACAGTCTCCGTTGCCCTGATTTACGACGTCTGGCGCCAGTGGTGCGAGACGGGCGGCCGGGAGCACCCGGGCACCCGCGAGACGTTCGGCAGGAACCTGCTCGCAGCCATTCCGGGACTCAAGCGCAGCCGACCGTACATCCAGGGCACCAGGGTCCCGACCTATGTGGGCGTAACTCTCGGAGCCACCCCAGATCAGTAGACCGCGCCACCGAGCAGCCATGGACCGGGTAGGGACACCCCTACCCGGTCCACTGTTTTCGCAGGTCAGAGCATGTTGGACCGGGTGGACCGGGCAAATTCAGCAATGTTGAGCTTCCTGGCTTCCTGTGTGCGCGTACGTGAGGCCAGTTTTTCTAAATCACCCGGTCCACCCGGTCCAACGCCCTGAAAACACGCCCTGACCAGCAAAAACGATGGACCGGGTAGGCATCAATTCACCCGGTCCAAACCCGGTCCATGGACCGGGTACCCGGTCCAAGCCGCAGACGGACGTCCACCGGCCACCGTCGGCAACCTTCGCCGGGGGGTGGCTAGCCTCAGAGCAGCCATCCACCCCCCGCCATTCGGCGACTGGTGCTGCGGGCCGTCCGGCGGCTGCCGCGCCGTGACTCGCACTCGACGACGGACCGGTGTCGACGACGGCCGTGGTCGCCCAAGGTCGTGCGGCGTAGCCGCTCCTCTTTGCTTGTCGCCTGGACCCGCGCGCGGTCGAGGGGCCTGGACCCATTTTTTCGGTTGTTTCCGGTTGTCAGGTCGTGTGCGCCATGGCCGCCCGGCAGTCGCGAAGCTTCCGGCAGCGGACCACCCAAGATCCGGCCAGGGCCCCGGATTTTGGGTGATTTTGGGTGGTCCAGGTGTTCTACGGCCGGCGTGCCCGTGGCATTCGCGTGTCCGCCGGGCATGGGGGGCCCGTAGCCGGTGGTGGTTGCGGGCCCTCGGGGTGACCCGCGCGGTCGGGCTCCCCGACACCGGGCTGTCATGACCTTCGGGCCGTGCGCCCGTGCCGGGGGTGTTCGCGGCGGTTGGGGTTCGTGGGCGCGGCTCTCACAAAAGGGGAAAACTGCCGCCGGGGGTGTTCGCACCACCTGGGCGGTCTCCGTGATGTCGGTTTCGCGTGATGCGGACGCCCCTACCCCTGTAGCGGCCGGTCTCGTGCAGCGTTGCGTTGAACGGCCTGTGTGTACGACACGGGCGCGGCGTATCTGATGTGCGGCACGTCGGGGGTCGCGTAGGCCGCGTATGTGTCCAGGTTTCGGTTTCAACTACCCGCTTGCTGCGCCTGTCTGCCCGTGGCCGTACGTGCGGGTGCGGGGTGTCGGGGCCTCGGTGGCTGCGGGCCGAGCGTCGAGTACGCCGTGTGCGCGGAGGTCGTCGAGGGAGATGTCCGGCCGGTACAGCGGCTGTCCGCTGAGGTCGGCTTCCGTCGCGCGGATGCGTGTCTCGGGGGGACTGGCGGGGCTCGGTGCGGGGGACTGCTGTACGGGGCCGAGGCCGAGGCGCCGGCGGGAGGTCGTCATCCCCGGATCGTAGATCCGCGCGACTGTTCCAGTAGCGCCCAACTTGCTCCGCTGCGCCGGGCCGGACCCGCCTGAAAAACCTCTCTCCGGCTCTGCGGAAAGAGGTGTCGTTGACGGCCGAGGCTTGCCCGCAGGGCGATGCCCGCAGGTCACCGTGCCTGGGCAAGCCTGGGCTTGCCCAGGTGAGGTTCGCACCTCCGGTAGTGGTCCCGGTGCACCCTCTGGAGCGCCCCTCCAGCCACCCGTAGGGGCACCTCCCGGTGCAACCCCCGGACGCGGTTACTGGGGTCAGTAACCCACAACTCGCTGTCCGGATCTGCCGCCCCGGTACGTCATTGCGTTGACGTACCGGGGCGGTCTGCGTCGTGCGGGTCGACCGCGGCCGGGGTGGCCGCGCCGCCGACTCCGAGGATCCGCCGGCGGATTGCGGCGGGCAGCTCGGCGGCGCCGGGAGTCCCCAGGAGTGCGCCGGGCTCGGCCCGCTCGGCGGGCAGCAGCTGCGGGGCCGTGCTCCTGGTCGTGCTCGTCGTCGGGCCGGTGCCGAGGGGGCGGCGGTGCGTCGTCATGCGCCGATTCTGCGGCCGGTCGTCGGGTCCGGCGGGCGCCCATATTCGGATTACTTTCGCGGCCGGGCCCGGAGTGCAAGAGGTGTGCCTGTCTGAGGGTGTTCGTCGTCGACGTCCTGGTGCTCGTCGTGCTCCTGGTGGTGCTCGTCGTCCTGGTGGTCGTGCTCGTCGCTCGTGGTGGTGATGGTTGGCGTGGCTCTTGGGTGGGTGGGTGCGTGGTCGTGGTGCGCTGGCTGCATGAGTTCTTCTGCACCGACCCCGGAGTACGGGGCGCCCTTCCTCCCGGTGGTCGGGAGTCGTCCGGCGCGGCCCGTCGAGCACGACGACCAGGAGCACGACGACGTCGAGCTGTACGACTGCGGGCACGATCCGAGTGGCGGTGACTGCGACTACGACTGCCCGCGCTACGCGCGCAGCTGGGCGGGATTCTGAGCCGTCGGGTCGTGATGCATAGGTGTGGGGATTCGGGCTCGTGCTCCTGGTGCTCGTCGTCGACGGCCGGTCTCGTACGACGGCGCGTCCCGGCCTGTCGTCGTCGTGTCGGTGACGTGGCATCACGGACGGGCCGGACGCATCGCTGGACAGGCCGGACCTGGGCTGACGCGTCGGACACGTCAGATCGGCCCCCCGGGGTAGATCCGTCTGCGGTGCGGTTCTGCCAGCAGTCGGGCCCCGCGGTTTGTGCCGGCCTTTTTTGCCGGGTTGGACCGGGGCACTCGGTCGTCGGATCCCGCGCCACGACGATGCCGCGCCGCGCGGGACGCGTTGCCGGGTCGGGCCACATCGCGGCAGCAGGAGCCCCCCGCCCGCCACGACAGGCTGTGTGGTCTCCTCACGCGCCCGCATCCGTGACGGCGGGAGTACGGCGGCCGACCCCGTGATAGGGCCGCAGACGGCGACGAGAGGCCACGCCGACCACCCCTCGCCTTGCCGCTAGCCGTCTCTCCAGCGAGGTTCGCGTGTCTGCCGAGCATGACGAAGGGCCCGCGGCCGGGGAGGCTGCGGGCCCTGCTGCTGGTGGGGGTCAGTCGCGGTCGGCGGCCCGCTGCACCCACGAGGCGATGGTCGCGACGGTGGACCACTCCCAGCCCGCGACCCATTCCGCGATCCGCTGGTCGTAGGCGCCCAGCTCGATACCGGCGTCGGCGAGCACGGCGAGCAACTGGTCGCGCTGGTCAGCGTCGGTGACGTAGCCGCGGGGGGCGGTCTCGACGGGGCCGGTGGGTACGGGGTCGATGGTCATGATTCTGTCCTCCAGGGGTTCAGGCGGTGTGCATGGCGGCGGTGAGGGCGTCGGCCATTCGGTACGACGGCGAGCGGTGGAGTGCTCCGGCGTGGCGGTCGTAGCGGCGGGTGGTGCGGGGGTCGGCGTGGCCCATGGCGTCCTGGACGTCGGCGAGCGGCACGCCCTGGTCGAGGAGCGCGGTGGCGTAGCTGTGGCGGAGCGAGTGGGGGGAGATGGCGCCCGCGGACTCGATTCCGGCGGCGGCGGCGACGCGGCGCAGCAGCCGGTAGGCGGCGGGCTCGTCCATCGGCCGGCCGGTGCGGGTGGCGAACAGCGGGTCGTCGTCGGCGGCGTCGGGGCGGGTGGCCAGGTAGGCGTCGATGGCGTCGACGGCGAGCGGGACCAGGACGACGCGCTTGGTCCTGTCGCCCTTCACGATGAGGTCGGCGACGCGGTGGCCCTGGTCGGTGCCGAGCGCGCCCACGGTGACGGCGAGGACGGAGCCGATGCGGCCCGCGGTGGTGGCGAGCATGGTCAGGAGCGCGTAGGTGCGGGGCGTCTCGTGCTCGCGGGCGTAGGTGAGCAGGGTGCCGAGTTCGGCCGGGGTGAGGCCGCGCGTTGTCGATGCGTCGGCGGAGACGCTGGGGCGCTCCATGCCGTCGAAGGGGTTGCGGGCGGCGACGTCGGCCCGGACCAGGTAGGCGTACCAGGACGAGGCGGCGGCGAGGCGGCGGGCGCGGGTGGACTTGGCGAGGCCGGTCTTGCGGAGCGCGGTGGCGTAGTCGTCGGCGACGGTGGGGGCCGCGGTCGTCGGGTCGGTGCCGGTGGCGGCGCAGTAGGCCAGCCACCACCCGGCGTCCTTCGCGTAGGCGGTCCGGGAGTGCTCGGAGGGGCGCCGGCCGAGCCATGAGCGGGTGGCGGTGAGGACGTCGGCACCGGCGCCCGCCCGGCCGAGGAGGTCGAGCAGTGCGGAGGGGGAGGCGGCGGGCGGGGTGCCGCGCAGCACGAGGACCGGGGCGGTGGCGGGTGTTGGGGCGGCGGCGTGTCCGGCGGGCGCCGGCAGGGTCGCGCTCACGGGGCGGCCGGGGGGCAGTTGGGGCAGGAGAACACGAACGCCTTGGGCACGAAGCGCAGCGGTCGCTCGTCGGCGCCGCGCCAGCGCCACCCTTCCTCGTGCAGCGGCTGCCACTGACCGGCCGGGGGGCGGGCGGTGATGGCCCGGCAGGTGTCGCAGGTGAGGACCGGGTCCTGGTAGTGAGTCGGCATGGGTACAGGATAACAGTCATTATTCTGTAGTGGTGAGGACTCGTCAGACATGGCGAGACAGGAGGCGACAGCAGCGACGGGCCATATCGGGGCATATGCCTAACAGTTGGCATCAGCGGGCAAGTCGGGCGCGCGCTCCCGGATACGGTCGGCTCCATGACTGATGAACAGAGCCCTCCACCCCCCGCTGCTCCGGTGTGCGAGCGGGAGTCGTGCGGCAAGCCGCTGAGTCCGTCTCGGGGGGCGACGCCGCGGAAGTGGTGCTCGCGGTCGTGTCGGCAGCGGGCCTACGAGGAGCGGCGCCTGCAGGAGACGGTGGCGCTCGCGATGGCTACGGCCATACAGCAGGAGAGGGCGGCAGCCGCACGGCGCCAGCCGTCACATGACGCGTCACATGACGCGTCACATGACGACTCGCCTCCTGCTCCTGGACGGGGCCGGCGGCCGTCTCCGGGTCCGGCGGGGCCGGAGCGACCGTGGTGGTCGGGCGTCATCCCCACGGAGCGGGCATGACTGCGGCCCCTGCCCCGTGATGGGGGCAGGGGCCGCGTAGTCGGTACGCTCTGGCTCGGGCCGCCCGCGATATCCGCGCGGGCGGCCCATTCGTGTGTCAGGGAGCGTCAGGCCCGGTGTCACGGCCTGGTGTCAGGGGGCGTGACACCTGCTCCCGCCTAGGGTTTTGGGTGTCACGGGGGCCGTGACGGTGTCAAGCGTCACGCGGGTGTCAGGGCGGGGACGATGCGCCACCGGCCGGTCTGGTTGGTCGGCTGCAGGCGGCCCTCTGCGGCGGCGTCGCGGAGCCTCGCGGAGACCCAGGGGCGGCTGTAGCCGTTCGCGTCGCACCAGTCCATGAAGTCCTTCGGGCCGACGATCATCTGTCCGGCCGCCTCGAACTCGTCGAGCGCGCGGGCGAACAGCTCCCGCGCCTCTTCCGGGGACGGCTTGCGCCCGGTGTCCGTACCGAACAGGCCCGGGGTGTCGTCGCCCTGCTGGGCAGGGGGGAGGTCCTGCTCCGGGTCCATGGCGGCGTCCTCGGGGTCGAGCTGGGTGCCGGTCGTGATCTCGTCGTCCTGGTCGTGCACGGTGGTGGGCTCCGTCTCGTCGGTGTCGGCGCGGCCGGTGTACGCGCGGCCGACGACCGCCTTCGCGGCTCCGGCGGTGATCGGGTCGGCGGTGGCGCCGTTGCGCACGGCCCACTCGGCGAGCGTCTCCATGAGGGACACGGCCCGGGTGGTGAACTGCTGGGTGCGGCCCGGGGAGGCGTACCGCTCCGGGTCGATGCCGCCGGAGACGACGTAGCAGTAACCGGGCCGGCGGTTGCCCCAGGCGCCGGGGTGAGCGCCCTGGTTGATGACCGACTCCGGGAGGGAGAAACCCTCGTCGCGAGGGTCGCAGCCGAGTGCGATGACCGAGGGGAGAGAGGCCCTGGTGCTCGTCGACATCTGGTCGTAGGACGGGCGCTGCAACGACACGATGAGGGAGACGCCGGCGGACCGGGCTTCCTGGGCAATGCCGGTGAACGCGTCGTCGCCCAGGTTCCGGAGCGTGTTCGCGGCCTCCTCCATCCACGCGACCATGTACGGCATGCCGGGGCAGCCGCACGCGCCGGACGCGGCGCAGGAGTGGGCGGGGTCGGTCTGCTTCTGCGCGGCCTGCGGCGTCCACTGCCGGTAGGAGTGCTTGCCGAGCCATCCGGTCCGGGCGGGGATGACGTGCTGCAGCGCCTCCACCATCGCCTCCGTGTCGGCCCCGCCCTCGACTGCCCAGTCGTAGGCGGGGAGCAGCGGCCGGAAGTCCTGGAACGCCTTGGGGTCGGACAGCCACATGATGACGTCGCCGCGGGACAGGATCTCGGTCATCAGGTTCAGGGCCGCGTCGCCCTTCCCGGACCCGGTGCCCCCGGCGATGAGGAAATGGCTGGCGTTGCGGCCGACGTCCGGGTCTCCGGGCAGCCACACCATGAGCGGGGAGCCGTCGTCGTACTGGCCGATGACGAGCGGGTCCGTGATCGAGCCGCCCGGGTTGGACGGGCCCGCCCACTCGACCGTCTCGTTGAGCATGTCCTTGGGGACGATGACGAGTTCGCCGCGGCGGGCGGAGTCGGCGGACGGCTGGTAGCGCACCGCGGACTGCGGGAGGTCCAGTGCTGACGCGATGCGGACCAGGGCGCGGGCGACGTCGTCGTTGGTCTGCTCCCCACCC
>NZ_JBIDBS010000045.1:0-15131 GCF_043204165.1 Streptomyces sp. NPDC047982 | reverse complement strand
ACGTGCCCGCACAGCGCGGTGAAGCAGGAAGCCCCCGAAAGGGTCAGACGACCCAGGCCGGAATCCCTGGACTTTAGGCCAGGGAGCACGTCAAAGACCGACCGGGTTGAGGTAGGTGGCCGGGTGGGTGGCGCCGTCCTGCTTGAGGATCTGGCCGCCGAACGGCCACGTCAGGGTGAAGTACTCCGTCTCGTTCGGCGGGGTGACCAGGAACTTCGCCGGAACGAACTTCTCCTTCTGCGGCGTGGACCTGGCCACCGGGAGCAGGTTGATGCTGAAGTCCACCGTGTCCCCCTGCTTCAGGATCATCTTTTCGGGCTTCTTGGAGGAGCGCGCCAGCGACCAGGTGCCGTCGGTCGTCTGAGCGCCGATCATGTCGACACCGGCGAAGCCGGACAGGGTGCAGGTGCGCTTGCTCTGGTTGGTGAACCAGATGTACGCCTGGGTCTGCTTCTCGCTCTGGTCCATCTCCGGCTTCGCGTCATCCCCCATGGCGAAGCCGGCCTTCAGGTCGGCGGTGTGGCAGCGGGTCGGCTCGGCCTTGGCGGGGGCGGCCGAGGCCGGGAGGGCGGTGGCGGCAGTGCCGGCGACGACGACGGCCGCAAGGGCCGCGGCGGTCAGCTTGCTCTTCATGAAGTTTCGGGTCCCCTCGAATACGAATCGGCGCGAGGTCAGTGGGCGCCTACGCACCTGAAGATGCGCAATGCCCGGGGGAGGTTCGGTGCGCTGGAGAACCTTTTTGAGCATCGGCGGGCCGGCCCCCGGCCTCGCCAAGATGTGTGAGTCCGGGGTGACGGTATTCGTGCGGGTCCCACCCAGTGCCCGACACCCGGCACCCCGCCGACGGCCGTGTGCGTCCGGCAGGGCGCGGGCCCGCCCATACGACAGCGGACCAGGCCAGTGTCCGGGCAGGCGTTGCGCGGTCGGTGCGGGCGAAGCCGGTGCGCCGGTGGGAGTCGCCGAGCCGGGTGGCGGCGGGGCCGCGCAGGTCGTGCTGGTGGTGGGCGGTGAGGACGAGGACGCGCTCCCCGCGTTCCCAGGCGTGTCGGCTTCGGCTGGACCCGGGAGCGCATCGGGGGCACCCGGCGTACGGCGACCCGTACGCGGGCACCCCCTTCATCAGCCTCGTGACCTATGTGCGGGACCCCTGCTCGTCCCACAGCCACTTCATACCGCCGTCGAAGTGCGGACTGTCGTTGTTGTTGCTGGTGCCGTTGTGGATGTAACTGGTCACCCCGTTGATCTTCCCGAGACCGGTCACGGGGTCGTACATCCGCAACCACGGCCCCCCGCTGCCCCCTTCGTTGAATCCGGCCGCCTCCATCATGATCATGGCCGAGTTGACGGTGGAGGTCGTCGTGCGGCCGGCGAACTGGTCCTGGGTGTAGCCGGCGCCGTGGTTCAGCGGGTAGCCCACCATGAGGAGGTCCTCGTGGAACGTGTAGTTCCAGGACAGGCCGTTGCCGCCGACCGCGTCGACGACCCGCTGACCCCGCTCGTTGAGGTTCACGGTGACCAGCGCGAAGTCGTAGGGGCGGCCCCCGCCGTCGAGCCAGTAGTCGAAGGCGCGGAAGTACTTGGCGGTGAACTTTCCGTAGGGGGCCTCCTGGCCGCCGGTGTTGTAGGCGGGCATGAAGACCCAGTTCTCCATCCACACCCGGTCCGACGGGTCACCGCCGCCGTGGCCGCTGCCCCCGATGGCGACGCAGTGGCCCGCGGTCGCCACCATCATCTTCGACGGGCTGTTGATGGAGGCGCCCGAGCACTGGTACGTCTTGCCGGGGTCGCGGGGGTTGGTGTACTCGATCTTGCCCACGGTGCGGATCAGCGGGAGGCCGTCCGCCAGCTCCCTGCCGAACTCCTTCTCCACCCCCTTCACCACGGCCTTCGGCAGGCCCTTCGCCCACTGCCGCGCCGACGCGGCCGGTGCGGCGGGCGGGATGGAGCCGGGCGCGCCCGTGGGCGCCTGGGCCCGGGTGTGCGCCGATGCGGCCGTATCGGGCCTCGGCAGCCATCTGGCCTGGTCGGCGGCGGTGGCCTTCGGCAGCCGGGCCTTCGCGTGGAACTGCTCCACCTTCCGGGCCTCGGCCGGGGTGTCCACGCCGGTCGCGTGCTCGGTCGACGCGAGCCTCGCGCCTGCACCGGTGCCGGTGCTGGTGCTGGTGCTGGTGCTGACGTTCGTCCGCGCCGGGCCGTCGGGGCCCTGTGCGCAGGCGGGTACGGCCGTCAGGCCGCCGATCGCCAGGGACGCCGCCGCCAAAACTCCCAGCAGCAGCGTGCTTCTCGTACGCGAAACCGTCGGTGATTTCGTGTGCGTTGTCATGCATCCCCCTCATCGGAAGCGGGGGACGGTTCTCACCCCCGCTTCCTTGATCGTCGCCAGGCACCCGGGGCGGCGGAAGAGCGCCCGAAAAGGACACGCCGCCGCACGCCGGGTGGTGGAAGGCAGCGCGGGCGCGAGGAGCCGCACGTGATCAGCACGGATCTCCGGGCGGCCGGAACAGGCGGATGTCTCACAGAGAGAAAGGAAATGGCGCGATAAGGCCGCATGTGCCGTGCGTGTCGTACGTACGGTACGGGCCGCAGGTGCCCCGGATGCGGTGAACGCCGCGGCGGTTCCACGAGACGTCCGGGCCGCTGCCCGCCGGCCGGACCGCCTCCGGCCGGCGCCCGATCCCCTGGCGGGCCTGCGGGTGGCGGCTCGTCCGCGGGTGCTGCTGACCGATACAGCTTCGGTCCAGATCGACGGCAGCCGCCTCTGTCCGGTCGGCGCGTCAGCTGTTGTGCAGGAACTCCAGGCGCTGCCGGGCCATCAACAGGTGTCGGCGGTCGAGCGTCGGCAGGGTGCGCAGGAGGCCGATCAGCTCGGGGCCGCACTCGCGGGCCTGCCGCGGGTCGCTGATCTGCGTCCAGCAGTAGTGGGCGCTCTTCACTGCGGCGACGACCTGCGGGGCATCGGGCGACTGGTGGGCCAGGCGGGTCCGGCCCGCCGCGATCCACAAGTGGGTCGCCAGCACCCAATCGCCTTGCATCTTCGCGAGATCCGCGCGGATCTCGGTCCACTGGGCGGCCTGGGCGGAGATGACACCGTAGGTGGTCAGGGCATGCTGCTCCCACAACTGGGTCAGCTGCATCGCCTCGGGGTACCGGTGCTGCTCGGCCAGCGCGTGGATGTACGGAAGCGGGTCGGTCCCGGGATCGGGTGCGGCGGCCCGGAGCTGCGCGACCCCCTGTTGGATCGCCGGAACGGGCCGTCGTGGCGCGGGAGTCGGGGCCGTCACGGAACCCGGGTGCGGGGCCCGTACCGGGGCGGCGGCGGGTTCCGCGCACTGCCGGTGGTGGTCCACGTCGTCGTACGCGGACCGGGGTGTCGGCGGCGTCTGCGCGGCCGGCCGGACCGGGGCGGGAGGCTGGGCCTGCTGGGACACGGGCGACTGTGGTGCCGGGACCGGGCCGGGCGCAGCAGGTTGCGGCGGGGAAGTCCGGAACAGCGACGGGGAGTCGGGCTCGGGCGGAGCCGGGCGCCGGTCGATGCCGGGCATCACCTCACCCGGCTCCCTCTGCGGCCGGCCGTCCGCGAGTGGCGGCCGGATGTCCGGCCTCGGATGCTGGGGCGTGGTCTGCGGGGCGCTGATCTCCGGGATGTGCGGGAGGACCAGAGCCCCGGGCGGGAGCGCCACGGAGCCCACGGTCAGCGCGTGCAGCCGGGCGTTCGTGGGCCGGTCGGGGGTGAGACGCAACTGCTCGACGAAGCCCCGCGTGTAGGTGCTCACGCCGTTGCTGCCGGCGTAGCCGGGAGGGGCGATCACCCCGTACACCTCCGTGGCCGGGGGCGTGGCGAGCGCGCCGGGCTCCTGCAGGTGTGGCCATGCGTGCTTGTCGGCGGCGAGGTCGACCAGCACGGTCGTCAGTCCTGCGGGGCGGTGGCGCAGCTCGGTCCCCAGCCACTCCCAGGGCAGCGCGGTGTAGCGGATGGTGGACGCCGTGGTGTGCGTCAGCGCGAGGTAGAGCTGGTGGTCCCGGCGGGCGAGGGTGAGGCGGCCGGAGAGGTAGACGAGCAGCGGGCCCGGGGTGGCCGCGGCGGTGCGCAGCTTCATCAGCAGGGCCTGCTGGTCCTTGACGCCGTCGAGGTACGTGGTGTCGGCGGGCGCGTTGCCCGCGAGCAGCACGGGTACGGGCACCATCGACAGGGCCGCGAGGTTGGCGCTGGGCTCGACCTGCACGGCGCGCCGTCGTATGGCGGTGTCGCCCGCGATGAGGAGTACGTGCCCTCGCTGTCCCGGTCCCGCCGCGTTCGTTTGCATGTACAGCACCGTACTCATCAACAACGTGAATTCCGGCCGGGTTTGCCCGTCGCAAGCGGGCCGGCCTGCTCAAAAATCTGCGGGCCGCCGACGCGGACCGGGGAGACGTGCGCAGCGGCCTGCCCTTTGTCGAGGAAGCGGCCGCGCATGGCGGACGCGTGCCCCGGGCGGACACCCGCGCGTTCGCGGGGCTCGACCGGCTGCCGCTCGGGGCGGCCATCGGCCATCGGGAATGCGGCCGAGCGGCTGCTCCGAGGCCACGCTGCCGGCCGGCGCCGGCGTACGGACTGGGCGACGAAGTCCGCCGCGGTCGGCTCGGCGCGGCCGGGCCGGAATCCCAGCGGTGACCGCTGCGTCGGCCCGGTCCGCAGGACCGCACGCATGCGCTATAGTTGATCTTGGCAGCGCGCCGCAACTCACGGCGACTGACCATGCGTTGGTGGTCCAAGGAAAGACACCCCGCTTCCTGCGGGGAGATGCAGGTGCAAGGCCTGCCCAGCGCTCTTTCACGGAGCCCTTCCCCTCAGGGGAAGGGCTCCGTGGTGCTCCCCGCCGCTGATCGTCGCGCCCGCGACGGCGACCTCGACGGTGGTTTCCCGCGGCGTGGGCGTTGGCGATCAGGTGGCTCATGATGCGCTCGAGTCTGCGGGGCCGCCACTCGTGATGTCGTGTCGTCGCTCAGACCGGCTGACCATCAGGCCGGTCACGGCATCACGAGTTCGACCTCAGTAGGCACGCGCCTTGGGGCCCTCAGCACATCTTCCCGATCTCCCATGCGCGGGCCCGCTCTCCGGCGTTGTCTGGGCGAATTCGCTCGGCCAGGCAGTGCCGATGGGAGACGATGGTGTGGCTTCCTGGACCGTCGTTGCTCCGCGAGTCCAGGACGAGAGCGTCTCCACCTGGGCTCAACGTGAGCCGTTCTCCACAGAAGTCGCAGCGTGAGGTCAGTGACTCCAGGTCGGCAGGCCGGATGCTGAGCCGCACCGATACCGGCGGATGCCAGCGCTGGATCCGCTCGATCACCGCATCGATCTGCGAGCCGATGGGTGGAAAGAGCGCGAGTAGTTCGTCATGGCTGCTCACGCTCCGGGAGTAGTGCTGGATCATGTCGATAGAGGCCGACAGCCCGGCGTTCTCGTGACCGACGATCTCAACGATCACACCCCATGGGTGATGGCTCAGGACCCTGGCCTGGATCTTCTGGCCAGGCATGAGCGCCAGGCTCTCCGTCTCGAACCTTTCCATGAACCGCTTCCCCGTCCTTCAGCCCCCGCGGGCCGCGCGGCCGTTGGCACTCATCGGCGTGTCTCGTCGATGTCGGAGTCCATCGCCGCGCTCCGGGCCCGCAAGGCGTCATCGTATGGGTGGCGGTCGAACTGGAACGGGCCGAACGTCGTGCAGTCGCGTGTCGTGCGGTGGGGTTGCTCGACGAATTCCCGGACCACGAGGCCGGATGTCACGAGGGTGCGGCCCACGGGGCACTCACGTCGGTCGACGGTGTCGACCACGACCAGGCCACGGTCGATGCTCCCAGGGAGCGCCTTCGTCCGGGGCGGGTCCGGGGCCGGCGCGTTTGGCCACGACCTCGCACAGCCCCGGGCTGGGCGGGGCGGGGCCCGACGTGCCGACACGGGTGGGCTCGGCCCGGCGGCGGACCGCGGGGCGGGGGCAGGTCACCTTCTTGCGGCATCAGGTGGCATCACATGGCACCGAGGGGCGCCACATGGCGTCATCTGACACGATCCGGCGCCAGATGGTGTCAACATGGCGCCACCCGGGGCCATTCCGCGCCCCCCGAAGCACATGCGCAGACGCGGCGGCGCCATGCCCCAGACCGCCACCCCAATGTTTCCGCAGGTCAGGGCGACCACCCTTGAGTCGCCCCCGTCGAGGCGCCATGCACCCTTGCGCATGGTGCCATTGTGATGCCATCATGGCGCCATGGACCTCACCCCGTATGTCGACACCCTCCGCCGCGAACTCGCGGTGGCCGCCGAGGCCGGCGGCGACGAAGCCCGCGAGCTGGCCGAGCGGCTCACCGCTCCCCTGGAGTCGGCGACCCGACTGACCATGCTCCACGTGCTCTCCGCCGCGATGGACGAGATCACCCGCGAACTCGCCCCCGGCTCGGTCGACGTGCGGCTGCGCGGCCTCGACCCCGACTTCGTGGTGACACCGCCGCCCGCCGACGGCGGTGCCCCCGCGGAGCCGGCCGCGTCCGTCGAACCGCTCGGAGCCCCGGCCGCGGCCGACGACGAGGGCGGCACCGCCCGCGTCAACCTGCGCCTGCCGGCCCACCTCAAGGCCCGCGCCGAGGAGGCCGCGACCCGCGAGGGCCTGTCGGTCAACGCGTGGCTGGTGCGCGCCGTGTCGGCCGCGGTCGACGGCGGCGCCCGGGCGCGTACGACGGAGAAGACCCGGACCATCGGACAGAGCTTCACGGGCTGGGTGCGCTGACCGCGCCCCGCCTGCATCACTTCACCCGCACCACTTCACCGACACCACGTCCCACCAGCGGGGACGTCCTGAAGACCCAAGAGGACGGGACAACCATGCCTTCTTTCGACACTCCCGAACCGATCTCGGCCACGGCGCACGTGGAGGCCGGTTCCATCCAGTTCACCGCGGGCGACCGCCTCGACACCGTCGTCGAGGTACGACCCCGCGACCCGAAGAAGGACCAGGACGTGCGGACGGCCGACCAGACCGAGGTCACGTACGCGAGCGGCGTACTGACCGTCAGGACGCCCAAGCCCCATCTGTTCGGCCGCACCGGCACCGTCGACGTGACGGTCGAACTGCCCACGGGCTCGCACATCGACATGACCGGCGCCTGGGCCCAGGTGCTCGGCGAGGGCCGGCTCGGCGAGGTCCGTGTGAAGACCTCGTCCGGCGACGTCCGCCTCGATGCGACCGGACCGCTGAAGCTGGCCGCGGCCCACGGCTCGATCACGGTGGACCGGGTCGAGGGCATGGCCGAGATCACCACCAGCTCCGGCAGCCTGCGCGTCGGCCTCGTCGACGGCCCCGCCGTCCTGAAGAACTCGCACGGCACCACGACCGTCGGCGCCGCGACCGGGAAGCTGCGGGTGAGCGGCGCCAACGGCGACATCGAGATCCGGCGCGCCGAGGACTCGGTCGCCGCCACCACCGCCCACGGCACCCTGCGCGTGGGCGAAGTGGCCTGCGGAACCGTCCAGTTGGAGACCTCGTACGGCTCCATCGAGGTCGGCGTCCGCGAAGGCACCGCCGCCTGGCTCGACGTCAGCTCGGGCTCGGGACAGGTACGCAACACGCTCACCACGTCCGAGACCCCGGAGAGGACCGAGGACACCGTCGAGGTCCGCGCCCGCACCCGGCACGGCAACATCGACATCCGCCGCGCCAAGACCTGAGCGCCGCATCGTCAACCGGCCCCGTCCCCTGCCCGCTTCAGCCTTCGAATGGAGAGCCTCATGGCGTCTTCTGTCATGTCCATGCCCACGCCCAGGCGCGACGGTCAGCCGTCGCCGGCCGCCATCTGCGCTGTCGGTCTGCGCAAGTCGTACGGCGACAAGACCGTCCTCCACGGCATCGATCTGCACATCCCGGCCGGATCCGTGTTCGCGCTGCTCGGCCCGAACGGCGCCGGCAAGACCACCGCCGTGAAGATCCTGTCCACGCTCCTCACCGCCGACGGCGGGCAGGCCCGGGTCGCGGGCCACGACCTCGCCACCTCCCCGGACGAGGTGCGCTCCGCGATCGGCGTCACCGGGCAGTTCTCCGCCGTCGACGGGCTGATCACCGGCGAGGAGAACATGCTTCTCATGGCGGACCTCCACCACCTGTCCAAGCGTGAGGGGCGGCGCGTCGCCGCCGGGCTGCTGGAGCGGTTCGACCTCGTCGACGCCGCGAAGAAGCCGGCCCAGAGCTACTCCGGCGGCATGAGGCGCCGCCTCGACATCGCCATGACCCTCGTCGGCAACCCGCGCATCATCTTCCTCGACGAGCCCACCACCGGCCTCGACCCTCGCAGCCGCCACCGCATGTGGCAGATCATCCGCGAGCTGGTCACGGACGGCGTCACCGTCCTCCTCACCACCCAGTACCTGGAGGAGGCCGACGAACTCGCCGACCGCATCGCGGTGCTGAACAACGGCAGGATCGCTGCCGAGGGCACCGCCGACGAACTCAAGCGCCTCGCCCCCGGCGGACACGTCCGGCTCCGCTTCTCCGACCCGTCCACGTACCGGAGCGCCGCCATCGCCCTGCGCGACGCCACCCGGGACGACGAGGCGCTGGCGCTCCAGATCCCCAGCGACGGCAGCCAGCGCGAGCTGCGCTCCATCCTCGACTGGCTGGACTCCGCCGGCATCGAGGCGGACGAGCTGACCGTGCACACCCCCGACCTCGACGACGTGTTCTTCGCCCTGACCGGCTCCACCGTGCCGAGCCGGCCCGACCAGCCCAACCGGCCCGGCCGGCCCGACCAGCCCAACCGGCCCAACCGGCCCGACCAGCCCAACCAGCCCCAGGAGGACGTCCGATGAGCTCCCTCACCCTCGCCGTACGCGACTCGTCCACGATGCTGCGCCGCAACCTGCTGCACGCGCGGCGCTACCCGTCGATGACGCTGAATCTGCTGCTCACACCGGTCATGCTGCTGCTGCTCTTCGTCTACGTCTTCGGCGACGTGATGAGCGCCGGTATCGGGGACGGCGGCGGCGACCGCTCCGCATACCTCGCGTATCTCGTCCCGGGCATCCTGATGCTGACCATCGGCGGCACCACGATCGGCAGCGCGGTGTCCGTCGCCACGGACATGACCGAAGGCATCATCGCCCGCTTCCGTACGATGGCGATCCACCGCGGGTCGGTCCTCATCGGGCACGTCATCGGCAGCGTCATGCAGTGCGTGATGAGCGTGGCGCTCGTCGGGGCCGTCGCCGTGGCCATCGGGTTTCGGGCCACGAACGCCACCGCCTCGGAGTGGATCCTGGCGATCGGTCTGCTGGCGCTCGTCTCCCTGGCCCTCACCTGGATCGCGGTCGGAATGGGCCTGTCCAGCCCGAACGCCGAAGCGGCCAGCAACAACGCCCTGCCTCTGATGATCCTGCCGCTCCTCTCCAGCGCCTTCGTCCCCGTCGACGCGATGCCGAACTGGTTCCGGCCGATCGCCGAGTACCAGCCGTTCACCCCGGCCATCGAGACCCTGCGCGGGCTGCTGCTCGGCACCGAGATCGGCCACAACGGGTGGCTGGCCGTCGCCTGGTGCCTCGGGCTGGCCGTACTCGGCTACGTCTGGTCCACATCGTTGTTCAACCGCGACCCGAAGTAGGGCGGCAGCTCACGGGCCTCGACCAACAGCCCGTCCCACTCCGGGGCGGCGTACCCCGACACCCCGTCGGCGTACGCCGCCCCGCCCACGTACCCCGACGCCTGCCAGTCCCCCGACCATCGACAACCGACGCGCCCGCACGCGGCGGAGGCCGCCCAGTGCGGGATCCGGCAGGCGCGTGAGATGTGTTCGCGCAGTTCGCCGTGCACCTCGTCGGTCAGGCGCAGTGCACCGCGGTGGACGTCGGCCTCTCGGCGGACGCCCGTTTGCCTGGAGCGGCCGGTCAGCCGGAAGCGACGCGGCCGGCACGCCCACGTGCGGACCGCGGCGTCTCCCCCTGCTGCTCCTCGCGCCCCGCACCGCCGGCCGCGCTCCTCGATTCCGCGCTCTGCGCGCGCTGCGCAATCTCCGCGGGCTGCGCGGGCTGCGCGATCGCTCGGGCGGGGCCGTTCGGGAGGGCGAGCGTGCCCGGGATGCTGCCCCATCGGCCCTCACGCGCACGCATCCGCTGTCGCACCCTCGACCGGAACGGCTCCTGACTCCCGCCGATAGGACGACCGGCCGTGCACGCCCACGAACGCGCACCCGAGCGTGGCGAGACCGAACCTCCTCGTCCCAGGTCCGACCGACAAGAAGCCCCCGACGCCCGGCAGTTCCCGGGACGTGGCAGTGGCCCGCTGAGCACACGCGCCGTACAGCGGTTGCAGCGCGGTGCGGGCAACGCCGCCGTGTCGCGGATGCTCTCCGCTCAACGGCGGTCCGCCGTGGCGGCGAACAGCCGGCAGGCGGGTCCGGGCGGCGGACCGTCGGCCCAGGCCGACGTAGCGGCCCCGCTGGGCGCACCGGAGGTGGTGGCCCCGGGCCCGGTGCCGTACGGGCCACACCCGCACGAACGCATCGGCCCGCCAGGCGTCGCCGTGGAGGACGCCGGGCCCGGCGCGAGCGACGGTCAGCCACCACGGCCTCCCGGGTCCCCTCCCGTTCCTCCCGGGCCACCGTCCATCAGACCGGCGAAGCGGGAGGAAGGCCCCGGGCGGCCGGACCGCACCGCCGGTCCCACCGCCCTCGCCCCGCTGCCCGAGCGCGTGCCCGATGGCGCAGCCGCCGCTGCCCGCGCCACCGCGGACGCACGCCAGGGGGAGCTGCGGGCGGCTCGTACCGGCGGGCGACCGGCCGCGCCCCTGCTCAAGGAGCGACGTCAAGACCGCGACCCCGGCCCGGAGAGAGGCGAGGACGATGTCCGGGACCAGGACCGGACGCGGCCGGAGGCCGACGGCGCGGAGCCCGGCGGCCGATCCGCCGCCGGTCCACCGGACGGACCCGGCACGGAGCAGGCGGCCCCGGGGGCGGACCGACGAGGCGACGGCTCGTCGGTCCGCTTCGTGGAGCTGGACGTGGAGCGTCTGCTGCCGCCGTTGTGGGGCCAGTCGCCGGAGCAGCACCAGGACGAGGTCCGGGGCGTCAGGCAGGGCCTCGCCGAGGACCGGGCCGTGGCGAAGGAGAGGCTGGCCGCGTTCACGGCCGGCCGCCGCGCCCAGTCCATGCAACTCGCTTCCCTCGTGCCTCAGCTGACCCAGCAGGTGAACAACGCGAAGGCAGCGGCGCTGGGACGGATCGGCTCCGCCGAGACCTCCGGTGCGGCGGCGGTGCGGGCGGCGGTGAGCAGCGCCCGTTCCGCTGTCCGCGCGCGGGCGCGGGCGGCCCGGGCCCAGGTGGAGTCCGGGTACGCGGCGGCGGTCGGGGCGATGGGAACGGCTGCCGCCGGGGCGCGTACCGGCATGGAGTCCGGCGCCAGAGCCGCCGACCAGGCCGTCACCACCAAGCAGAACGGGCAGCTCACCGCGCTGGGCGAGCTGTACACCCGTACCGAACAGCGCATCAGGGACGCCGCCGGCGCCGCGGGCGGCCGGGCGGTCGGCGAGGCCGCCAAGCGGGCCGAGCAGTACCGCGCCAAGATGATCCACCGCGACGACAACTGGTGGGACGGCCCGCTCACCGACAACCGGTGCAAGGCGCAGGCGAACGCGGCCAAGGCCGTCGGTGACGCCTACAAGGCCGAGCTGCCCAAGGCGGCCGATGAACCCGTCGGCGATCTGATGGCCGGCAAGCCGCAGTCCGAGCAGTCCGTCCGCCAGATCGCCGACGACGTACGCCGGACCCTTACCACCGTGCTGGACCAGAGCGGGACGGCGCTCAAGGGGGCACACGACCAGTCGGTGCGAGGCGCCGCCGAGGCGAGGACGGCCGCGCTGGCGGCCATCGACAAGGCCCTCGGCGCGGCGGAGTCGAGCCTGGTGCGGCTCCGGTCCGCGCGGCTCGCGGCGATCCGCGCCCAGGCCGCACAGCAGCGGCAGGCCGTCGCACGGAGTGCCGTCGGTGCCGTCGCGGCGATCGGCGAGCGCGCGACGACGGCCCGGACCGGACTCGACCGCGGCCTGGGCGAGTTCATCCGGATTCTCGGCGAGGACGAAGTACCGGACCCCGAGCAACTGGAGGAGGTGTTACGGGAGACCGGCGCCCGCTTCGACGCGCAACTTGCGGGCGTGGCCCAGGAGTTACGGACCCGGGCAACTCAGGCCGAAGCGTCTCTCGCGGCTGCGGCACAGCACACCACCGGGACACTGGCGGCCGCCGCCGCCAAAGCCGGGGGCCTTGCGCGGCAGACGGCCGCCTCCTCCGGACAGGCCCTCACCACCACCGCCACCCGGACCGTCCAGGGCTTGCAGCAAGTGCAGCAGGGCTTCGCGCAGAACGCCCGCCAGTTGCAGACCGGGCACGGCGAAGCCGACCAGCAGACCCTCCAGGGGCTCGACGCGGCGTACACCGAGCTGGCCGCCCAGTTCGCCAAGGGCTCGGACGGGCAGGTGGCCGCCATCGCCCAAGCCTTCGACAAGGCGGCGACGGTGGACATCCACCCGAAGATCGACGAGGAGGCGAAGAAGGCCCGCGACAAGGTGAAACCGCGCTGGAAGTCGGTGCTCACCATCCTGATCGTCATCGTCGTCGTGATCGCGCTGACGATCGCGCTGGGGCCGCTGGTCATCGGGGCCGTCACCGCCGGGGCCGCCGCACTGGGCGCGGGCGCCGCGGCAGCCGCGATCGGGACGATCGTCGGCGGAGCCATCGTGGGCGCGGCGGCGGGCGCCGTCGGCCAGGTGGTGAGCAATGCCCTGAACGGCCAGCCGCTGCTGGACGGCGTGCTCAAGGCCGCCGTCTTCGGGGCGATCGGCGGGGCGATCGGCGGCGGGGTGTCCGCCTCCGTCGCCAAGACCGCGTTGAGCACCGGCGTCCGGGTCGGCATCGAGATGGCGTCCGAAGTGGTCGTCGAGTTGGGCCTGGGCGCCGCGAACGCCGCGATCAGCGGTCAGCAGTACACCTGGCAGGACGCACTGCTGGGGGTGGCCACCACGGTGGCGGTCACCGGGGTGATGGCCAACCCGCGGGTGCAGGCGATGACCCAACGGGTCCAGGTGAACATCGCCGCCGGCCTCGGCAGACTCGGCATCCAGGTGCCCTCGACGGCCGGCACCGTCGACGCCCCGGACGCGCCCCGGACCCCGGACACCACTCGCACCGAGGTCACCGTCCCCGACGCCCCGTCCGCCCCCCGTCCCGGCATCTCGGGACCGGGCCCCGACGGCGGCGCTCCCGGCGGCACGCCGAACGGCGAACGACCACCCGGCCGCGGCCCCGACGGCGCCACTTCCTGGGACACCTCCGACATCGACCCCACCGGCGGCGCGGGCAGCGCCGACGGACCGGTACGCCCGTCGGACCAGGGTCGCATCGAGGCAGAACTCCGCGTGGCGCTCGGCGCGTTGGGCGACCGGGTCGACGTCACGATCGACCCGGACCTGCCCGGCCGCACCGTGCGCGTCCATTACGACCTCGGCGAAGACGGCCTCATCGGCAACATCCGCATGCGCGCAGGCCCATCCGCCACCCCCGCCGACATCCGGCTGCACGCCCCCACCGCGCAGACCATGCTGCGCTATGGCGGCCTCACCGGCCGGGTCCGGCAGATCCTGCGGCAGCTCGGTGAATGGGTCGGCCTCCACGGCTCGCCCCCGGTCGGCTCCCGGGCCTGGGAAGCCCGACTCGAACTGGAGAAGCTGCCCCGGATCATCGCCGACCGGGCCCGCGCCTGCGCCGACGCCGATCCGGCCCTGCGCGCCCAGCTCGAAGCCGAGCTCACCTCCCTCGCCTCCCAGGTCGAGGCGCACGCCAACACCCTCAGGGAATGGAACACCGACCCCGGCCGCGGCTACGTCGCCGCCGAACCGAGGGAGGAGCTGACCGCCGCCGTCAACAGGCTGCCGGACGAGGTCAGGGCCGCACTTCTGACAGACGGACGTTACTTCCGGCTCTCGCCCAGCGGCAGCGTCCTGGAGCTCAGGGTCACCAGTGACAGGTCGGTGCTGAAACGCTGGGACCTGTCCAAGGACCCGCCCGCCGAACTGCCGGAGGGGACGCGGGTGGAACCGAAGCGGTTCTCCGAGGGCCTCACCAGGGAGGAGGCGTTCGACCAGCTCGGCGGCAACGATCCTGCCCGGGAGTTCGGGGCGTTCATTAAACTCCTGGAGGACCACGGCCTGATTCCCGACAAGGAGACGTTCATCCGGGGCATGCAGGAACCGGGTGGCCTCACCCACCGGACGGTGCGGAGCAACGCCAAGGACGGCTACGTCCAGCAGCTGGCCGAGAAACTGACCCACGCCGAACTCCTGACGGCGAGCAAGACGCTCGGCAGTGGGGACCAGGGGAGCCTGGGTGAGGCATGGTACGCACATCACTACGCACAGAATGCGACACCACAGGTGACCGTCACCCCGAAACAAGCCGAGGACTCGGGTTTCACGATCAGCACCGAGCGCAGAATCGACCTCCTCGACGGAAACACCATCCGTGAGATCAAGAACATCACCCTCAAGGACGAGACGAAATACAGGAAACAGCTCCAGGACCTCGTCAACATGATCGGCCGCGACATACCCGTCGGCGACGGGCACAGGAGCGTCGACGGCGTCGTGTACAGCATTCTGGATCCCATAGGTTTCCGGACGAACGCGGACTGGCTCCTTTCGTTCCTCGCGGCGAACGAGGGGCTCAATCTTCGGCTCGAGGTGTTCAACGCGAGCGGGCAGCGGGCAGTGATCCACGCGGGATCGGGGCTTGACTTCTCCCTGGGCTTGGGCGGCTTGAGCCCGGACGGATGCGGCGGCAAGCCACTGGACGCATGGCTCGGTGACCGGACGGCACCGGACGGAGGCACGGGATGACGTTGAAGGACCTGGGGCTGGCGCTGGCGGGCGCCGATCCCACCGGGTTGGCACACATGCTGCGCGAGCAGTGGTTCCAGGGCGAGACACCGCAAAGAGTGCTGGTGGACGATCACGCGGTCGCTCCGTCCGGGGCCTGGCTGGACCGGTATGCGCACGCCTCCCGCTCGGTGGCCGCGTTCTTCGGTCCCGGCCCCGCCCGCAGCCTGGTCCTCCACCAGGGCAGACTCG
>NZ_JBIDBS010000044.1:0-15278 GCF_043204165.1 Streptomyces sp. NPDC047982 | reverse complement strand
CGTGCCCGCACAGCGCGGTGAAGCAGGAAGCCCCCGAAAGGGTCAGACGACCCAGGCCGGAATCCCTGGACTTTAGGCCAGGGAGCACGTCAAGAGCGGAGAGCGTGCCACCGAAGGATCGAGACTGACGGTGTACCAACAAATGCCTCACATTTTTTTGACCACCTCTTGTCCGTCGGGGGTGCTCTTGCGTCCGTTATTTGATGAACGTTCAGCGATTTTTGGCGCCCGTTTGATTCACGCGTGCGTACGGCATGTGATCACGCGGACGCGGCGGGCTGACGTGCGGCACACGGACGTGGCGGCCCGCAGACGTGCGGCCCGCGGGTGCGGCACGGGAACGTGTGACATGCCGTCTTGCAGTGCATGGGCGCGCGACAGGCGGGAGCCCCCGGCCGCGGACGAACGGCCGGGGGCTCCCGGTGGGTACGAATCGGGTCCGCAGGACCCGGGTACGTCAGATGTTGACGCCGAAGTCCTGGGCGATGCCGGCCAGGCCCGAGGCGTACCCCTGGCCGACCGCGCGGAACTTCCACTCCGCACCGTTGCGGTACAGCTCACCGAAGACCATGGCGGTCTCGGTGGCGGCGTCCTCGCTCAGGTCGTAACGGGCGATCTCCGAGCCACCGGCCTGGTTGACGATGCGGATGAACGCGTTGCGGACCTGGCCGAAGTTCTGGCTGCGGCTCTCGGCGTCGTAGATCGAGACCGGGAAGACGATCTTGTCGACGTCGGCCGGCAGGCCCGCCAGGTTGACGTTGATCTGCTCGTCGTCGCCCTCGCCCTGGCCCGTGACGTTGTCACCGGTGTGGACGATGGTCTGGTCGGGGGTCGACTTGTTGTTGAAGAAGACGAAGTGGCTGTCGGAGACGACCTTGCCGGCCTGGTTGACCGCGATCGCCGAGGCGTCGAGGTCGAAGTCGGTGCCGGTCGTGGTACGGACGTCCCAGCCGAGGCCGACGGTGACGGCGGTCAGGCCCGGGGCCTCCTTGGTGAGGGAGACGTTGCCGCCCTTGGACAGGCTTACAGCCATGGGAAGTCCCTTTCATCGTCGAGTGCGGGCTTCATGTCATCACGAAGCTACCGTCACTGGTCATAACGTGGACAAGGGACCACAAGGTTCCTGCTCCCTTTACTTTCTTTGCCGAAGTCCCCCGGTCGGCCCGTCCCGTACAGCCGGTCGGCCCGGTTCAGGTGGCCCGGCTGTACCGCGAAGGCATGGCCGTACGGCAAAGAAACCAGCCGTGCGGCAAGAGGAGCCCTCGTTCGGCAAGAGGGGCGCCTGTACGGCAAAAGAAGGTGACGAACGCCCGGTGGCGCGGGGAACATGGGTGTCATGTCCGGGCCCTATGTCATCCGCGGCTCGGTCTCCCTGCCGGAGGCCGAGCTCATGTGGCGTTTCTCGCGCTCCTCCGGCCCCGGCGGACAGCACGTCAACACCAGCGATTCCCAGGTGGAGCTGCGCTTCGACCTCGCGGCGACCGAGGCGCTGCCCCAGGTGTGGAAGGAGCGGGCGCTCCAGCGTCTGGAGAACAGGCTCGTGGGCGGGGTCGTCGTGGTGCGGGCGTCCGAGCACCGGTCCCAGTGGCGCAACCGGGAGACGGCGCTCGTACGGCTCGCCGCCCTGCTGGCCGAGGCCACGGCGCCGCCGCCCAAGCCGCGCCGCAAAACCAGGATCCCGCGCGGTATCAACGAGCGCCGACTGCGCGAGAAGAAGCAGCGAGGCGAGACGAAGCGCGGTCGCTCCGGCCGCGACTGGTGACGGCCGCCGCAAGGCGCTCGGCCGCGCGACGATCCGTAGCGCGTCGCCCCTGACAGGCGATACGCCCCGGTGATCCGTGCCACGTCGCCTCTACGGACGATCCGCGCCGACGGTCCGCACCGCACGCCCGTTGTCGGCGATCCGTGCCGACGGGTCCGCGCCGTACGCCCGTTGTCGGCGATCCGTGCCGACGGGTCCGCACCGTACGGCCCTGTACCAGCGATCCGCACGGTCGCCGTACCGGCGACCTGTGCCGCCGCTGACAGGTGATACGCGCCGCACGACCCTGTACGCCGCGAACCCGTGCCGCACGCAGCCCCGTACCCCGCAACCCGCTCCGCATGACCCTGTACGCCGGGGAACCCGCACTGTGCCCCCTCACCCCAGGCGCCGGTACCGCCCCCGGAAGTACATCAGCGGCGAGCCGTCCCCGCTCGGCAGGGCCGCGCTCAGCACGCGGCCGATCACCAGCGTGTGATCGCCGGCGAGGACCCGCTGTTCGGTGCGGCACTCCAGGGTGGCCAGCGCGCCGCCGACCAGAGGCGCGCCGGTGAACTCCCCTCTCCGGTAGGGGATGTCCTCGAACAGCAGCCTGTCGCTGATCCGGCCCTTCATCGCGAACCGCCCGGCGATGTGCCGCTGGCTCTCGGCGAGCACGGAGACCGCCCACAGCGGCTGCTGCGCCAGCAGGTCGTCCATCCGTGAGTCGTTGCGCAGGCTGACCATGACCAGCGGAGGGTTCAGCGACACCGACATGAAGGCGGTCGCCGTCATCCCGACGTCCTCGCCGATCCCCTTCTCGTCCAGGGGTGGTTCCTCGGCTGTGACCAGTACGACTCCGGCGGCCAGGCGGGCCAGCGCGGCTCGGAACTCATCATTGCTCACCCCCTCAGCATGGGGGAGGAGGCCCTGGGGAGTGGGGCCGGAACGCGGGGCGGGGGACTCTGTCTGCAACACACCGGCACGCTATCCGTGGCCGGGGCGAGGCCGCATCGGGCCAGGGGACCAGCCTGGTCCTAGGACCCCGTCCCCGGACTGCAACGCCCCGATTTGCGGTCAAGAAAGGGACGGACGGCATCGGCCCGGTGTCGGGACTCCTTTACCATCTTTTGTGACTTGACTCACAGAGGGCGGTATTCGCTGACCCTGTGTACCGACGGCACAGCTCACTGTGATTCAGTGGCCGTGACACTTCAATGAGTAAGTCACCTAAGCGGGGCATCCACGTACGTCAGCAAGTGCGCCGATATGAACCTGGAGTGCTGTCGAGGTCTCGGGGAGTGCGAGTAATGGAGGCCGAGTCGGAGCCGTACGTCCGTCTTTCGACGCTGCGGCAACTGCACCAGGCCGTGGCCGACCTGAATACGGCGCGGAGCCTGGCCGACACCGTGCAGACCGTGGCCGACGGAATCGTCACGGGTCTCGGCTACGGACTGGCCTGTGTGAACCTGGTCCGGGCCGACGGAGACCTCGTCGTCGCCGCCTTCGCGGGCAACAGTGCCGCGGAGGCCCTCATCACCGGGCGCATCGGTTCGCGTGCCTCCTGGGAGCGCAGGCTGGCCATGGGCGAGGTGTGGGACCAGCTCCGCTTCATACCCCACACGGACGGCTGGGTCCTCCTCGACGACGACGTACCGCAGTGGCACACCGAGGGCCCCGAGCCCCGCTTCGAGGACGAATGGCACCCCCAGGACCGCCTCTACGCGCCGATGTACGCCTCCGGAGACGGACGCGATCTGCTGGGCGTCATATCCGTCGACCGCCCGCGCAACGGCCGCCGCCCCGGCGCCTGGGGTCGGGAGGCCCTTCAGATCTACGCCTCGCAGGCGGCCATTGCGATCAGTAACGCCCGGCTCAGAGCAAACATGCAGCGGGCCCTGGTCCGTCTGGAGCGGGAACAGCAGGCACTGCGCGCCAGCGAGGAGTCCTTCCGCCAGGCATTCGAGTACGCACCCAGCGGCATGGCCATCGCCGAGATGGGCGGCGACCAGCACGGCCGGCTGCTGCGCACCAACGACGCCCTGTGCAGGCTGCTCGGCCGCCCCGCGTCCGTGCTCCGCCGCTACTCCTTCGCCGACCTCGTCCACCCCGAGGACATCGGCACCCTGCTGCGCACTTCCGCCGAGGGCGGCCGCGCCGAACTTCGACTGGGGCGGCGGGACGGCAGCTACCTCTGGGTGTCGCTGCGCAACTCGGTCGTCGCCGACACCGCTGACGGACCGCGCTTCCTGCTCACCCACGTCGAGGACATCGAGGAGCGCAAGCGCCACGAACTGCATCTGGCGCACCGGGCCTCGCACGACGCGCTCACCGGCCTGCCGAACAGCGCGGAGCTGCGTTCCCGGCTCAGCTCGCGGCTCTGTGAACGCCCCGACGCGGTCGCCGCCACCGCGGTCGAGGCGCTGGACGCGGCGTACGCCGACATCGACGCCGACCCGGAGGCGCGGACGCACGGTTACGACGTGGACATGGGGCCCGACGGCGTGTACGACCACCATGTGCACGCCGTCGCCCCGGAGACCGAGCAGGACGACGGGGCGAAGGGGCTCGCGGTCCTCTTCTGTGACCTCGACGGTTTCAAGTCCATCAACGACCGTTTCGGGCACCACACCGGTGACGCGGTGCTGATCGAGGTCGCCCGTCGCCTCAGCGCCTGTGTGCGCGACGGCGACACCGTCGCGCGTCTGGGCGGCGACGAGTTCGTCGTCCTGGCCGACGGGCTCGGAGCGGTGGACGCCGCCGATCTGGCCGTACGCCTCCGCAACGCGATCATCCCGCCGATCCGGGTCGACGGCCGGGCGGTGCGGGTCGGGGCCAGCTTCGGTATCGGCTGGGCCGCCTGCGGCATGACGGCCGAGGAGGTGCTGGCCTCCGCCGACCAGCGCATGTACGTGGAGAAGCGGTCCCGGTCGAAGGTCAACCGCCGGGCCGGTTGACGTTCACGCAGGGATGAGTCCCTGATCCGAAGCGGGCAGGGAGCGGTTACAGGGAGCGGTTACAGGACGTGCGACGGCAATTCTTGGTGTGGCCCGTTCGGGGTAGGCTCGGCCGGTCGGCCACGGCAGGCGATATACGGCGACGGCTGGCGAGATGGTGAGGAGTGACCAGGGAATGACGGCCGGGAACAACGGCGCAAACACGCCCGAGGACGACGATCCGTTCGGCTACCTGTACCAGGACGGGCAGGCGTCCGGCGCACAGTCGCCACGGCAGGGCGGTTACGGCTACCCCCCGGTGGCCCAGCCCGGTGTGCCCCGGACCTCGTACAACCAGGTGCGGGCCGTCGGTGAGCGCCAGTACGGGCAGCAGGTGCCGCCGCAGCAGCAGCCGTACGGCGGGTCGAGCGCCCAGTACGCCGCCCCGGAGACCTACCCCGGCGGCGCCCCCGCCGGACACGCCCCGCAGCAGCCCGGCCGCGTCGGCCCCGGTGGTCCAGGCGGCTCCGGCAAGGGCGGCCCGAACACCAAGGGCCTGCTGATCGGCGCGGTCGCGGTGGTTCTGGTCGTGCTCGTCGGCATCGGCGCCATGCTGCTCACGAACCAGGACGGCGACAAGGACCGGAAGAAGGACGAGGCCACCTCCTCCCAGTCCCCCTCCGATCAGGTCGAGGAGTCCCCGCAGCCCAAGCAGACCACCGCCGCCGAGGCCCCGCCGGAGCTGCCCAAGCAGGACGCGGCGACGCTGAAGCTCGGCGGCACGGCCCGGCTGGACAACAGCACCAAGGGCGCGAAGAGCGTCAACGGGCAGTACATCAACCTCAACGAGGTCGGCAGGTCGGCGACCTGGGCGGTCGATGTGCCAAAGGCCGGTCCGTACACACTGTTCGTGACGTACGGAGTGCCGGGCAAGGACGCCAAGACGTCGCTCACGATCAACTCCGAAGCCCCGCGCGGCATCAACATGGACAACTTCGCGAACGCGGAGGAGGGCGACCTGGAAAAGGGCTGGACGACCACGTTCTCCTGGCTCCAGCTCAACAAGGGCCAGAACACGATCACGATCTCGTGCAACGAGGGCGACCAGTGCGACGCCAACCTGGACCAGCTCTCGCTGAAGGCCGGTCACGTGAAGCGCTGACTGACCCGCCCGCGCCACCCCAGGAACGGACGTCGGCGGCCCCCGCGACGCATCCGCTTCCCCTCCCCGCCGCAGCCGGCCCCCTCGCCTTCGGGCCAGGGGGCCGGGCTTTCCCGCAGGTCCGGCTTTCGTGTGGGGCGGTTCTTCCGCCGGTCCCGGCTTTTCACAGGTGGGGATTCCGCGCCGGTCCGGCTTTTTGCAGGTTCGGATTCCGCGCCGGTCCGGCTTTCCATCGGGCGGGGTGGTCAGCCCATCAGCGCAAGGAACTCCGCCACCGTCGCCGCCATCGCTTCGCGGCCCGGCGCGATGTACTTGCGGGGGTCCACGCCCGTGGTGTTCTCGGCCAGGTACGCCCGCACCGCGCCGGTGAACGCCGTGTTGAGCGCCGTACCCACGTTGATCTTGACCATGCCGGAGGCGACGGCCCGGCGGATCTCGTCGTCCGGGACGCCGCTGGAGCCGTGCAGCACCAGCGGCACCGGGACCGCGTCGCGCAGCCGGCCGATCAGTTCGTGGTCCAGGGCGGCGGTGCGCTCGGTCATGGCGTGCGAGGAGCCGACCGCGACGGCCAGCGCGTCCACACCGGTGTCACGGACGTACGCGGCTGCCTCGGCCGGGTCGGTACGGACACCAGGGGCATGGGCGTCGAGCAGGGGCTCGCCCTCCTTGCCGCCGACCTTGCCGAGTTCGGCCTCGACCCAGATGCCGTGCTCATGCCCCCAGGCCACCGCCTCGGCGGTGACCCGCACGTTCTCCTCGTAACCGAGCTTGGAGGCGTCGAACATCACCGAGCCGAACCCCTCCGCGTGCGCCTGGTGGAGCAGGTCCACGGATTCCACGTGGTCGAGGTGGAGCGCGAGCGGGGCGCCGGAGGCACGGGCGACGGCGGCGGCCGCGGCGGCCACGGGGGAGAGCTGTCCGCCGTGGAACTTCACGGCGTTCTCGGAGATCTGCAGGATGGCGGGCGCCCCGGCGCGCTCCGCACCTGCGGCTATGGCTTCTGCGTGCTCCAGCGTGATGACATTGAAGGCGGCAACCCCGCGTCCCTCGGCCTGGGCGGCGGAGACGATTCCACTGGTGCTCACGAGCGGCATGCTGACCTCTGTTGCTTATGTGCTGAACGGCCCGACCGGGCGTGGTGGACCGGGCGGGCCGGTGCGGGGCGGCCCTCGAACCGGCCGCGTCCGATCGGGACGGTACGGGTGGCGGTTCAGGCCGCCGTGGTGTGATCCTCGACGCCGACGCGCGGCAGCAGCTCCTCGTACGCCGCGCGGTCGAAGTCGCCGGCCGTCGGGGAGAGCACGGTCGCCGTCGACAGTGCCACCGCCCGCCGCAGCCGCTCCGGCCAGCTCAGTCCCTCGACGAGACCGGACAACACCCCGGCCACCGCGGAGTCGCCCGCACCGGTCGGGTTGCCCAGGACCTTGGCGGGCGGGGACGCCTGCCAGACGCCGTCGGGGGTGAGCGCCAGCATGCCCTCAGGGCCGAGCGACGCGACGACCGCGTGCGCGCCGCGGCGGCGGGCGTCACGGCTGGCGCGCAGCGGGTCGCGGGAGCCGGTGAGCTGGGCGAGCTCGTCGGCGTTCGGCTTGATCAGGTCGGGGCGGGCGGCGATCCCTCGGCGCAGCGGCTCACCGCCGGTGTCGAGGAGTACGGGGACGCCGGCCGCACGGGCGGAGCGGACCAGTTCGGCGTAGGCGCCGACGTGGATGCCGGGCGGCAGGCTGCCGCAGAGGGCGACGGCGTCGGCCCCGGCGAGCAACTCCTCGTACCGGGCGAGGAGGGCGGACCATTCGTCGGCGCTGACGAGCGGACCGGGTTCGTTGAGCTGGGTGGTGTCGCCGGTGGCCCGGGCGACGACGGCGATGGTGCGACGGGTGTTCCCGGCGACGGTGACGAGGGCGTCGGTGATCGGTGCGGGCGCGGGGGCGGGGGCTGAAACGGGGGCTGGGGCTGAGGCGTCGGTGGTCCGAGTGGGGGCCGGGGCAGTCGCGGATATCGAGTCCCGGGGCGACAGGTCGGCCAGCAGCTCGCGCAGCACCGCTCCGGTCGCGCCCCCGGCGAAGCCCGTGACCACCGTTTCATGGCCGAGGGCCGCGAGCACCCGAGCCACGTTGAGGCCCTTGCCTCCGGGGCGCTCGGAGATGTCGCTGACGCGGTGGCTGGCGTGCGGGACGAGCTCCGGGACGCCGTACGTCAGGTCGAGTGCCGTATTCAGTGTGACCGTGAGGATCACCGCGGCCGCTCCCTCGATGCCTGCCTGAAGCGCGACTCCTCGGGGCGGAATGCGCTTTCTCTGCCTGTTTGCGGGCGATCGGGCCGCCCGGGTGCCGGACGATCATGTCAAAAAGGCGGCGGTCGGCCCAGACCTCTGTGCCAACCGCCGTCTCTTCGTTACGCATTCGATCCGCCGTCACCAGCCGTCAATGGTGGTGAGCACCGCATGCGGTCGCTCGCTGGGCGCACGCGGTCGCCCTCGCTGGTTGCACGCGATCGTTCGCTGGTCGCACGATCGCGGACACCTATCGATCGATCGGCCGCCAATCGGCCGCGGGCAACCGCGAACGGCCGATGCGGGAGGGCGGAATCAGTCGGTCCAGGGCTTGCTGATCCATTCGCCCCTGCGCATGACGCCCTTGAGCGTGAAGTCCGCGTCCAGGACCACCAGGTCCGCGTCCTTGCCCGGTTCCAGTGAGCCGACCCTGTCGTACATGCCGAGGAGACGGGCCGGATTGGCGGAGATGGACCGCACGACGTCATCGACCGGGATCCGGTCGATGGTCACGGCGCGGTGGAACGCGGTGTCCAGGGTGAGTGTGGAGCCCGCGATCGAGTTGCCCTCGACCAGTCGCGCGACGCCGTCCTTGACCTCGACCGCCAGCGGGCCGAGCTGGTAGTGCCCGTCGCCGAACCCGGCCGCGTCCATGGCGTCGGTGATCAGCGCGACGCGGTCGGCGCCCGCGTGGTGATAGGCCAGCTCCAGGGCGGCGGGGTGCAGATGCGTACCGTCGTTGATCAGCTCGACCGTGACCCGCTCGTCCTCCAGGAGGGCCGCGATCGGGCCGGGCGCGCGGTGGGCCAGCGGCGGCATCGCGTTGAACAGGTGCGTGGCGACGGTGGCGCCCGCGTCGATCGCCTCGACGGTCTGCTCGTACGTGGCGTCCGTGTGACCGATGGCGGCGATGACGCCGTGCTCGGCGAGCAGCCGCACCGACTCGATGCCGCCGGGAAGCTCGGTGGCGAGGGTGAACATCTTCGCGGTGCCGCGCGCCGCGTCCATAAGTTTGCGGACCTCGGCCGGGTCGGGGTGGCGCAGCAGGTCCTCGCTGTGCGCGCCCTTGCGGCACGGCGAGATGAACGGCCCCTCGAAGTGGATGCCGGCCAGGTCGCCCTGCTCGACCAGTTCGGACAGGATGCCGGCCCGCTGGGCCAGGAAGTCCAGTTCGCCCGTGACCGTGGAGGCGACCAGCGTGGTGGTGCCGTGCTCGCGGTGGGTGCGGATTCCGGTGAGGACCTCGTCGACGGTTCCCGAGGTGAAGGAGGCGCCGCCGCCGCCGTGGTTGTGCATGTCGACGAAGCCCGGGACCAGCCAGTGGCCGCTCAGATCGACGATCCGGGCGTCCTTCGGGGCCGAGCCGACGATCCGGGTGCCTTCGACGATCACCCGTCCGTCCTCGACGGTCCCGGTGGGGAGAACCACCCGGGCACCTGCGAGAACCGTGCTGTCTGCGCGTTCGGCCATCAGGCGGATACCTCCGTGGAGAGAAGATCCCAGGCGAGCAGCCCTGCGCCCAGGCATCCGGCGGTGTCCCCGAGGGCCGCCGGGACGATGTGGGGCAGCTTCTGGAACGTGATGCGTTCCTCGACGGCCGCACGGAGCGGTGTGAACAACGTTTCTCCGGCTTCGGCGAGTCCGCCACCGATGATGAGCATGCGGGGGTCGAGCAGCGTCACGGCGGTGACCAGCCCGGCGGCGAGCGCGTCGACGGCGTTCCGCCAGACCTCCATGGCCGCGGGGTCGCCCGACTCGACGGCCTTCGCGCAGTCCGCGGCGTCCGCCATCGGGTCGCCGGACGCGGCGGCCCAGGCCCGTGTCACCGCGGAGGCCGAGGCCAGGGTCTCCAGACAGCCCCGCTGGCCGCAGCCGCATTCCGGGCCGTCCGGGCGGACCACGATGTGGCCGATCTCGCCCGCGTAGCCGTGCGCGCCCTCCTCGATGGTGCCCGCTATGCCGATGGCTCCGGCGATCCCGGTGCCCAGCGGCAGGAAGAGGAAGCGGTCGGTGCCCTTGCCCGCCCCGATCCGCCCCTCGGCGAGCCCGCCGGTGCGCACGTCGTGACCGAGGGCCACGGGGACACCGCCGAGCCGCTCGCCGAGCAGCCGTCGCATGGGCACGTCGCGCCAGCCCAGGTTCGAGGCGTAGACCGCGATCCCGTTCCCGGGGTCGACGATGCCGGGAACGGCGACACCGGCGGCGAGGGCGCTCTCACCGAGGTGCTCCTCGCCGTGCGCGCGCAGGTCCGCAGCGAAGGCGAGGATCGACTCCACGACGGCCTCGGGACCGCGCTCCCTGCCGGTGGCCCGCCGCGCCTCGTGCAACAGGGTGCCGTCGGTCCCGACCAGAGCGGCCTTCATTCCGGTGCCGCCCACATCGAGGGCGATGACGTGTTTCACGGGAAACAGTCTTGCCCGAGTGACCCCAATAGGTCTAGTCCACTCATCCAGTTTGTTGCGAATGCATACAAAATGGCCTCCCGGGCACCGACGCCCTTTGTCGCGGTCCGCCCGGCAGGTCCGGCGAGTGGCGGGGGAAGGCGCAGATCGTTCGGGCGAAGTCCCGTGGTGTGCAAGCCTGTTCTCCGGCCGATTCGGGTCGAGGGGCAGGCGATTCGCGTCAACCGGGCGCCACGCGGGCCCCGTTGTGACAGCGAAAGCTCGTTGGTATAGACCTTCGGTGGTCGACCGGGAAGGGTCCCGGCTCGTCCGGGGGGCCTCATGAGAACGGAACTGGGTGTGCGGCGGCGGTACTTGGGAATGACGGCGGCTGTGGCCGCGATGGGGATGATCGCGGTGCTCGCGGGATGCGGCGGAGGTGGAGACGGCTCGGGTGAGGTCACCCTCCGGCTCGTCGCGGCGGACTACGGCACCGGCGCGGCCAACAGCTCCAAGAAGTACTGGGACGGCCTCGTCAAGGGCTTCGAGGCGTCCCACCCCGGCATCAAGGTCGACGTCAGCGTCCGCTCGTGGAAGAACATCGACCGCGAAGTCGCCACGATGGTGAAGAACGGGCGGGCCCCCGACATCGCCCAGATCAGTGCCTACGCCGACTACGCGAAGGCCGACAAGCTCTACCGGGCCGACGAACTGGTCTCCATACGCACCCAGGCCAATTTCCTTCCCCGCCTGACGGACGCGGGCAGCCTGGCCCGTACCCAGTACGGGCTGCCGTTCGTCGCCAGTACCCGGCTGCTCTTCTACAACAAGACGCTGTTCGCCGAGGCGGGCCTGTCCGCCCCGCAGACCTGGGACGACATCCGCGACGACGCGGCGGTACTGGAGCAGCGCGGTGTGACGTACCCCTTCGCGCTGCCCCTCGGTCCGGAGGAGTCCCAGGCCGAGACCATGATGTGGCTGCTCGGCGGGGGCGGCGGCTTCGTGGACGACTCCGGTTCGTACGAGTTCGACTCGCCCGAGAACGTCAGGACGTTCGACTGGCTGAGGACGAACCTGGTCGGAAAGGGCCTGGTGGGCCCCGTCGCGCCCGGCGATCTCGACCGGGGCAAGGCGTTCGCCGCGTTCACGCGCGGCGAGGTCGGCATGCTGAACGGACACCCGACGCTGATGCGGGAGGCGCGGAAGAACGGGATCTCCGTCGGCATGGTGCCGATGCCGGGCATCGACGGACCCGGCGCGAGTCCGGTGGGCGTCGCCGACTGGATCATGGGCTTCAAGCAGAACGGCCACCGGGTGCAGCTGGGCAAGTTCTTCGAGTACCTCTTCACCGACAAGAACGTCATCGAGTTCGCCGACCAGTACGGCCTGCTGCCGGTCACCGGCAGCGCCTCCGCCGCGATGGAGGCCGACGCGGAGCACAAGCCGCTACGGAAGTTCCTGGCCGCGTTGCCCCACGCGGAGTTCTACCCGTACGGCAAGACGTCCTGGGCCCGGACCAACGAGTCGATCAGGGAGAACATCGGCAAGGCGGTCGCTCCGGACCAGAGCCCCGCGAGCGTGCTGGGGAGGATCGCGCGGGACGCGGCGGCCGCGGAGGTCCCGAGGTAGGAGCGGGGTGGCGGTCCTCCGGCCGGGCGATAGGTTGGCTGATATGACCACCCCCGAGCACGGCCCCGACGACACGGCCCGTCCGGCCGAACCGGTCGGTCCCGCCGAACCGGTCGGCCCGGTCGAACCGCCCCACCCGACCGCCCCATCTGCCCCGACCGGGGCGGACGCCCCGTCCGAGGCGTCCGCCCCGACCGATTCCGTGGAACCGTTGTCTCCGTCAGGTCTGTCGGGCTCGTCCGGTCCGTCCGACGGCCCTGGCGGACAGGACGCATCCGAGGCGCCGGACGCATCCGGCCTCTCCGACCGCGACCGCGCCGTGCTGGCCGTGGAGCGGCGGTCGTGGGCGGGTCCCGGGGCCAAGGAACGGGCCATCCGCGAGCGGCTCGGCATCTCGCCCACGCGCTACTACCAGTTGTTGAACGCGCTCCTCGACGACCGCCGGGCGCTGGCGGAGGACCCGGTGACGGTGAACCGCCTGCGCCGTGTCCGGGACGCCCGCCGCGAGCGCCGCTGACGCGCAGTCCCCCCTTCGCTTCCCCTGCGAGCGCCGCTGACGCGCAGTCCCCCCTTCGCTTCCCCTGCGAACGCCGCTGACGCGCAGTCCCCCCTTCGCTTCCCCTGCGAACGCCGCTGACGCAGCCCGCCCCGCCGCGAGCGCCGCCACGGCGAAGTTCCCGCGGAAGAAGCCGTCCCCCGCAGACCCCCGCCGAGCCTTGGCCGCGAGCCGTGCCGGATGAGCTCTGGCCGCGGTTCGTCCCTGCCGAGCCTGGCCGCGGTTCGTGCCCGCGAGCCGTGACCAGGAATCCGTCGCCGCGACCGGCCCGCCGCGATCGCTGCCCACCCTCCACCCACCGCCTATAGGCTCGCCCTATGGGCAGCAACCCGCACGCACCCGCGCCGAGCGCGACCCCGTCCGAGTTCCCGACCCCCACCACCCCGGCCGGCCGGGAGGCGCTCGCAGCGATCCTCGCGCGCCCGGACCGTGCCGTCATCGCACTCGACTTCGACGGGACGCTCGCCGACATCGTCCCGGACCCGGATCAGGCCCGCGCCCACCCCGGCGCCGTCGATGCCCTCGCCGCCCTCGCCCCGAAAGTGGCCTCCGTCGCGGTGATCACGGGCCGCCCGGCCGGTGTCGCGGTCCGGCACGGCGGCTTCGCCGGGGTGGCGGGCCTCGACCACCTCGTCGTTCTCGGCCACTACGGCGCCGAGCGCTGGGACGCGGTCACCGGCACCGTCCAGGCCCCCGCCCCGCACCCCGGCGTGGCCGCGGCCCGCGCCGAGCTGCCCGGCGTGCTCGACCGGAACGGCGCCTGGCACGGCACCTGGATCGAGGAGAAGGGCCGGGCACTCGCCGTCCACACCCGCCGCGCCGCCGACCCGCAGGGCGCCTTCGAGGCCCTGCGCGAACCCCTCGCCGCGCTCGCCGCCCGCCATGGGCTGATCGTCGAACCCGGTCGCCTGGTGCTGGAGCTGCGCCCGCCCGGCGTGGACAAGGGCGTCGCGCTCGCGCGATACCTCCACGAGGCGGACGCCGAGTCCGTCCTGTACGCGGGCGACGACCTCGGCGACCTCGCCGCGTACGCCGCCGTCGAGAAGCTCCGCACCGAGGGCCCCGACGGCATCCCGGGCCTGCTGGTCTGCAGCGGCAGTGCGGAGGTCACCGAGCTGGCCGACCGCGCCGACCTCCTGCTGGACGGCCCGCCCGCCGTCGTACGCTACCTGGCGGCCCTGGCCTCACGCCTCTGAGCCGTCAACGGTTCAGTGCGGCGGAAGTCACGGCCGCCGCCCCCCGTCCCGGCCAGGAGCGGGGATGACGGGTGTCCGGGCACGCACCGACCCACGGGCCGACCCAGGGGCGAGCCAGAGGGCAGAGGTAGCAGCAGCGGCAGAGGACAGAGGCGGCAGTGGGGCGGGGGATGCAGTGGCGGTTTCGTGGGCGGCGCGGAGGTTGCTCGACAGGTACGCCGGTGATCCGACGACGGTGAACTGGCAGTGGGAGTCGATGGCCGTGGACGTGGTACTGCGGTACGGGTCCCGCTCCGACGCGGAGGCGCTGCTTCCGGTGTTCCTGGACGATCCCGGAGCGCGTGAGCAACTGATTCCGGTCTTCGCCCGGCACGGAGACGCCGACGTGGCCGAAAGGCTGCTGGAGGCGAGTGTCCGGGCGGGCAGGTTGCGCGACGGTGTGCCGGCCGGTGTGCTGCACGCTCTCGGCTGCCTGGGGTGCGAGTCGGCCGAGCGGATGCTGTGGGAGCACGTCGAGGGCGGCTATGACGAGTCGGTGTACGCCTGTCTGGGGTTGGCGCACCTGCCGTGCCGGGATCTGCGCGCCGAGATCGCGGAGGCTCTGGAACGGCACGTCGGTTCTCCCCTGTTCCCCGAGTTCCTGCCGGTCCTCGCGACGAAGACGGGTGATCCGACATGGCTGAAGAGGCTCGTCGAATGGGGCGAGGGGGCCGCGTCCACGGACTGCAACGGTGGGCTGATCCTGGGGATCGCGCTGCACGGTGACGCCGGGCGCGCCGCGTTCACGCGGCTGCTGTGGAACCCGCGCTGGGAGGCATACGGAGGCGGCACGGGATCGGACCGCTGCGCGTACATGGGTGCGCGCGCGCTGGGCCTGGGAACGGCGGAGCTGTACGAGGATCTGGTCGCGCGACTGACGTCCGGTACGGGCGCTGACGATCCGTGGCACTGCATCCGGACCTTTGCCTCGCTTCTGAGGCACCGGGTGGAGCGCAGATGGCCCGGTCTGCGCATGGTGGCCGATCGGGACGAGAGCGGCGAAGCCCTGTGCAGCCTGCTGTTCGACTGGTCGACGCCTCACGAGGACGACTCGTTGGTCGGCCTTGCCGGTCGCGTGCTCGACCGCGACGACCCGCTCATCACCACGCTGCACCACTTGGAGGCGTTGTTGCGGAGTGAGGCGAGACACGAGCTGGAACTGCATGCGGTCGCGCCTCGTTGACGCGAGCGTCCGCACGGCTCCGCAGGTTCCGTCCACACCGGACCTGTGGGTTACAGCCGCCCCGGGCCGTCCCTGCCGTCCCGATCGTCCTAGGTGTTCTGTCCCGGGAGGTTGTGGACGGGTGAGCCAGATCTCGGCTGAGGGATCTTGAACGGGTGAGGGCCTTCCGGTTTGGTGTGGATT
>NZ_JBIDBS010000043.1:0-15898 GCF_043204165.1 Streptomyces sp. NPDC047982 | reverse complement strand
CAAGCAGGAACGCGACGACGGCGTTGGTGACGAGAAAGCCGACCAGTGTGGCGAGGTCCAGCTGCTGCCAGACGAGTAACCCCACGGCCGTGCCCGCTCCCAGGACCAGCGCCGCTGCCGTGGCCGTCACCCCGACGCCAGTGAGGAACGCCCGTAGGCTCGCGCCCGGACTACCGAAGCCGACCGTCCGGGGGTGTGACAAACGCAGGACGAACGGTACGGCCACGATGGTGACGAGGGCCGCAGCGATCAGCCGGGCGGCTAAGCCACTGGCTCCGGTGGCGTCCGCCAGTACGGGTCCGAGGCCGTTGCCGACACCGAGCGCCACCGCCATGACCAGGCCGCCAGCCAACGCGCGGCCCATGGCCCCGGCGGCCGTGGGCGCGGGTGAGGATGCCGGTTGTCGTATGTGTAGATCGGTCATGGCGCTCCTGGTGGCGGTGGGGCCGGCTCCTATCGACAACCCCCTGTGCTTTCCAGGATCGCCCGACCACCAGTCGGGGGCGTCGTGCGCGCGGACGACCCCCTATACATCCTTCGGCCCAGTGGACGACAGGAGACGACTGGTCATTCACCCCCGTCCGGGACCGTACAGGCCAAGCCACACCGAACGCTCCGCCGCAGGTCAGGACACCTACGACCCCCGCCGGACCCCCGTACGAACATTTGGAAAGCGTGCTGGCCGGCTGCCGCATATTGCCTCGCTGGGACGTCCCCAGCCTCCGTATGGTCTCTGCGAGGACGAGGTTGAACGACGGCACGAGCTGTACGGGGAGTAGAGGGACGATGAGCAGGAGACGCTACGTCGCCAGGGGAGTGACGGGTGGCTACCGAATCTGGGACAACCGCGGCCGCCGATGGTGGGGCGATCTCTACGAGTTGCGCCCTGACGATCTTCTGGTCGAGCTCAATGGACATGCGGACCAAGCGCGGATCACCGCGCTGATGAAGCGCTACCGAGCGCAGAAGCGATAGGCAGCGCCGAGTACTGGAAGACGACGGCGCGCACCACAAGCGCACCAGATCGAGCGGGGAACAGCGGCGGTAGAAGCAACCAAGCTCGACGACACCGCTCACCGACCGTTCGCCCAGGTCAGCACCCGAACCGGCCGCACATGATCGCAGCTTCCCAAGCTGAGAACCAGGCACGTGCCGGCGCAGACAGACTCGTAGGATTCCCCTCATGGTGACTGCGACTGTCCGCGAGTGGAACGACGAGGAAGGGTGGGGAGTGCTCGACTCCCCCGAGACGCCCGGTGGCTGCTTCGGCCACTACTCCGACATCCAGGCGACCGGCTTCCGCACACTGTCGCCCGGGCAGCAGGTGAACCTCACATGGGCAGCCCCCGGCTTCAGGCAGGACGGCTACGACTACCGTGCGGTAAGCATCGTGCCCCAGCCCGCCTGACATCCACACCTGACATCACCGTCGGCGAACGCTGCCACACCGAAGCGGCCACGGCCGGACCAACGACGAGCCGCTCAACGCCGTTTCCGCACCCTGCACCGCACGGTGATCGAACTCCTAAAGCCGATACTGGTGACTTTGAGCTGCGTTGGGGTCTGTCAAACGAGCGGCTCTGGCCCGTAGTCGGTGGTGACGCTGGGTGTCTGTCAGGGCAGGAGGATGCGGTGGCGGAGGAGGGCGAATCCGGCGCGGCCGTGCATCTGTCTCGTGATCCTCTTGATGCGGGTGTTGACGCCTTCGGTGCGGCCGTTGTGGTAGGGCAAGGTGATGCCAGCGTTCACGGCGGGTCGGTCAATTTCGAGGCCGGTGGTGAGACTGCGCAGGTGGGGCAGGTCGACGGCGCGGACGGCCGTGACCTACTCGGTGAGTTCCACGTCGTTACCCTCGGCCGGCTTCAGCAGGGCGGCGAAGCCGCGTACGAGATCGGCGAGTGCGGCCATCTCCGGGCAGGCCGCGGCGATCTTCTCCAGCAGGGTTGTTTCTTTCGGACGCAGATTTTCGGGGTTGGTGAGCAGGAGGCGGCCGGCTCGGCGCGGGGTGGTGACGGGGCGGTCGCCTTCGGCGCGGCCCTGGTTGAGGTAGCGGACCAGCAGGTTGGCGCTGCCGGTGTAGCCCAGCTCTCGGATTTCCTGCAGCAGGTGGGTGACGGGCACGGCCGGGTCGGCCTGGCGCCGTTCACGCAGGTGGTCGCGGTAGGGGTCGACGAGGGTGGGCCGGTAGGCGGGGGCGATGCGCAGGGCCTGTGGTTCGGGCATGCGGGCGTAGAACACGCACTGAAGGCTCGGGGGCCCGTCGTTCTCCAGGTGCTTCTTGACCGTGCGCCAGTTCAGGCCGGTCTCCCGGGCGATCTCCGAGAAGGTCGCGCCCGTCTCCATGTAGGGCCCGGAAACGCCGCAGTTCCAGCCACAGTTCCGGTTCCGGCAACATCCGCTGCACGAAAGTTCAGGCAGCCGCGGGGCGCGACGCATCGCGCTGAGGTGAAAGGAGGGTTGTCGCCGCGATACCCCCGGCAAGGAGGAACAGGGAGGCGGCGGCCGCGATGAGGGAGGTCGCTTCGTGCAGGGGCCAAGTCCATGGATAGGGGCGGCCGCCGGGGCCTAGTCCGATGAGTGCGCAGAGGACTGGCACAAGTGCGACCGTCAGTGGGCCGTACAGGCGACCGGCGAAGTATTGGACGATGAGCCCGCTGCCGAGGTATCCGAGGAAGTTCCTTGCCGCGGCGAGGGACATGGAGGAGTCCGCAGCGTAGGCGGCACCGAAGCCGAGGGCGGTGGCCAGCAGCGCAGTTGTTGCCAGCATGCCCGCCTCGTAGCTGGCCACGGGGCGGACTGCGGTGGTGTCGTAGGCGCGGGGGACCCGGTTGAGCGCGTACAGGGTGAGCGCCGCAGGGATGGCGGGGAGTACCAGAGCTACGGGGATTCCAGCGCTCATCCCGGCAAGGAGGGACGGGATGGGGACGACGGAGCCGCCCATGAGTGGCACCAGTAGCATGGTGGCGGTGAGGACGGCGGCGGTGAGGGGCGTGGCGTGTGCGCGGTGCCACCAATTCACGATGCGGCTGCCTTGGTAGAGGACGCGGGTGCGAGGTCGGGCAGGACGGCGCAGTCGTGGACGGAGCGCATGTTGCGCTCGTACCAGGCGCGCTGGGCTTGTGCGGGCAGGGCGCGGATCTGTTCGGCTAGGGCGATGGCTTCGTGGGGCCAGCGCTGGGCGAGGTCGTTCTTGGGGACGCCGCCGGTGAGGGAGAGCCAGGCGTATATGGCGATCACGGCTTCTTCACCGGGGTATGCGGCGCCTTGGCGCAGGGCGCACGGAGGTGGTTCGTTGGGCAGAGGGCTGGTGGCGATGTTCGAGGCGACCTCGGCCTTGTCGGGGCGGGGGTCTCCGAACTCGACCTGTCTGGCTGGAGTGACTCCGACGGTTGCCAGTTGGGCAACGGTCTCGTCGGCCCAATGGGTGATGTTCGCTCGTTGGGTGTTCTGTTCGGGCCACAGGCAAATCTGCGGGTTCTGCCCCGAGCAGGTGCGCAATGCAGTGTCGCGGGCCTGGGTGCCGTGGAAGTCGAGAGGGACGGCCAGGGTGAGCGCCACGGCGGTGGCGACTGTGAAGCCGGTGAGGGACAGCAGGGGGCGCCAGAGGCGATGGCGCAAGGCTGTGCTGAGAACGACAGCGGTCACGATGGCGAGGGAGAAGGTGAGCGTGGCTGCCATGCTGCGGATGGAGGGTTCCTGGTCGAGGCCGCAGCATTCGGTGGCGCCTTGTCCGTTCAGGTGGCGTAGCCAGGGCAGACCATCGAGAGCGGCTGGCCAGAACCCCCACAAGTAGCCGAAGAGCAGCATGGCGGTGGCGCCGAGGAGCTTCGGCATGCGGGCGCCGACGAACCAGCCCAGGGCGATGTGGGCCAGGATCACGCTGTAGGAGACGGCGAGGATCGTCGGGTTCGGGAAGCCGGACGGGGACGCAACCGAAGTCATGATGACGGCGAAGGGAGCGATCATGGTGATCACTCCGAGTACGGCGATGGGGCCCAGGTGCAGGAATGTAATGCTGAGCATCCTGCGGGCCGGGGCCAGTACGGCGATCCCGCCTTGATTGATCCGGGCTGCTTCCCAGGCAGCCCCCGCCCCGCACGCAGCGCTGATGAAGCCGATGACGATGGTGGTCTGGGAGCTGACGGACGGCCAGTAGGCGATCGTCGACTCGGTGTTCTGGGCGCTGAACCAGACCAGAACCGGAACCAGAACCAGAGCGGTCCACACGGCCGGGCCCGAGCGCAGAAGCGTGGTGGTGCGCATAGTTCAGGTCTCCCCTCGGACCAGGCCGCGGTAGGCGCTTTCCGCACGTCGCTCGTACGGGGTGCCGACGGGGGCTGTGGAGAAGAACTCGGGCACCGATCCCCGGAAGACTGGCCGACCGCGGTCGAAGACGACGACGGTGTCGTAGATGTCGGCGAGGTCTTCGGTCTGGTGTGTGGAGACGATGAAGTGCACCGAGCCGCTCAGTTCAGCGAGCAGGTCACGGAAGACACCGCGCTGAACCGGGTCGAGGCCCGCGGTCGGCTCGTCCAGGAGGACAACCTCGGCCTGGTGCACCAGCGTCTGCGCGATACCCAGGCGGCGCAGTTGGCCTCCGGAGAGTTCATGGCTCTTACGGCCGCCCAGTTCTGTGAGTCGGACCTGTTCCAGTGCGGTGGCCGACCGGTCCCAGGCATCGCGTTTGGACAGGCCTTTCAGCCAACCCACGTATGCGGCCTGCTCACGAACCGTCAGGGCCGGGATCGCCTTCACTTCTTGTGGCAGCCACCCCACCCTCTGCCGGAAAGCCCGTCGGTCCCGCCACCGAACACTGTCCACGCGTCCCAGGGTGACGCGCCCCGACGCCGGGACGAGCGAGGACGCACCGAGCGAAAGCAGCGTCGACTTCCCCGCCCCGTTCGGGCCGAGCAGGACTGTGCATCCTCCGGGGAAGCCCATCGTCAGGCCCTCAAGCACAGGAGTGCCGGCCCGGTAGGAAAACGAACAGTCCGTGAAACGCAGTGGCACGCAAACTCCAGGTGAGCGATGACTACCGGCCCAGACAGTGTTACGGGGTGACCGGTTGCAGCCTGCCACCCCGTAACACCACGATCCGGTCAGTAACCCACAGTGACCTTAGAAACGGTGAGATAGGCAGACACGGAGTCCTGCCCGTTCAGATTCGCGTAGTGGAAGTAGTAGGTACCCGCGGCCTTATCACCGAAGCTTGACGTGTCGCAGTGGTTGTCGTCCCTGTTGACGACCGGGTCGGGCAGCCCGGCGCGTGCCTTCTTCAGCTGGAGTCCCGCATAGGTGAACCTGCCGTTGTCGACAGAGCAGCCGGAGAACTTCACCGTGGTCGAGACACTGTCGCTGTTGTTGTCCGTCCACTGGCGCGAGTCCTTCCCCGGCAGCCACCCACTGATGCCGCTGGTATAACCACCCTCCGCGAACGCCGGTGCGATTCCCAGCACTCCGATCACCGCGGCACTTGTCGCAACTGTTGCTATCCGAGACGTACACACAGATCCCCCCTCGTCGGGCCCAGGCAACGAACCCGAGCCAATCAATTTCGTCTGCAAATTCGCATCGCGACAGTACGGCAGCTCCAACCCGAGTGCTCCGAATATTTGTGCCATCCATGTCGCTCGCCCCAGCTCACATTCTGTGACGATCACTTCTGCCTACCAGCCAGGTGAGATACGTAAGCGAGCCATGACGGACGAACTCTTGTCGACACTCAAAATTCGTTCCACTTGGTCATCGATGACGCTACGCAAATGGCAAGTTCCATGCTCGGAGAGGCAACTTCGCTCTCTCATGCGGTGCTGCACACCCTCCCTCCAATTCCATAGCGCGACCGGCGCCCCCACCAGCCCCGCCGACCATACGGAACGCATCCCTCAGCTTGAGACAACCAAGAATTGAGGCACGCGAGAATACTCTGAGTACCCCTCGGAGGGCAAAGTGATCGGAAAGGGCGTACCAAAATGACTCAAGCATTGGCCAGAATTGACAACCTATTGATCCGAAACGCTTTGGGTTCAGGCTCAAGGCCGCGAAGTTGAGCGGTGTCGGCGCCTGTCAAGCGGGTTGGCAGGATTGGCGGTTGTCCCGGCAGGAGCGACGGAGCCTCTGGTAGGAGGGGTGATCCGCCAAGACGGCCGCCTTGAGACGGCAGCGCTCCACATAGGCCAGCGCGGGAGTCAGCGCGAGCACCCACCCGACGGACCAGACGAGCAGCGAGGGCAGCCCCAACCACAGCTCAGGTCCGTTCACGAAGGGCAGCCATACGGCCGCCAGCAGTGCCACCACGGGCACCGCGAGAAGTATCAGCGCAAGAGGCATGAGCGTGCTCCGTATTCCGGCAAGGGCCCCGGCCCGTTGTCGGACACGGGCGGGATCGGATCGCAGCAGCATCGGCCCGCACTGGCAGACGGCCGCGGAGCGGCGGCCGGATCCAGGTCCAGAACGGTGATGCCCGGCAGCTCGGCGGCGCGCGCGGCGCATCTAAAAGAATCGGTCCTCCGCGCCCCGTGGCGCGGCTGGCTCGGGGGAGGTCGGCAGGCAGGCGCCCGCGCGATCTCCCGACTATGGCCGCATCCGCTTGCGTGCACGCCCCCGCACCCAGCGGAACATCACCAGGGCCAGGATCCAACAAGCCGCCAGGCGGACCCACGGTTCTGCCACTTGCGGCATCACGGACGGGAAGGGAACGGCGAGCAACACGCTGAGTCCCGCAACCCCGACGATCGGGCCGACTGCGTACCACAGCATCGCCAGGAGTGGGCCGGCATCGCCGAGGACGGGGCCGCTGAGCATCACCCAGACCGGCACGGGCGAGCGGTAGGCGCTCAGCAGTCCGGCGGCGACCAACACGGGTGCCGCCGCCAGGACGACCAGGGGCGCCGTGGGATGGGCGAACAGTGCGACGGGTACGGCGAGCAGGCATCCGGTGACAACGAGCACGAGCATGGGTGTGAGTGCGTGTTCCAGTGCGATCCACTCGTAGGGCCGAGGAGACCATGCCGTGCGCCGTACATCGTCGGCGTCCAGCCTGGCGGGCTCCAGCAGGTACGAAGCGGCTGAGTAGCCGAGCAGGGCGGCCATCACCGCTGCAAGGTATGCCGTCCCGCCCTTGGTCACGGCAGCGGCGCTCGCAGCCGCCCCGGCCAGCATGAGCATCAGGAGCATGAGGCCAGGCCGTCTGGGCGCCATGAGCAGCGCCATTGCGTCACGCCAGGCGACGAGCAGACCGGGTGAGCGTGGCGGGCACAGTCGTGCGGCCCACCGTTCGACACGGCCGCGATTGCGAATCTCCACACTGCTCGTCATCGAGAGCCGGACCGAGCGCATGTCCACGGCCAGGATTCCGGCCAGCACGCCGCCCGACGCCCGGGCTCGCGCCCTCAGCACTCTGGCCGGCAGGTCCGCGACGACCTTCCCGGCGCACGCCAGGGCAGCCACCGTGGCGGCCACCAGCAGGGCGAGCGCCGCCGGCCACAGGGGGACGGACCGGCCTGCGGCGGCGAGAACGGGCTGCGCTGCCCAGCCCCACGGGCCGGACCAGAGTTCCACCGTCTCCAGCACCTCCGATCGCTGCCCCTGCGCCGCGGCCACCGCCTGCACGGCGCTGAGCAGTATGGCGAGCAGCAGGGCCGGCGCGGCTCGGTGGAGCAGGTCGGCGGCCTTTCGGGACCGTTCGACCACGGCCGCCGCGACCACGGCCAGCAGGGCCAGGCAGACCGCGGGGCCGAGGCAGGCCAGGGTCAGAACGCCGATCTGGCCGAGGCCGGCCGCCGCGATGAGCAGGGCGCCGGCGAAACCGAGCAGCAGCGCGGCCAGCACCCAGATTCCGGCGGACAGCGCGAACCAGGGCAGCAGCACCGGACGACGTCGGACGGGCAGCGCGAGCAACCAGTCGATGTCGGGCCGGGGAGGCGTCACCGGCCCCCGCCATAGAGCGTCCCGCACTGTGATGCAGAACCCCGCCAGGGCCACGAAGACCAGGCCGGAGGGCAGCGTACGCGTGATGACCTCGGCATGCCCCGCCAGCGGCCGACCGTGGCTGAGCTCAAGGAAGAGCCCGATGGCGAACAGGCCATACCAGCCGAACAGCAGAACCAGGACGACGTACGCGGCATATCCGGACCGACGGGCGCGGCCAGCGCCGCGGCGGGCCCGCAGCCATGCCGTCGCTTCTGCGGTCCGGTCCACGACATCCAGGCTTTGTCTCACGTCCGAGCTCGTCCCCAACGCCGTACGGCTCACGCGTCTGCCTCCGCCAGGACCTCATCCGGGCTACCCTGCGCGACCACGCCCCCGTCTTCCAGGACAATCACTCGATGCGCCGCCCGCGCCAACTCATGGTGATGCGTGGCGAACAGGACCGCCGTGCCGTTGTCGCCCTCCGCCCGGAGTACGTCCGCGAGACGGCCGCGCGCCCCGGGGTCGAGCCGCTGCTCCGGCTCATCGAGCACCAGCAAGTCGCGGGGGCGCAGAAGCGCCGACGCCAGCAGCATCGCCTGCAGCAGCCCGGAAGACAGCGCGCTGGGCAGCGAATCCGCGTGGTCCGTCAGCCGCTGATCGCACAGGAGCTCATCGATCCGGTCCCCGGGCACGTCATATGCGACGGCGACCAGTTCGAGGTGCTGCCGTACCGTCAGGTCGGGGTAGCAACTGAGGACGTCACCCACGACAGCCACTCGGGCGCGCACCCGCGCATCGTCCTCGGTCATCGGCTCACCATCGAACTCAACCGTGCCAGTGGTGGGCCGGTCCCGGCCGCAAGCGACACGTAGCAGGGTCGACTTCCCCGAGCCGTTCGGGCCCAGCAGCGCCACGCGTTCACCCGCCGCCACTTCCAGATCAACGGCTCTCAGTGCCTCACGCTCACCGAAGGTGCGACTCACACCCCTGACCGTCAGCAAAGCTGCTCGCACCCTCGCGATTCCTTTCAACGACACGGGATCCGTGCCCAAATCATCCACGCTCTCGCGACCGAACTCGCCGAGTTCCGACAAGACAGATCCCTCCCAGCAAACGAAGCCGCCCAGTGCTGGGGTCCACACGAGCCGATCTCCAGCAGGTCATCGCCCACGTGCGGGGACGCGTTCGACGCGCCGGTGCTGCGGCTGGGGGGACGCGCGGACAACATCGCGGCCGGGGCGCTCCACACCTCGACTCAGCCACCCGCCAACGACACGGGTGGAGCCTCGCGCGCTTGTCGTCGACACGTCCTGTGATCCAGATCACGGGCCGCAGGTGCATCGCAGGTCGCACGCCAGTGCCTTTTACAGGGTGTAGGCAATCGGCGAGAACAGGGACAGTGCGAATGGAGCAGAGTCGAGCCCGTGCGTTCGACGAGTTCGTGGCTGCCCGCTGGTCGGTGCTGCTCCACCTGGCCCGTCTGCTCGTCGGAGGCGATCGGCATCGGGCCGAGGACTTGCTGCAGGAGTCCTTGGTCAAGCTCTGGTTCGTCTGGCCCAAGGTCGCGGATGACGCACCGGAGCCGTACGTCCGCAAGGTGATGATGCGTGCGGCGGCACGCTCGGGACAGCGGCGTTGGTGGGGCGAACGCCCCGTCGAACAGTTGCCCGAGGCGGCGGCGGTCGGCGATGTGTCCGCGGACGTGGCGGAGCGTTCTCGACTGGAGGCCGCGCTGGCCCAGTTGTCGCCGAAGCAGAGGGTGGCGGTGGTACTGCGCTACTACCAGGACCTGCCCGAGCGGCAGGTGGCGGAGGCACTCGGATGCCCGGTGGGCACGGCTCGGTCCCACGCCGCACGCGGAGTGGCGCAACTGAGGCAGCTCCTGGGCAATGTGAACGAGCCGGTGCAGTGAAGGAGAACCCCATGGATCACTTCGAGCGGCAGCTGGCGCAGATGATGCGCGACACCGAGGCGCCCGCACCGTTCGAGCCGAAGCACCGGGAACGTCTCTGGGCGGGGGTGCGTGCCCGCCGCCGGAGACGAACCGCGCAGAGCATAGTCGGCTCCGTCCTGGCCGTCGTCGGCCTCAGCGTCGGACTGTCCCTGCTGCCCAGCCATACGACCCGGATCGAGCCCAGCCACCGCGGCCCACAGCCCGCGACGAGCCCGTCGCCCTCCGCCTCGCTCGCGACACCCGACGTGTCCCCGAGCGCGCCCTCCCCCTCGGGCACCTCCACTGCCCCCGCACCCCCGGACGGGACCGCCACGATCATGCCGCCGGGCGCGACCGGGAGTACGGCCACGGCCACCGAGACCTCGCCGGGGAGCACGGAGAGCGCGTCGCCGCCCTCGACCTCGGCCCCGCCTTCGGGTGCGGCGACCGCGCGGAACCAGCCGTCGACCGCCTCGTCCTCGCCCCTCACTCCGTAACGCTGTGGCGCACCGTCGCCCCGAGTGTCTTCAGCCTGCCTCGCATCAGGTCACAAAAAGGACAAAACATGAGAAACCAAGGGTCACTTGCCCTGAAGAACCCGAGCCGACTACCGCACCGCGCACCGGTGGCGACACACCACCCGGAGCCCGTCCTGGACGTGGTCGTCCCCGTGTTCAATGAGGAGGGAGATCTGGAGCGGAGCGTACGGCGACTCCACGCACACCTGTGCGAGACCTTCCCCTATCCGTTCCGTATCACCATCGCCGACAACGCCAGCACGGACAGCACCCCGCAGATCGCCGCTCGACTGGCGGACGAGCTGCCCGAAGCACAGTGGCTTCGGCTGGCCGAGAAGGGGCGCGGCCGGGCGCTGCGTACCGCCTGGTCGCACTCGTCGGCCCCCGTACTCGCGTACATGGACGTGGACCTGTCCACGGAACTGACGGCGTTGCTGCCGCTCGTGGCCCCGCTGCTCTCCGGCCACTCCGACATCGCCATCGGCACCCGCCTGGCCCCCGGTTCCCGGGTGGTGCGCGGCCCCAAGCGAGAGATCACCTCTCGTTGCTACAACGCCCTCCTGCGCTCCGTCCTCGCCGTGGGCTTCTCCGACGCGCAGTGCGGATTCAAGGCGGTGCGGCGTGATGTGGCCGAGCGACTGCTGCCCCTCACACAGGACTCGGAGTGGTTCTTCGACACCGAACTGCTGGTGATCGCCGAGCGTGCCGGGCTGCGCATCCATGAGGTGCCGGTCGACTGGGTGGACGATCCCGACACCCGGGTCGACATCCTCCCCACGGCACTGGCCGACCTGCGCGGCATAGTCAGGATCGGCAAGGCACTGGCGCGCAACACACTGCTGCCGGGCGGGTCGCTCCGCGACGGCGGCGCGGACGCACCGGGCAGGCTCGCCACCCAACTCGTGTGCTTCGCCGCCGTAGGAGCCGTCAGCACCCTCGCATACCTGCTCCTCTACGCGATGCTGCGCCCGGTGGCCGGATCCCAGGCCGCCAACGCACTCGCGCTGCTGGTCTGCGCCGTCGCCAACACGGCCGTCAACAGGCGGCTCACCTTCGGCCTCCGTGGCCGCGGCGGTGTGCTGCGCCACCAGAGCAGGGGCCTGGTCGTCCTCCTGATCGGCCTGGCGCTCACCAGCGGATCGCTCGCCGCCCTGCACCACGCGGCGCCCTCGGCCGGGCGGACCGTCGAACTCGCCGTACTCGTCGCCGCCAACCTGGCCGCGACGCTGCTGCGGTTCCTGTTCTTCCGAGCGTGGGTGTTCCGCGCATGACCAAGACCACCGCCCGTACGACCGCGACCGGCATCCCTAGCTGGAACGCGAAGCCGTCGCAGCAGCCCGCCACCACGGGCCCCGACCGCAGGCGCGGGCTGCGCCGCACAGCCGAGCACTACGGCCCCGTACTGGCCGTCTACGTCACGCTCAAGTCCATCGGCTTCGCCTCCTTCATGTGGCTGCTGCACTCCTCCGGGGACTACCGCACGAAGCACCCGCGCTTCGGCGGCGGCGCCCAGCCGTGGGACGTCCTGGCCAGCTGGGACGGCTGGTGGTACCAGCAGATCGCCATGTACGGATACGACCCTCAGTTGGTCCCGATCCCCGGCGCCACCGGCCCGATCACCCTCGAAGGGAACTCGGCGGCGTTCTTCCCGCTCTATCCGGCGCTGACGCGGCTGGTCTCCGAGCTCACCGGCCTCGGCGTGTACGGCGCCGGCATGCTGGTCTCCGTCGTCGCCTCCTTGGCCGCCGCCCTGGGCGTCTACGCCGTCACCGAACGCCTCGGCGGCAGAAGGGCCGGGCTGGCCGCGGCCGGACTCTGGGCCGTCTGGCCCGGTTCCGGCGCGGAGTGGGCGGTCTACTCCGACTCCCTCTTCGTGGCCCTGGCCGTCTGGGCCTGCCATGCCGTCCTGAGCCGCCGCTGGCTCACCGCCGGTCTCCTCACCTGCCTGGCAGGGCTCAACCGGCCCACCGCCGTGGCGCTGATCGCCGCCGTCGCCGTAGCGGCCCTGCTCGAGCTCTACCGTCACCGGGACGGCATCCTGCGTCCGGTGGCCGCGATGGCCGTCGCCCCGCTCGGTCTTCTCGCCTATCTCGGCTGGGTGGGTCACCAAATGGGCGACTACGGCGGCTACTTCAAGCTTCAGTCCGATGCCTGGGCCCACGAATGGGACTTCGGCCGGCACACCCTCGACGTCCTCACATCCGTCCCGGTGGGCCACTCCGACTATCTCTCCGCCTGGCCCTTCGCGGACCTGATCGGCTTCGGGGTCGTCCTGCTCGCGCTCGCACTGCTCTCGGTGCTGATCCGGCTGCGTCCCCCGGCCGTCCTGATGGTCTACACCGTCCTCACCCTCGTCCTCATCCTGGGCAGCCAGCAGATATTCGCCAACGTCTCCCGCTATCTGCTCCCCCTCTTCCCGCTCTTCCTCCCGCTCGCCCTCGCCCTGCGTCGCCTCAGCCCGACCCACCAGCTCATGCTGCTCGGCGTCGCGGCCCTGGCTTCCGGCTCGTACGCGGGCTACGCCCTTTTCGAACTCGGCGTCCCGTGACCGACGGACCCACCCGGAATCCGGAGGAGGGCGGTGCCGAGCCATAGAGGAAGGACGTGGAGATGGCGAAGCCCTTGGTCTCCACCAGCATGGCCGGAAGCCAGCGGGCTCGGGCCGGCCGGGGGAATTGCGACATGTCAGGAATCTCCGGGCCTGCGCTCCGGCTCGGTCGCGCAACGAGATCTTTGTCGCGCCACGGCGTGTGGAAGAACGCGCACCTGGAGGCACAGGAGGTATATGCGGCATCAGCCATGTACCGGGCTGGGCCCTGTTTCATGGGCGCACCCATGAAACAGGGCAGCGACCGTTGATGGCGGCGTCGGCCGTGACGTCGAGCGAGGTTGCCGGCCTATCGGCTTGCACCTGGTGGGTCGAGAGGAGTCAGGGTGCGGGCCCCGGGGAGCATTTCCCCTACTGAGTAGGCAAGGGTGCGACCGACACCCAGTTCGATGAACAGGCGGCCCCTGGGCGGTGCGAGCCGGATGAACGCATCGATGGAATACGCGGGCATCACCCAGTTGTCGGCCAATGCCTCGCCGAGTTTTTCGGCCTCGGTGAAGCACCGGCGTTGAGTCGACGAGTAGACGGGCACGTGCAGCGGCTGTTGGTCCACTTCCCCGATCAGGCTGAGGAAGCGGTCCCGGTATTCCCACAGGGCGGGATCATGCGCGCGCAGGGGCACGGGCAGTATCTTGCGGCGGGGTCCGGCGAGCCCCATCAGAGCTGCCACGGCATCGGCGGATCCACTGACGACGGTCTGGCGGGGGGTGTTCACGCAGGCGAGAACGAGATCATCGCGCGCTGCGCGAGCCAGGAGGGCCCGTGTCTCCGCCTCCCCGGCCTGGACGAGGACGAGGGCCCCCCGGGTGCCGGGGCTGCGGTAGACATCGCTCAGTGCGCATACCAGACGGGTACCCTCTGCGATGGTGAGCGCCCCGGCTGCGACCAGAGCAGCGCACTCGCCGAGGCTCTGCGACAAGATCAGTGACGGCACGGTGCCCGCCTGGGCGAGGATCCGGGACAGCGCCACTGACGCGGCGAACTGCGCCAGCATGCTCGTCCCGTGCGGTGCCGTGTCGGCCGGCTTGCGGCCCAGCAGAACGTCATGAAGGGCATCGTGTGCCGGGTAGCCGTGGCAGGCCATGGCCTGCGTGACCTCTGCGAGGACCTCGCTCGCCGTGCCCCATGATCCGGCTGGAAGGGCGGTGTTCGTGCCTTCGTGGAGGCCGGCCAGGGCTCCGGTGGGGTCGGTTCCCTGCCCGGCGGCGAGGTAGACCACTGCTTCGTCGTGTATGTGCGGGAAGTCGTCCATCAGTGGCCCGACCGCTTCCATACGACCGTCACGGCGGGGAGGCCGTTCGCTGGTTCGGCGCGCAGGACCAGCAGGCCGTCTCGAAACTCCACGGTGCGGGAGAAGGCGGTGTTCTCCCACTGCGGGGTGCTGCCGACGATCGTGTGGTGGACGACCACGTCGTTGTGGAACTCGTACCGTCCGGCGTAGCCGACATATCCGCCCGAGCCGCCGAGCTGGGCGGACATGCAGCCATCCGTGGTGTACATGATCTGGCCGCGGGCGTCCTCACCGAGCGGGTGGGTGATCTCGCCCTTCTCCGTGCCGGTCAAAGACAGCAGTTGCCAGGTGCCGGCGAGCAGAAGCGGGTCGGCCGGCGACTTTGATGCCTGGTCCATGTTCGGTGTCCTTTGTTCTGGGGTCGAGTGTTCTGGGGTCGAGTGGGATCGAAAGGGCATGGGCCGGTCACCACCAGGTGAGTGCGACCGCCCCGACCGTGATGCCTCCGCCTGCTCCGGCGAACAGGATCTTCTCGCCGCGGCACAGCGGCGCGACACGGTTCATGTGGTGCAGCGTCAGCGGCATGGAGCCGCACCCGGTGTTGCCGTACACGTCGCCGCTCACGCCGACCCGGTCGGCGTCGATGCCCAGGCCGTCGGCGATTTCCCGCAGCATCACCGGGTTGCCCTGGTGGAACACGAACCGGTCGATGTCCGCAAGCTTCCACCCGGCCTCGTCGGCTGCCTGGAGGGCACTGGCGGAGACCTTCTCGACGAACACCCGGCGCACGACCTTGCCGTTCATGTGGATCTTGTCGCGGTGCGCTTCCAGGGCCTCAGGAGTGAGGGGCTCACGGGTGCCGCCGGCCATGATGCCGACCTCGTCGTGGAAATCGCTGTAGGCGGCAAGCGCCACACCCTGGATGCCGTAGCCGTCGGGGACAGGGCCAAGCGTCACGGCACCGGCACCGTCGCCGAACAGGGCCAGGGTGGCGCGGTGAGAGCGGTTGACGTATTTCGAGTACTGGTCGGCTCCGACGAGGAGGACGTTCTGCACGTTCGGCAGGGTGTCGATGAGGCCGCGCGCCACCGCGAGACCATACACAAAGCCGCCGCAGGCGGCATTGAGATCGAAGGCCATGCCGTCACCGTCGAGCCCGAGACGGCGCTGCAGGGCCGTCGCGGTGGCTGGGGTGACCTGGTCCGCAGTCGACGTGGCGAGGATCAGCGCGTCGATGGGCCCGGCTGCGCCTTCCACGGCCTCGCGGGCCGCCGGCTCGCACATGGCGGAGGTGGACTCACCGACCGGGGCGACGCGGCGCTCCATGATGCCGGTCGCAACGGCAACCCACTCGGGATCTGTCGACGCCCAACCGGCGACCATCTGGTTCGTGACCACCCCACCCGGTACATAGGCGCCCAGAGAGCGGATGCCGACCGGTACCGGCCCCGGCTTCCCGTTTTCCTCCACGGCAACGCCGTCGGCGGGGCCGGTGCCCGGGCGACAGAAGGTGCTCGTCATGAGAGATCTCCGTCCTGTTCCTGTAAGCGGTAGCGGTTGATGGCGTCGATGTGCCGGGCGCGTTTCTCGTGGTCGCGCACGCCCAGGCCCTCGGCCGGGGCGAGGGCCAGGACGCCGACCTTGCCCTGGTGGAGGTTGCGGTGGACGTCGTACGCGGCCTGGCCGGTCTCCTCCAG
>NZ_JBIDBS010000042.1:0-18733 GCF_043204165.1 Streptomyces sp. NPDC047982 | reverse complement strand
CGTCCCGGCGCAGCGCGGTGAAACAGGAACCCACCGAGACGGTCAGCCGACCGTGGTAGGAATCCCCGGGCTCTAGCCCGGGGAGCGGAAGTCAACGCCACACGCTCCACCTGAACGACCGCGACGAGGAATGGAGCAGGCCGCTGGACACCAACCCGTGAGCCCCGCAGTGCGAGGCCCGGGCGCTGCTCGGCTCACGGACGGCCTGACCAGTCACGCCCGAGCGCGGGCCTTCGCCGTGCCGGGCGCTCACCGTGCCGGGCGCAGCCGGAACTCGCGGCCTTGCCAGCGCCTTCGCAGCCAGCGGTCGTGGCTGGCCAGGACGATCGCGCCGGGCCCGGCGCCCAGGGCATCCTCCAATTCGTCGCACAGGCGCGGAGACAGGTGGTTCGTGGGCTCGTCCAGGAGCAGCAGCTCCGGAGGGCGTGCCACGAGCAGCGCCAGCGCGAGCCGCCGACGCTGGCCGACCGAAAGCTGACCGACCGGCTTCTCCAGGTCCGGCTCGTGCATCAGCCCCAACGAGGCCAGCGGGACCTCCTCCGCCCGTTCGGCACCGAGCTGGAGCGCGTAGGTGTCGCGCACGGTGCGTTCGGGCCGCGCGAACACGGTGTCCTGCGACAGCAGCCCCACGGACAGCCCCGGCCTCCGCCGTACGCCGCCCCCGGCCGCGAGCCGCCCGGCGAGCACGGACAGGAGCGTCGACTTCCCCGCCCCATTGGCGCCGGTGACGAGGAGGCGTTCGGTCGCCGACACGTCCAGCCGCGCGACCTCCAGCCGACCCGGCAGGCACACGTCGCGCAGGGATACGACCGCGCCCAGAACGCCGGGGACGCCGGGAGTGCCCGGAGCCCCGGGAGCACCGGGAGATGCGTGGGCGTCGGGATTACCGGGAGCGCCCAGAGCGCCCGGAGTTTCGTGGGCGCCGGGAGTTTCGTCCGAGGGTCCCGTTCCCTGGGCGAGCGCGGTGACGCGGAACCGCAGCGGTCGCGGCGGCTCACCGACCTGCCCGCGCTCCAGCTCGTCCAGTCTGCGGGTGGCATTGCGCACCCGCCGCGCGATCTGGCTCTGCACCCGCTCGCCCCGAAGGCCGTACATCATCTTCTCGTTGTCCCGCCGTTCGCGGTTCGGGGCGACCACGCGAGCGGTCACCCGCGCCGACCGACGCAGCGCCGCCAGTTCCTCCTGCTCCTCCGCGTACCGCCGCTCCCAGCGTTGTCGTTCGGCGTGCCTCTCCGCCTGGTAGGCGCTGTAGGTGCCGCCGTACCGGACGGGACCGTCCATCGCCGGATCGAGGTCGATCAGATCCGTGCACACGGCGTCGAGGAAGGCCCGGTCGTGGCTGGCCACCACCACGACGCCGGGCAGTTCGCGCACCCGCGCCTCCAGGAACGCGGCGGCGCCGTCGTCGAGGTGGTTGGTCGGTTCGTCGAGCAGCAGCGCGGAGGGACGCCGGACCAGCAGGGCGGCCAGCGCCAGGCGACTGCGCTGTCCGCCCGAGAGGGTGCCGAGGGCCCGGTCGTGTCCGAGTGCGGCGAGGCCGAGCCCGTCGAGCGTGATCGTGGCACGCCGGTCGGCGTCCCAGGACGCCCGTTCCCGGGCCCGTTCCAGCCGTCGACCGTACGCGTCGAGCAGTTCGCCGTGGCCGGGGGAGTCCTCCGGGACGCGGGCGAGCAGGTCGGCGAGGCGTTCGAGCTCGGCCAGGTCGGCGCGGGCCTCGCGCAGGGCGTCGTCCAGCACGTCGGCCACCGTCGACACGGAGTCGAACGGCATCTCCTGGTGCAGGAAACCCAGGTCGGCCGGGCGCGTGATGCTCCCGGCGTCCGGTTCGTCGACCCCGGCGAGCAGGCGCAGCAGCGTCGACTTGCCGGCTCCGTTCTCCCCGATCAGGCCGATGCGACGGCCGGGGGAGGCGGTGAGCGACACCCCGTCGAGGACGCGCCTGGTCCCGAGCGTACGGACGATGTCGTGTGCGAGCAGGGCGGATGGGGACATGTGATCCACCTGACGTGGTTGGTGTTACGCGGCCCGCGGGGTGACACACCTCGGACGCGGGCCCGGCCGACACGTCAGCGGCTCACACCTGCGGCGCCCCCGTCTCCCTCAGCTCACCGTCGGCCAGCCGCAGCCAACGGTTCACTCCGATCCGGGCGAGGAAGCGTTCGTCGTGGCTGACCACCATGAACGCTCCCCGATAGGAGCCCAGCGCGCTCTCCAACTGGCCCGCGCTGACCAGGTCGAGGTTGTTCGTCGGCTCGTCCAGGAGCAGCAGTTGCGGGGCCGGTTCGGCGCACAGGACACAGGCCAGGGTGGCCCGCAGCCGCTCGCCGCCGGAGAGGACGCCCACGGGGAGGTGGGCGCGAGAACCCCGGAAGAGGAAGCGCGCGAGCAGGTTCATCCGTTCCGCCTCCGGCCGGTGCGGGGCGAACGCGGTGAAGTTCTCGGCGACGCTGCGGTCGAGGTCCAGCAGGTCCAGCCGCTGCGAAAGATACGCGATCCGGCCGTCGGCCCGCTTGATCCGCCCGCCGACCGGTCCGTCGCCCGGTCCGCCGCCTGTTCCTTCGTGCGTTCCTTCGTCCGGCCTCAGATCGCCATTGATCAGACGCAGCAGTGTGGTCTTGCCGGCGCCGTTGGGACCGGTCAGGGCGATGCGTTCGGGGCCGCGGATGGTCAGGTCGACGCCCTCACCGGCGAACACGGGACGTTCCCCGTGCTGGACCCGCATTCCCTCGCCCAGGAAGAGGGTGCGTCCGGCGGGCACGTCGGTGTCCGGCAGATCCAGGGTGATCCGCTGCTCGTCGCGCAGGGCGCGCCCCGCCTCGTCCAGCCGGGCCTTGGCCTCGCTGACCCGGGAGGCGTGCATCTGCCCCGACCGGCCCGCGGCCTCCTGGGCGCCCCGCTTCATGTTTCCGGCGAAGATGCGCGGCAGGCCCGCGTTCTTGAGGTTGCGGGCGGCGTTGCTGGCGCGGCGCTCGGCGCGTTCGCGGGCCTGCTGCATCTCCCGCTTCTCCCGCTTCAGTTCCTGCTCGGCGCTGCGGACGTTCTTCTCGGCGACCTCCTGCTCGGCCTGCACGGCGGCTTCGTACTCGGTGAAGTTACCTCCGTAGAAGCGCAGTTGACCGCTTTCCAGTTCCGCGATGCGTTCCATGCGGTCGAGCAGTGCCCGGTCGTGGCTGACCACCAGGAGACAGCCGCTCCAGTCACCCAGTACGTCGTAGAGCTTGTGCCGGGCGTCGAGGTCGAGGTTGTTGGTCGGCTCGTCGAGCAGTAGTACGTCGGGCTGCTTCAGGAGCTGGGCCGCCAGGCCGAGCGAGACGATCTGGCCGCCGCTGAGCGTGCTCAGGCTCCGGTCGAGGGTGAGACCGTCGAGGCCGAGCCGGTCCAGCTGGGCCCGGGTGCGCTCCTCGATGTCCCAGTCGTCGCCGATGGTCGCGAAGTGTTCCTCGCTCACGTCCCCGGACTCCACGGCGTCCAGGGCCCGGATCACCGCGGCGACGCCCAGGACCTCGGCCACCGTGAGGTCGGCGGTCAGGGGGAGGGCCTGCGGAAGGTAACCGAGCGTGCCGACCGCGGAAACGGACCCGGCGCCGGGCCGCAGCTCACCGGCGATCAGCTTGAGAAGGGTGCTCTTGCCGGAGCCGTTGGGAGCGACCAGGCCCGTCCGGCCGCCGCCCAGGGCGAAGGACAGGTCCTTGAAGACGGGGGTGCCGTCGGGCCAGGAGAAGGACAGGTGGGAGCAGATGACGGAGGCGTCTGACATGGGGAGACCTCAAAGGGAATACGGGCAGGCAGAGACAGGTGCCCGGGACATGGACAGAGGGAACGACGAAACGGGCCACAACGGTGACGCGATGCCTCTGGGCATCGGCCGGTGGCCTGTCGGAGCGGGATCTCACCCCGAGATGTCGTCGTCCCCTACCACGTCTGGTCTCCTCGATACACGATCAACGTCGCCATGACTTTAGCAGTGCCGACGCGGCTGGCTCCTGGTTTTTTCCGAGCCGCCGCGACGGCCGGGGGCGGTGACGGCCCGGCCCGGCGTATGGAGCACAGGTCGCCCGGACAGTGTGCGGCCGGGGCCCGCGTATCCCGTCGGCGCCCTGGCACTTCCTCGCCCGTGTTTCGCCGTGACGAACGAGTCACAGGGCTGTCCCGGTCGCGTCCCGTTCCCTCAGTTGGCCGAAACCCGCTGGTTACTCTGACCCGGCTCCAGGTGCCACCGGGCACACAGGACACGGATTTCGCAGGAGACGGGGAACGAGACCATGAGCCGAGACGACGTGTCACGCCGCCGGGTGATGAGACTCGCGGGCAAGGGCCTGGGACTGGCGCTGCTCGGGGCGGGCGTGTGGGGATGCGCACCGGAGGACGAACCCCGCGGTGGCGGTGCCACGCGGGAACCGGGAGGGGGCGGGAACAAGGACTCCTTCACCACCCCTCCGGCGGGCACCGGTCCCCGGGCCCTGTGGCAGGCCCCCGCAGCCAACGACGGCCTGTCCGGAAATGATGCGCTCGCCGTGGTGGGCGACGTGGTCATCGTGTCCGGCGACCCCTTGGTGGCACGTGACATGGCCAACGGAAAGGAAGTGTGGTCCCGCAACGGCGTCACCACCCCCGGAGCCGCCCTGCTCATGGGTTCCGGCACGCTCTACCTCGCCAGCGCCGAGTACGACGGGAACGTCGTCGGCCTGGACCCCGCGACGGGCAAGGAGACCTGGCGCAGCCGGCTGGGCAGTCAGTACGCGCAGCCGCGGCCGATCGCCGCGGACGACGACCACGTCTATGTCACCGGGGGCATCCTGGACAAGGACTTCAGGACGCCGGACAACGTCGTCGCCGCGATCGACACCACAACCGGCAAGGTCGCCTGGCGCGAGCAGCGCGACCACGGCACGGAGGAGACCGGCATCACCGCCGTGGCCGTCGACGGCCGCCTCGTCTACACCGACTTCCGTGAGAACCTCACCGTCCGCGACACCAGGACCGGACGGCAGACCTGGACGAAGAAGATCGGCCGGTCCAACAACCGCGAGTTCGCCGTCCACGACGGCCTGGTCATCCTCGCCGACGGGCGCCGGCTGCGCGCCTTCGAGCTGGCCGACGGCAAGGAACGCTGGTCGCTCGCCTCCGAGGAGTTCAGCCGCTTCAACGACCCGGCGGTCCTGGACGGCGTTCTCTACGCCTCCGACAGCGTCCATGGCCTGTGGGCGGTCGACCCCGCGACGGGGAAGAAGGTCTGGCACAACACCGACCTCCTGGACACCGCCTACCCCTGGAAGTTCGCCAAGGTCGGCGGCACCCTCTACGGGGCGACCGAGTTCGACGAGGACGGCGGCATCCACGCCTTCGACGCCGCGGGCGGAAAGCTGCGCTGGACGTACAACGACGGCACCGGCGACATCCAGAAGTGGTACCTGACGGCCCAGGGGAAGCGTCTGGTCGCCCTGCACGGGAAGAAGCTGACCGCCCTCCCCGCCGTGTGACGCCGTCGCACGGGACGGTCCCGGACCCACCAGTGGCTCCGGGGCCGTTGCGTGCGGCGGTCCGGGCCGGTCACGCTCCGGTCCCGTCATGCTCTGGTCACGGACCCTCCGGTCCCGGCCCTCTTCCTCTTCCACGACCTCGCCCGGTGCCTTGCGGACGGCCGTGCGGACGGCTGCGCGGGGCGCTGCCGCACGCGCGCGATCGGGCGTTGTCAGTGGTCGCAACTATGTTGATCAGTGTCCCGCCGACGTGGCGTGGAAAACCCCTTGGTGCATAGGAGATGGTGCGTTGTCAGTTCGGGAGAGGTCGAGCACGGCACGGGTCATACCGCCCGCCCGGCCGCGCAAGCTCGCCAAGGTTCCGTTCGTCGAGCTGGCCGACGGACGCTTGCAGGGCGTGGTGTCCAGCGGCTCGGACATCGCACGGGTCTATGTCTCGTCGGTCGCCGTCGGCACGTTCGCGTTCACCTGCAGCACCAACAACAACCGTCCCTGCGGCGGCGCACGCGGTTCATTCTGCAAACACATCGGGTCCCTGATCACCGAGGCGGTGCTTCAGTACGGCGCCGAGCGCGTCGCCCGCTACCTGAAGGTCGACACGGCGGACGCGGAGCCGACGGCGCAGGGCATCACCGCCGGCATGACCGCGGCCCGTCCGCCGCAGGGGGACACCGCGGCCGCCGCGTCCGTCTTCAGCCGGTTCCTGCGCCACCTGGCGTATCTGGAACTCGCCCCGACCACCGCACCTCTGCCGGAGATGCAGTGGTTCCCGCCGACCAGGGCGGTGGCGTGATGCGTACCGACCTGCTCGCGGAGACCATTCCCGGGCTCGACGAGGCACTGGCGGCCGTCGACGCCTTCGACCGGGTCCTCGTCACCGGACTGCTCCGCCCGCAGCCCGCCCAGGCCACCGGCCTGACCGAGCTGGCGCACGCCGTCGCGGGGACGCCGCTCGCCGCCCGGGCCGCCGAGGCGGCCGAGAAGGCGGCGGCCGGAGCCGCCGGGGAGGACCACTTCATCGCCCTCGCCGCCGCCCGCACCGCACTCCTGGGCTCCGTCCACGACGCACTGATGGCCCGCGTCGAGGAGGCGACCGGCCGTCCCCGCGTCGAGGAGACCGTCCCCGCGTCCGACGGGCAGCACGCGGCCAACCTGCTCGCCGCCGCCCGTTCCTGGCTGTCCGACCTGGCGCGTGCCGGATGGCAGGGCATCGACCACGAGCTGGTCTCCGGGGCGGCCCAGGCCGTCTCCGCCATGCTTGCGGACCCGGCCCTGCGCCGCCCGGCGACGCTCCTCGACGGCTTCGCCGCCGAACTCGCCGCGTCCTGCCCGGGGGCCACACTGGAGAAAATCCCGGAACGCCGCTGGGCCGACTTGTGGTCCCGTGCCCTGCTGCTGACGCTGCCCGGCGCGGCCGGTACACCCGCCACCGGTACGGCCACGGGCCGCCTCCTGCCCCTCGGCGTCGACCTCCAGGAACATCCGACCGCCGCGCAGGCCCAGGTCCACGCGGTGTTCGAGCCCGCCGACGGCACGGCACCCCGCCTGGTGCGCGCCGCCGTCGCCGTACCGAAACCCGACACCGTCGTCGGAGCCGGTGTCTGGCAGCTGCTCCGTCCGCACCTGTCGCTCCTGGCAGCCGCGGGCGAGGGCCGCTCGATGGACCTCACCGACATGCCCGTCACCGCCGAGGGCGACCTGATCTGGAGTGACGAGCACGCCCGACCCGGTGAGCCCGCCGACGCCTTCGTCACCGCCCGCGTCGCCCTGCCCACCGCGGCCGACGTGGTGACCGCGCCGCTGGACCGGCACCCGGTGCGCATTGCCGTGCCCGTCTTCCTGGAGGGCTACACCGCCAGGAAGGACGACGAAGGGGCCCTGACGTTCACCGTCGCCGGGCGCCCCCTCGTCGTCGACACCGACCGCATCCCCGTCGCCGGGCCGCTGACCCCCGAGGCCGTGGCGGCGTCCGGGGCGTGCATCGGTCTGCTGCGCTGGGACGACGGAGCGTTCGGTGTCCAGCCGCTGGCCGTCGAGACGACCGTGCGGAAGAAGACCGTCGCGGTCCACGCCGGGGGATGGGCCGGGGGCACGGCCGACAAGGCGGGCGTCAAGGCCGAGAAGGCCGCCACCGACGCCACGTCGGTGCTGCGGGAGCGAGCCGGAAGGCTGCTGCGGAAGTGACCGAACGTACTCCCGAGACGGAAGAACTCGGCGACAAGCCTGGAGCGGAGCTCGACGCGTCCTCTGTGACACGACCCGACGACAGCCCCGCGACGCACGACGACGACACCCCCGCGGCGCGATCCGGTGACACCCCCGCGGCGCGATCCGGTGACACCCCCGCGGCGGACACCGCGGTGGACCCCGACGGGGCGCCTCCTGCGGACTGCGACGGGGGCTCTGCGGCGGACCCTTACGACAACCGCCGCCAGGTCCTGTACTGGCGGCTCCTCGCCCGCCTCTTCGACCACGAGGAGCAGCCCACGCTGGAATCGGCGAGCCTCGCCGTCGTCGAGGACATCGGCCTGCCGTCCGCGCTGCTGGATCCGCAGGCGTCCGTCGACTCGGTGGTGCAGCGCCACCCGGGGCTGGCCGACGAGTTCGACGGCCTGATGGCACCCGCCCCGGTACCGGACGGCGACGACGACGAAGGCGAGGGCGTGCGCGACCGGGCCGCCGAAGTACGGCGCGCGGCACTGGTCTCGAAGGTGCTGCTCAATGTCTTCGCCACCGGTTCCGGCACGGTCACCGCCGGACAGTTGGCGTGTTGGCAGTCCGACGCGGGCTGGCTGGAGCGCGCGCTCGGCTGCAGGCCCGGCGAGCTGCGCGGCGGGCGCGGCGGCGGCCGTACCGGCGGAGGCGCCGCAGGACCCGGCGTCAGCCCCACCGGCACCGGTGCCCGGGGCACGAACCCGGATCTCAGCCGGCTCATCCCGGCCATCGGCCCGGAGTTGGGCGCCCTCGAAGCGGACCTCGTCAAACGCATGCATCTGCGCGAGGTGCTCGCCGACCCCGCGCTCGCCGCACAGCTCACCCCGAGCATGTCGCTGATCGAGCAGCTGCTGCGGGACAAGAACAACCTCTCCGGCGTGGCCCTGGCCAACGCCAAGGCCCTGATCCGCCGCTTCGTCGACGAGGTCGCCGAGGTGCTGCGCACACAGGTGGAGAAGGCGACGGTCGGAGCCCTGGACCGCTCCATCCCGCCCAAACGCGTCTTCCGCAACCTCGACCTCGACCGCACGATCTGGAAGAACCTCACCAACTGGAGCCCCGAGGAGGAACGGCTCTACGTCGACCGTCTCTACTACCGGCACACCGTCCGCAAGACGATGCCCCAGCGGCTGATCGTCGTCGTCGACCAGTCCGGCTCGATGGTCGACTCCATGGTCAACTGCACCATCCTGGCGTCGATCTTCGCCGGGCTGCCGAAGGTGGACGTCCACCTGATCGCGTACGACACACAGGCCCTCGACCTCACCCCCTGGGTGCACGACCCCTTCGAGACCCTGCTGCGCACCAACCTCGGCGGCGGCACGGACGGCACGGTCGCCATGGCACTGGCCCAACCGAAGATCGCCGAGCCCCGCAACACGGTCGTGGTGTGGATCTCGGACTTCTACGAATGGCGGAGCGAGCCGCTGTTCGAGAGCATGACCGCCATTCACCGCTCGGGGGCCAAGTTCATCCCGGTCGGCTCGGTGACCAGCTCCGGCCGTGCCAGCGTCAACCCGTGGTTCCGCGAGCGTTTCAAGGATCTCGGCACCCCGGTGATCTCCGGTCACATCCGCAAGCTCGTCCACGAGCTCAAGACGTTCCTCACCTAGATCCTGGATCTACCTGGATCTGCCTGGATCTGCCTGGATCTGCCTGGATCTGCCTGGATCCGCCTGGTTTCGCCGGGTCCGCTGGTTCCGTCGGCCCGCCAAGCCTGCCAAGTCCGCCAAAGCTGCTGAATTCATTGAGAAAGGCCCTGATATGTCCGAGCTGTTGCGCGCCCCCGCCGAGATCAAGTACGCCGAGGAGCTGGACTGGCTGGAGTCCATCGACGACAACCCCAAGCCGTTCTCCTGGCGGCTGTCCCCGAAGATGGTCCGCCTGTTCATCCTGGGCTCCGAGCGCGCCGACGGCCTGGACCGCGAGATCTCCCAGAAGTGGTTCGGCGACCGCAGCTTCGTCGAGCGCTCCATCGTCACCCTCGCCTCCGACCGCGGCCTGCTGCTCATCGGCGATCCCGGCACCGGCAAGAGCTGGCTGGCCGAGCTGCTGTCCGCCGCGATCAGCCGCAACTCCACCCTGGTGGTGCAGGGCACGGCCGGCACCACCGAGGACCACATCAAGTACTCCTGGAACGTGTCCATGGTCATCGCCAAGGGCCAGTCCCGGGAGTCGATGATCCCCTCGCCGATCATGACCGCGATGGAGACCGGCGCGATCGGCCGCTTCGAGGAGCTCACCCGTTCCACCAGTGACGTCCAGGACGCGCTGATCTCGATCCTGTCCGAGAAGTACATCTCGGTCCCCGAACTGGACAGCGACGGCATCGTCTTCGCCAAGCCCGGCTTCTCGATCATCGCCACCGCCAACAGCCGCGACCGGGGCGTCAACGACCTGTCCTCGGCGCTCAAGCGCCGCTTCAACTTCGTACGCATCCCCGTGGTGACGAACAAGAAGAGCGAAACGGAGATCGTCCGCTTCCGCACCGAGGAACTGCTGCGCCGTCACCAGATAGAGCTGGACGTCCCGCCGACGCTGCTGGACGTGCTGCTGCAGAGCTTCGCGGACCTGCGCGCCTCGGCGGCGGCGGCCGGCAGCGACGACGAGAAGCTGGAGTCCGCGCTGTCCACCGCCGAACAGATCGGTGTGCTGGAGGACGCGATCCTGCACAGCAACTTCTTCGGTGAGCGCGCCCTGACCGCCCGCACCCTGGCCTCCTCGCTCGTCGGGTCGCTGGCCCGGCGCGAGCCCGAGGACCTGGCCATCCTCAACAAGTACCTGCACGGCGTCGTCGAGCCCCGCAGCAAGGAGGAAGGCGGATCCTGGCCGGAGTTCCTGGAGGGCGGCCGCGACGCGATCGCCACCCTGTCATGAGCGCCGCCCACGAGGGGACCTTCGCGACACTGCGCGCGCAGCTCCAGGAAGCCGCCGCGACGTTCGCCGACGGACCCGACGCCCTCGAAGGCATTCTCCTCGGCATCGTCGACGACGTCGACCGCGCGGTGCGCGAACCGCTGGAGGTCTTCCCGGTCTGCCACCACTCGCCCGCCTCGGCGACCGCGATGGCCCGCCGCCTGCGCGAGAAGCAGCCCAAGGTCGTCTACCTGGAGCTGTGCGAGGACATGGCACCGCTGCTGACCGAGCTGCGCAACTGCCGCCTCCCGGTCGCGGTCCAGGCGTTCGCGACCGAGGTCGACGGCTTCCCCGCCGAGTGGTCCCCGCTGTCGGTCGTCGCACCGATCACCGAGGCTTCGGCCGAGTACCAGGCGATCGCCTACGCCCTCGACACCCCCGGCGTCGAACTCGTCCTCGTCGACCGCTCCTCGGACCACGTCTTCCAGTGGGACACGCGTGGTACGCAGACCGCGGAACCCGCCGACGCGGACGCGGACGCGCCGCCCGCCGAGGAGGAGGCCGCGCTCCACGGCGACGCGGTCGGCGTGGAACTGGGCGACCTGCGCCCGCGCTTCGCCGAACTGGAGGAGCACCTGCTGCGCCACGGCAAGGTGCGGCACTGGTCGGAGTGGTGGCACCAGTACGTCGAGCTGCCGCTCGGCGACCGCGGCAGCGACCACGACACCTACCGCCAGGTCATGCTCCTGATCGGCAGCCTCTTCCGGCGCCTCGCCCCCGGCGACCCCCACCGGGTACGCGTGGACGAGGACCGCGAACGCCACATGTGGACCAGGATGCGCGAGCACCTGGCCGCGACCGGCACCGACCCCGCCGACTGCCTCTACGTCTGCGGAGCCTTCCACGCGGTCAGCCGCGTCGAGGAATTCGGCGTGCACGGCACCGACACCTTCGAGATCGGCCCGCGTACCGCCACCACCTGGCAGTACGGGCTGATCCCGTCCAGCCACGCGGCGATCGAGGCGCAGTTCGGCCTCGCCGCGGGGTCGGTGTCGATCGCCGCGACGGTCTGGGCGAAGAACCTCAAACGCACCGGCGTCAAGCCGTACCGCCTGGCAGGCCAGAACGGTACGAAGAAGACAAAGCCCAAGAAGGCCGCGGCCCCGGCGGCCTCCGTGCCGGAGGCCACCCCCGTGGCGCCGGTCCCGGCCTCCGACAAGCTGACCGGCTTCCTGCGGCAACCACCCGTACTGGACCGCCTGGACGAGGCCGAACTGCTCGGCTGGTCCGTGGAGATCGTGCGCGCCGCCCGTCGCAACGGCTATCTCGCCTCCACCGCCGACGCCATCGCGGTGTTCGAGACGTCGATCCTGCTCGCCGGGATGCGCGACCGGGCCAGGCCCACGCCGTACGACTTCCAGGACGCGGCGGTCACCTGCATCGAGAAGGACACCGTGCCCGGCCGGCGCGACGTGCGCCGCCTGGTCGAGATCATGATGGGCGGCGACCGCGTCGGACAGGTCGGCTACGACGCGCTGCCGCCCCTGGCGCGCGACGTGCACGACCGGCTCGCGCCGCTGAACCTGAAGCTCCAGCAACGCGGCGTACAGCGGGCGTTGCTGAACATCGCCGCCCAGCCCGAACTGGAGCGATGCTCCGACGTGCTGTGGATGCTGCGCCGCCTGATGCCGCAGGGCGCCGCACGGCCGATCATGGGCGAGCGCCGGCTCGGCGAACGCCCGATCCAGGAGTCGTGGGACCTGGCGCTCGGCACCCACCAGCGGGCCCTCATCGAACTCGGCTACGAGGGCGTCAGCCTCGAACAGGTCCTGGAACAGCGCCTGCGCCGCACGGCGTACGGTCCCCACGCCACCGCGGCGACCGTCCTGGAGACCGTCGAGGACGCGACCCTCTATCTGCGCAGCCGCCGCCTCGCCGACGAGCTGGGCACCCGCGCCCTGGAGGTGCTCGCCACCGAACGCAGCGTCGACGACGCACCGGAGGTGCTGCGCCGGGTACGCGGACTTCTGGCCTACTACCGCACCAGTGAGCCGGTGCTGCCGCCGTGGATCGAGTCCTTCGTCAAGGCGGGCTACGCGCACTACTGCACCCTGCTGCCGACGGCGTTCGCCGACGAGGACGCCACCGTCCGCCAGGTGGCGGCGATGCTGGGCTTCCTGTTCAGCATGGAGAGCCTGGCCCTGTCCCTGGGCTGCGACCGGGCCCAGCTGGAGCTGGCGGTCGCCCAGTCGCACCCCGAGGACCCGTCGAAGACGGCGCTGCTGTGGGCGGCCCGGAACCACCTCGGGCTTCTCTCCCGCGCCGAGCTGCGGGCACGGTGCGACGAACTGCTCGCCAACCCCCTCGTGGTGCCCGCCTATCCGCGCTATCTCAGTGGTTTCGTGCATGCACTGGAGCCCGTGCCGGGCCTCACCGACTTCGTCGTGGAGGCGGTGTCGAACGCGTTCGGGCGGCTGCCGGACCCGGTGCTGCTGCCGTGGCTGCCGACCCTGATCAGCACGTTGCGGGCGAGCGGTACGGAACTGGCACCGCTGCTGATCCGTGAGGCCGGACGGATCTTTCCCGGCCGGCTCGCGGCCCTGGACGAGTGGGTCCCGCCGTGGCGGGCCCGCCCGGAACCGGAAGCCGTACGTCCGATACAGGGCACGGCCGCGGCCCGGGGCGTCGCGCTGCTCGCCGCCCACCCCGCGACCTGCGACGCGGTGGCGAGCCTGCTGGGCTGCGACGGGAGCTGGGAGGCGGTGGAGACCGGCCCGTCGGGTGCGGCGCTCGTCGGCCGCCACCCGGAGACGGCAGTGGCGCTGGAGGCCCTGCTGGCGGGTGCGTGACGGCGGACGGGCCCGCGGTCGCTGGGGGAGCGTCCACCGGACGGGGAGGCCCGAGGCATATGCCCCGGGCACCCTGGGCCAGGATCTGCCGAGCGAAGGATCTACAGCCCGGACTGCCGTCCGTCACCAGCACGAGCCCCCGGAACGGAGTCACACCGGACGGCGTCGCGGCGGTCGCGTCCGCCCCGGACGTCGCCGTCTACGCGGCGGGTGTGAGTTCGGCGCGGCCGAACAGCAGGGCGTAGCCGGGGGGGAGCTGGTGGAGGATGCGGGTGATCAGTTCGGGTTCGGCGTAGGCGGCGACGGCGGAGAAGACGGAGCCGGTATCCCAGCGGGTCGTGGCCAGGGAGGCGCCGGTGCGGGCAGCGAGGTCCTTGACGAAGGCCCAGCCGGTGAGCGGCTGGGTGTCGGGGATCTGCGCGGTCAGCACGCGTGCGGCCTCCAGGGGCAGACAAGCGGCGAGATCGACGCGTTCGTCGCCGGTCAGCCGGCGTCCGAGCCCCGCGAGGACCAAGCGGACGGCTTCGTCGGCCTTCTCGCGGGTGGGGTAGGCGCCCTCGTAGCGGACCTTCTCCAGCATCTGCTCATACGCCGTCCCGTACGGCTGCTGGTGCTCAAGCGGTACGCGCGCGTCGGAGATCACTGCGGTGCATGCCTTTCGTGGAGCCGGGATGGGTGGGGTGGGTGGTGCCGGGAGTGCGGCACCACCAGTCATGGTCAGGAGGGCTGGGGGCGGCCGAAGAGGAGGTCGTAGCCGGCGGGGAGCTGGAGCAGGATCTGGCCCAGCAGGTCCTCGCCGGCGGCGTCGGCGACGGTGGACAGCACGGCGCTGACGTCCCAGGCCGCGGTCTGCGCGGTGGCGCCTTCGATCCAGGCGGCGGTCGCCCGGACGAAGCGGTCCGGGGGCAGCGGCTCTGCGCTCTGCAGCGGGTTGAGCAGGATCAGGGCGAAGCTCTCTGGCAGGCGCGCCGCGAGCTGGGCGCGGACTTCGCCGACCAGGTGCGCGCCGAGCAGGGCGAGCACCACGCGGGCCGCGCGCTCTGCTTCCTCCGCAGTGCCGTATTCGCCGCGTTCCTTCACGTGGTCGAGGAATGCTTCGCGTCGCAGAGTCATCTCACGCCGCCCCTTCTTCTTCGGACTGCTCACGGGGGTGCGGAGGGCGGGGAGGGGGAGATCAGGTGTGCCCGTCCTCCGCACCGGTCCGGCCGGTGTCAGCCGGAGATCTCCTTGTGGCCGGATCCGACGCCGACGGAGATCTTGCGGGGCTTGGCGCGCTCGGCGATCGGGATGCGCAGGGTGAGCACGCCCGCGTCGTAGTCGGCCTTGATGTGCTCGGTGTCGAGGGTGTCGGCGAGCACGATCTGGCGGGAGAAGACGCCCAGCGGCCGCTCGGACAGCTCCATCTGTACGTCGTCGGCCTTCGTCACCGGCCGGCGCTCGGCCTTGACGGTGAGCATGTTCCGCTCGACGTCGATGTCGATCGCGTCCGCGGTGACACCGGGAAGGTCGAAGGCCACCACGTACTCGTCGCCCTCACGGTAGGCGTCCATCGGCATCACCGACGGCCTCGACCAGGTACCCGGGCCCATCAGCTGCTGCGTCAGCCGGTCCAGCTCACGGAAGGGGTCAGTGCGCATCAACATCGTGAAAACACCTCCAGCAAGGTTCAGGCAGTTGCTGCCAATGCGCTCACTGACACCGTTGTAACATGTCATCCAATGGATGACAAACATGGTGTCGTCCACGTGATGACAATCCGAGGGAGGTGTCCGTGACCGCAGCCGACCAGCCGTCCACGACCAGCACGAACGCCCACAGTCCGGCGTCGTTCCTGGCCGCCGCGGCGGCCCTGAACGCCATAGACGATGCCCTGCGCGACGCCCAGCGGGACTCTCCGGGCATGCCCGACGGTCCCGGTCCCGGGCCGGAGCAGGCGCTGGCCTCCCTGATGCTGCTGCGGCAGGTGCGCGAGCAGCTCGCCGGATGGGAGACCGGCCTGATCGAAACCGCCCGCGACGCGGGCGCCAGCTGGGCCGACCTCGCCCCTCCCCTCGGCGTCGCCAGCCGCCAGGCAGCCGAACGCCGCTATCTACGCGGCCGCCCCGGCCCCGCCGGGACCACCGGCGAGCAGCGGGTGACGGCCACCCGCCAGGCCAGGGCCGCCGAACGCACCACCGCCGCCTGGGCCCGCGCCAACGCCGCCGACCTGCGCCGCATCGCGGGCCAGATCACCGCCCTCACCGGCCTGCCCGCCGCCGCCCGGCGCCCGCTCGACAAACTCCAAGCGGCCCTCGCCCACGACGACCCCGCCGACCTCATCGCCCCCCTGGCCGCCACCCGCCCCTACCTGGCAGCCGCCCACCCCGACCTCGCCGCCCGGCTCGACTCTCTCACGCCCCCCTGAACCCACCTGTGGTCCCAAGGCCAGCTCGCCCCGTCCAAGCTCGACCAGGAGCGGCTGCTGCTGGTCTCACCAGAGCTCGGCGAGGTGCTCACTGCGCTCATTCATCGCGTCGGGCGGGGGCAGCAGGCCATGCCCCTGGTCTCCGCCCACGACAGTCTGGAACGGCTCTGGAGTGCACCGATGCCGTTCCTCTTCCAGCGCCGCTGTGGCCCAGAAAACCGGGCGATCCCACGCAACTGCACCGATCTGCAATCCCGTGGTCTCCCGTGGATCGCTGAGGACGGTGGACGGGCTCAGACGCGCTGCAGCGCGCGAGCGGTCTGCTGCGCGAACGCCTCGGGGTTGTCCAGCATGATGTTGTGTCCGCACTCCGGTACGGCCACGACGGAAATTCCTCTTTCGAGGAACTGCTGTTCACCGGGGAGCGGGCCATCTCCTGCGGGACGCAAGTAGGTGCGGGGGATCGTCAGGCTCAGCAGGAGTTCACGCATGGTGGGGCTGGTGCCGCGGACGAGGTGTACGGCGCTGCGGTGGAGCGCTTCGCGCCCGGCCAGCCGCATCGTGGACCACCAGTGCGGCCCGGCGGCCTCGCGGACTTCCCGCCATCCTCCGGCGAGGAAGTCTTCTTCGGTGTAGGCGGCGATGCCGCGGATGCCGGGCCAGCATGGCTCGGGTGTCATGGGATCGAGGACGGCGTCGACCAGGACCAAGCGGGACACCAGGTGCGGATGGCGGCTGGCGAGCACGATGGCCACGGCGCCGCCCATGCTGTGGGCTATGACGTCAGCCGCCTGGACGTGGGCCGCCTCAAGGGCCGTGGCGAGAGCGTCGGCGTGGTTTTCCACGGTGTACTCAAAGTCGGTAGGTCGGTCGCTGATGCCGAAGCCGAGCATGTCGACGAGCAGCGACCGGTGGCCGGCAAGGTCCGGATGGACGGCGGCGGCTGCAAAGTACGGGCTGGACGAGGCGCCGATTCCGTGCAGATAGACCCGGGTGTGCCGAGGGTCTCCGGGTATCTCGACCCAGCGGATCCGCGCCCCGTTGGGCGTCACCTGAGCGTCGTGCATGGCTCCTCCTCGGTCAGATAATGCATCGCCTCGACTATACATCGGTACCGATATATAGCCGTGAGTGGGATGATACTGCCGTGTTGGAGTTGGCGATTCTGGGTTTCCTGTTCAACCAGCCGCTGCACGGCTACGAGCTGAAACGGCGTGTGGCGCACCTCACCGGTCATGTCCGGCCGATCGCGGACGGCACGCTGTACCCGGCGATCAAACGCCTGGAGCGGGCCGGCTGGCTGAGCCGTCAGACCGAACCAGGCAGCAGAGCGGCTCCCCGGCATGTGCTCACCCTGACCGACCAGGGACGAGAAGAGCTTCGCCGTCGGCTGCGGGAAGCCGACGGAACCGCGATCAGTGACGAGAACCACTGGTTCACCGTCCTGGCCTTCCTGCGCCACCTGGAAACCCCGGCCGACCAGGCGGCCGTACTGCAGCGTCGCCTGGCTTTCCTCCGAGAGCCCAGCAGCTTCTTCTACGAAGGCGAACGCCCGCTTGCAGCCGAAGAGCTCGACGACCCCTTCCGGCAGGGACTTCTCAAGATCGCACGTGCAACAAGCGAGGCAGAGGTGGGCTGGCTGGCAACGACGTTGAAGACGCTCACCGTTCGCGGCTTGCAGTGAACGGCGTCGGCAACTGGCGACCACCCAGCAGTGGCACCGAGCGCTGACACGGCGTAACGACCCACCCGCGTCTCCACCGGCGGCCAGAAGCTCGAACGGCAGCTCGACGTCCTCGCCGCCGCCGGGTGCCGGAAGACCTTCGCGGACAAGAAGTCCGGCAAGAATGCCCTGCGCCCCGAACTGAAGGCGTGCCACGCCTTCCTCGACCCCGGCGACACCCGCGGGAGACCACCACGAGAGGCCGGCACGCCCTGTGAACCCCACGCGAGGGCGTGCAACCGTGCCAGAAGCGCGTCGTCGTCCGCAGCAGTGCGGTGCGCAGCATCGGTCAAGAGCCGGGACTGTAGGACGTGCCACTCCCAGGTCGGCCCGCCAGGCCAGGCCAGACGCGCGTCAGCATGTCCCGGGCGTCAACCGCCGGGTGGACGGAGCCGGCCTGCCTTTCGGGCCGTCTCCCGCCATGCAGCCCTGAAGCAACCGCATCGGCCCGTCCTCGGACCTCCGGGCTCACTCCAGGACGTTGACGTCCCCGGCGGCCCGGTCGGCGGTGGGGAGCGGGCGGTGGCCTTCGTCCCAGTGGTTGGACCAGGAGCACAGGCCGCAGGCGTACCTCCCGTCGAGCCCGTACACCTGGGCGTCGCAGCCGCGGCAGCGGGTGGTGGTGATCTCGGGGGTGATCGCGACAGCAGGGGTGGCCGAGGACCAGCCGCACTGGTTGGAACAGGTCCACGACCCGTCGGGCCCCTGAGTCGCCGCCGCGCCGCAGTTTCCGCACGTCATGAATGTCCTCCGGGATGTCCGGTCTCCGGGACGGCCCTGCCGACCGGGGACGACCGGGATGGCAGGGCCGACTCCAGTGTGCCAGCGGGCCGCCCGGCCGGGGGCTCTCCCGGCCGGGCGGCCCGCTGCCGGAAGCGGGCCCCGGCGCGCCGGGAGGCCGCCGCAGGCACCTGATTTGCCGTCAGGTGTGCTGACGCCGGCCACATTGGGGATCGCCGAGACGGGCCCAAGGGCCATGGAGGACGGCCAGGCCGCAGTGGCGGGCGGACGACCCCGGGTTCGATGGGGTGTCCACCCGATCCGGGGCGGTACGCCGATCCGCCACGGATGACGGGACGGCTATTACCGGGACTCTTGCGGAAAGCCCCGGCGTTCACGCCGGGGATGAATGCATCTCCAGACTGCTCTGACGTGCACGCATGATCTCTTCGCAGCGTGTCAGCATCTCGTCGCTGAACACTCCGCG
>NZ_JBIDBS010000041.1:0-18886 GCF_043204165.1 Streptomyces sp. NPDC047982 | reverse complement strand
GCGCGCGCTTCGCTCCGCGAAGACGACGCGCCGCCCCTACGGGGCGGTCTCCGTGGTGGACTCCGTCCACCTGACTCAGGGCCACTCCGTGGCCCTGAGTCACGGTCGACGCTCCGCGGATCACGAACAGCCGCTCCGCGCCTGCTCGTTGGCCCGCTTTGCGGGCGGGCTGGGGGTGTCTGGTCGTCAGGTTACGGAGCGTCCGGTATGCCACCCCGGATACGCTGGCCAAACGCCCTGGCGGTACTTCCTCCTGGCTGTGCGTCAAAAGCCCACTCCAGATGGAGCCTGAAGCCAATCCCCCCTCAGCCCCGGACGGCTTCCTCCGCAAGCTCCAGCGGTAGCGTTTCGAGGGTGCTTCCTTAAGGCATCGTGGGCAAAAAATTTACGGGATGTCTGAGAATCCGGGGCGCTCCTCTTCGGAGGGGACGACGCCGGCTTCGCGGAGGATGCTCTGGATCAACTGACTTCTGCTCTCGGAGAGTTGGCCAGTCCTCTGGCCGGTGCGGATCTTGCAGAGCCAAGGTCCAATCATGACGCGTTCCCCGTCGGCCTCGATCCCCTCCCGGGCTCCAGGAGGACGGCCGTGCCGCTCCACGAAGGCGCGCAGCAGCATGGCTGTCTGTTCGAAGGAGCGGCGCTTCCTGGTCTTGGGAGTGCTGGGTGTGGCGGGGGCGATGGGAGTCTTCTTAGTCGGCAGGGTGATGCGATCCGGGGTGAGGCCGAGTCGGGCCAGGAGGCAACGCTGACCGTCGTTAAGAGTGTTCCAGGTGGTGAGTTGGCGGTGCAGCCAGGTACCAGCCTTCACTCCGTCAATGACGGTGTCACGGCGCAGCGTGACGGGGTCGTGTCCGGTCTGGAGGTGACGGGCCAGGAGGTGGTACTTGCGGTGCCAGTCGGGTCCGTATGGCAGGAGCCAGTCGGGGTCGAGGGTGGTAAGGCGGGTGTGGCGGGTTTCGGGGAGTTGGCCTTTGCGGGCCAGGCCGCGCTGGTCGACGAGGAACTGGCCGCCAGGGGCGTGGGCGGGGATGGCGAGATGACCGTGTTCGGTGTGGAAGGCCTCGGCCAGGGTCATGTTGCCTTCGAAGGCGGCTTCGTTCTCGTCCCAGATCATGCCGAGCTCGTCGAGTTCAGCGGTCCAGTCCGCAGTCAGGGTGCCTCGGCGGTGGGCGGTACGCTGGCCGGCGATGAATGCTCCCAGGCGGTAGCCGTAGGCGTCGGTGTAGTCGACCGGGACCTTCAGATGGCCGTGTTCGGCGTGGTAGCGGGTGGCGGCGGCGAGGCCGGTGCGGCGGGGCGCGGAGAGCACCGCGCCAGCTGACGGCCAGGCCAGCAGGTCCATCGCGCGGGCGATCGTGCCCGGGTCGAGGGTGAAGTCGAAACGGAACCGGCGTGTCAGGAGGCGGTGGGTGTCGCCGTCCAGGCGGTGCGCGGTGGCCTTGCGCGGGGCGCGGGCAGCAATCGTCTGGTCGTGATGGCGCAGCGCTGCGGTGATCATCCAGAGGGCTTCGTAGGGGGTGTCGAGGAGGTCGGTGGGGTCGGAGTCGGGTGGGATGTAGGCGGGGATGACCAGACTCGCGGTCTTCACATCGGTGGTGGGAGGTTTGCGCAGGGCGCGGCCCAGGGCCTGGACGATCCGGCGCACGCTCTCGGTGCGGGAGGCGAACACGATGGCGTCCACAGCTGGCAAGTCGATGCCTTCGCCCAGGACTTGGGCGTTGGTGATCACGGCGCGGTCGGCGTTCGCGAACTGGTTGAGGAGTTTCGTGCGCTGGTCGGGGGTGTGGTTGCCGTTGATCGAGGAGACGGACAGGGTGCTGGCCCAGGAGGGGCGTTGGTCGGGTGGGAGGGTGCGTAGGGTGTGGGGGAACTGGCGGGCGAAGTCTTCTGCGTCGGCGACCTGTTGGAAGTAGACGATCACATGGCGGAGGTCGTGTTCCGTCATCGCTTTGAGGACTGCCAGGTGCAGGGCGGTCGTCCGGCGCGCGGTCGGGGCGAAACCGGTGTGCGCGTGGTCGGGGTCGGTCAGGACCGTGCGCAGGTCGGTGTCGGTGATGGTGGGGACCAGGAGCTGGTAGTCGGCCAGAACACCGTCCTCGATCGCAGCCGCGTGGGTGTAGGTGTGCAGGCGGGGGCCGAACACCTTGACGTCGTCCATCGAGGCGATCAGGGACGGGGACTCCCACACCGGTGCGGTCGATGCGGTCCGCTTGGGGCGCGGGCGGGTGTCCGGGGCCTCGGCCAGGCGCGGCGCCTCCCATTCATAGGGCGTGGCGGTCAGGTACAGACGGCGGTCGGTGCGGATCCGGGAGGAATCGTGGACCATCGTCCACTCCTTGTCCCAGGAGCCCGCGGTGCGGTGTGCCTCGTCGATGACTGCGAGGTCGAAGGCGGGTGCGGTGAAGACGGAGTGCTGGATTTCCTCGATCCGCGGGAGGGAGTCGAGGGTCACGAGCACGATCGCCTTCTCGTTCTTCCTGGCGCGCTGGGCCAGCCAGTACGCCAGGTACTCCCCCGAACCCGTACTGCTCGCGCCCGCCTTGGCCAGCACGGGGTGCCTGTCCGCGTTCAGCGACGACACCGCCATCAACGCCTCGGTACGGCCGTCAGCGCGGGCCGCGGCCGCCCACTGGCCGATCAAGTCCCTCGACGGCACCACCACCAGCAGAAAACGGACATCCAGGGCCTCGGCCGTGCGCAGAGCGATCAGCGTCTTCCCCGTACCGCACGCCGACACCATGTGCCCCCGGCTCCCGGTCTTCCTCAGACCTCTTACCCCACTGTCCACCGCCGCCTGCTGATCCACACGCAGCGTCCGGCGGGCAGGCGCGAAAGCGTCGGTCAGGGGCGGATGGCTGCCCGGGACAGCGGGACTGGGATTGGTGGCCATCAGGTGGTTCCTTGAGAGGCTCGGCTGAAGGTTCGCGGGGCAGGGTGGAGGGGATCACTGGTAGAGGAAGTCTGTCCACCACACCTGAAGCCCGTCGACCAGGGCGACAGCATTGTCTGCCACCTGACGGCGCTGGGCGGTTTCATACGTGGCGTACAGGGCGTCGAAGGCTGGCCCGGGATTGTGGTGCGCCGCGGCGAGCCGGCAGAAATGGGGTGAAGGACTGAAGGCGGTTGTCGCCGCCTCGTCTTCGTCCACCAGCTCCGCGGGAAGCCCGCCGTACACCTCGGAGGCGATCCAGCAGGCCCAGTCCACCAGCCTGCGCGTCGCCCCCACGTCGGCCGCGACGCGGTCGAGCAGTAGCGGGCGGCATCCGGGATCGGTACATTCGTCCACCGTCGCGTAGAACAACCGGTCCAGCAGGGCGTCACCCGCCCGGGCCTGAAGGTCTGACAGGTAGGCCCCGGACGGCGGCACGAACGTGCGTTGCCGACGGCGGACCGTGGCCGCAGTGTGCACATGGTCCACGCCGCTCACGATTCTCTCCACGGCCTCTCCCGGATTCGTTATCTGGCGTCACGCCTCATCGTCACGCGCCCCGCACGCGGTAGGGCGAAGAGCGGCGAACATGCCGCACAGCAATGGATCTTCAGGTAGGGAGACGCGCCCTCGAAGACGCGGTAGCGGTGGTGCGCGAGGAAGCACTGATTGCTCGGTCCACTCTGTGCCCTTGTAGGTGTCAAGTGTGCTTCGGTGCTGTTGCTTTCCTGCGTACCGCAGCAGCCCTTCGGGCCTGGGCTCGCGCAGCATGGTGGTGTTCGAGGGCTTCTCGGGTGCGTTTGGGGATGACCAGTTTCTGCTTGGCGGCGGGCGCGACGAAGGTGCTGGCGCCGGTTCCGTAGCGGTCGTTGAGGGTGTCGCTGTCGGTCTTGTAGAGGAGGAGGTCGGTGATGCCGAGGGCGCGGAGGTTGGTCAGTACTCGTTGGACGTCGTCGACATCGTGCCAGTCCCGGGTGTAGATGCAGATGGGGCGGCGGGTGTCATCGCTCTTGGTGCGGGTGTTGATGAGCGTGGCTGCCTTGCTGCGGTGGCCGAGAAGGCCGTCTTCAGTTGCGGCGTGGATCGTGGTCCAGGAGTCGTCGACAAGGCTGAGCGGCGTAAACCAGATCCACTTGCCGCTGAAGGGGCGGTCGTCCTCGGTCAGGGAGGTATCCGGGGCGGCGGCCCACAGCCAGTATTCGGTGGTCTCGCGTGAGGGGGTGGTACTGGTGGGCGCTTCGGGCTGGGCCGATGGAGCGGTCTTGGTGTTCATGATCGGCACCGTATGCGACATTCATTAGCTTTTTCGCTTATTCACCCAGTATGGGTCTCGTAGAACGGAACACCCCTCGATGGCGCCGTGACCTGGCGCTGACCGCGTGCTGCGCGGCTGCGGTAGCGGAAGCGGACCGCACCAGCGATCCGGGCCAGCGAGCTGCCCGGCTCATCGACTGCCTCGGGGTTCTGCGCTCGACACACGGTGCCGGCGCAGCCGCCACGTTGGACATGGGCGTGTTGCGGCGCGGCCTGCGCCACGGGCTCGCGCCCCTGCTTCCCGCCTGCAGCGAGGGCGACGACCCGCTCGGCGAGATGCGGCTGCTGGATCAGGACGGCTTGCTGTGCGACGCCGTGGAAGATCTGGGCCGCGAACACCTCGTGCCTCAGCAGGCGTTGATGGAGTACTGGCCCTGGGCGCGTCTGCGTGCCGAGCAGGAGGAGCAGCAGCTGTACGCGGAGATCCGGCGTCTTCCGCCGGACGATTATGCGAGGGTGCGCGAGCTGCTGGCGAGTGATCCGGTGGCAGAGCGGGGTGTGCTGTGGGAGAAGTGGGGCGGGTTGTGGGGGCGATTCGGGTTCTTCGAGCCGGTCTCGTCCTGGCCGTGGTGCAACGCTGCGGGCTGGTGCTTCCCGTGTCCTACCTGTGCCTGGCCGATGCGGGCTCAGTCCGCCGGCGGCGGTGTCTTCGTCGTGTCGTGCGACGCGCATCTGCTGGAGGGGGCGACGTACACCTACCGGCCGGTGCGGGGCGGCGGCCCTCCGGTCCTGGAGGGCGGGGGCGGCTCTGGCGGTCAGGTGGAAGGATTCCCGGCTGCCGGTGACTACTTGGCGGTCTCCCGGACGGTATGGCGGTATCTGACCCTGCCGGGGCGCATGGAGTTCGCGATCCGGGACGCGCTGACCGGCATCGCCAGTCTCGATGTCCTCATGTACCCGGACGGCGACCGCTACGACCTGCACATCACGGCAGCCGAACCGCTGGTGGCCAAACAGTGGCGGGTGGACGCGAAGGCGTGGCGGTCCTTCGGCGCCCTGGCCGATGCGTTGCTCGAGCGTCCCGTGCTGGGCGGAGCGGTGCCGCTGACCATCGTGGTCCCCCACCGGCAGCGGTCCGACCTTCCGCTGCTGCGGGCGCGTCTTGCTGGGCGGCCGGACTTTGCGGTGATGACCGACAAGGACCTTGTCGCCGAGGTTCTTCGCTGGTGCCGGGGTGAGTCGTGACAACTGGTGAGGTCCGTGAGGCGTTGCAGCGCTGTGTTGTCGCGGCGTATCTCGCTCTGTCCCAGCAGTACTTCGCCTTCGAGACCATCGAGGGCCGCCGCGGTGTGCCGTTGGACTTCGCGGCGATGTTCGCCGCCCGGCGCACCGATCTGTGGGGTGCGTGGCTGTCGCTGCCGCGCACCGAGTACGAGCTGGTGGGCCGGTTGTGGCGGGCGGTCAGGCAGGAGGGGGACCTGGCGCAGCCGGAGACGTTCCGTGAGGCGGTACTGGAGTACGCGGTGGCGCCCACGGCGCTGTTCCGGATTCCGGAGGAGTCGAACGCGGACGAGACCCACTGGCTGGTGGCCTGCCATGCTCAAGAGCCCCTCGTCCTGGCCGAGAACCTCGTTCAGGAGGCCGAGGACTACCGGGGCGTGCTGGAGACGGTCCTGCCGACGGCTGGCGAAGGCCTGTGGGCGTTTGGCCACGATGGGCTGTACACGGTAGAGATTCCTGCCAGCGAAAAGAGCGCCTTTGTGGCGCCGGTCCGGCTGCGCACCGAGCCGTTCCTTGACGAGGCGAAGCTGCCGCGCGAAGCCGTGATGGACCGCGTGGAGGGCCAGGCGAGAGCCCAGCCGGAGAAGTTCGGGTGGAAGCCCGGCCTGCTGCAGGGGTTCTTCGACAGGCTCACCGATGCCTACGGCCGTACGGCAGCGGAGCTGCGGCTGCCTGCCGGGGCCATGACGCTGCTGAATGCGCCCACGGGGGTGGGCAAGAGCGTGCTGATGCGGGATGCGGCGCATCTTCTTGCGGCGAGCGGCCAGGGGCCGGTCCTCATTGTGGTGGGCCGCATCCGTGAAGGGCTGGGGACCGCTGAGCAGTTGGGCGCGGATAACGCACTGGTCGAGGAGACAGCCGCCGCTGTGCAGGACGCGGCCGAACGGGCCGGAAGGCCCCTGCGGGTGGTGCCGTGGGTGGCGTCCTCGCGCTACGACGACCAGGCGGAGCTTGCGTTCACCCAGGGACGCGAGGACCGGTTCGAGCAGTTCGCCGGCGGTTGTGAGATGACCGGTTGGCAGGTGGACGGCCCGCGGCTGGACCGCGCCAAGCTCCCCTGCGCCCAGTTGGAGTGGGTCGACGGGCCCGCCGAGCCGGAGTCCGGCGGCAGGCATCTGTGCCCACGCATGGGGATCTGCCGGCGCTTCGAGCACGTTCGGCAGGCCGCCGAGGCGGACATCATCGTGACCAACCACCACAATCTGATCCGGGGGCGCTGCAAGGTGCCCGTCGAGGTGGACGGCGAGCGGGTCGTCAACGACATGAATGTGCTGGAGTTCGTGCTGCGCCGCTGCCGCGTCGTGATCATTGACGAGGTTGATTCCTTCCAGTCCACCTGGTGTACGCAGGGTGCGCAGGAGTTCACTCTCATCAGCCGTGGCCGCGGCAACGGCGGGCGGCTGGAAGAGGTCGACCGGCACCGCAACGGCCTGACTGCGCTGAAGAACCTGCTGGTGACCAGCCCGCTGATGGAGGCGCGCCGGCTCAGCGAGACCTTCCTGGACAACGTGTTGACCGGACATCTGTATTTGGAGTCCGAGCAGGAGCGCCAGAATCGTCCCGGATCCGGCTGGTACATGGTGGGCAAGAAAGACGCCGAGCTGTGTCGCGCCCTGACGGGCGCCTCGCCGGATGCCGAGGTCAGTGAAGGGGTCCACCAGGCCTACCTGGCGCTCTTCCCGGGCGAGCAGACTGACGCCGAGGTGCCGGAGGGCTGGCAGCCACTTGCCGAGCAGATCCGCCAGGCTCTGGTCGGCAAGGTCCAGGGCACTCGCCGCAGCAGAAAGCTCGCGGTCTTCAAGGACTCCATCTCGCGTATCCTGGGCGGCTCGCCCTTCCATGTGCCCGTCTCTCGCCGCGCCGCGCTGGTCAATGATCTGCTGGTGCGGGCCTGGCTCGGTGCGCTCCACAACGAGCTGCACACCTTGAAGTGGTCGCTCCTGCCGCTGCTGGGGGAGCTGAACGCGGCCACTGACCTGGTGTCCACGATGGGGCTGATCTCCCGCGATGAGCCGATTCCCTATGGGCCGCTGGGGCAGAACCTGTACGGGTTCAAGCTCGACAAGAACGCCGGCGGCACCGGCCGGCTGTCGCTGCAGTCGCTGGGCGGTGACCCGCACACCTCCACTGTCCGCCTCGGCGACACCGTCGCCCTGGCGACCGCAGGGGTGCGGCGCAGCGTACTTGGCCTGTCCGCCACCGCGTTCTTCCCCAAGGCCGCCCTGCAGCACGTGCACACCCTGCCCGCCTACGTAATGACCGACGCCGCTGTCGGCGCGGTCACCGCCCATGCCGGGAGTGTGTCGGCCACCGATATCGGCTGGCAGCCCATCTCGATCGGCGGCGTGGAGGAGAAACGCAAGCCCTCCGAGCTGCGCAAGCTCGCCGAGCGCCTCTGGCACACCCAGATGTCGTCGCATCTGGAGAAGGTCGCCCGCAACGACCCGCTGCGGGAGCTGGCGCTGCTGGCCGGGAACTCCTACTTCCACGCCGAGGTGATGGCCGCCGGGATCGCGGCCGCGTGCGGCCGCCCTGAATGGGTCGCGGTCCTCGTCAGCAACAGCCGGACCCCCTCCAAAGCGGCCGTGGCCCTGCCCGAGGGCGTGGTGCGGGTGACCATCGATGAACTCGAAGACCTGCCCGCCACCCACCCGCGGGTGAAGGTGATCTGCGCACCGCTGTCGGTGGTCTCCCGCGGCCTGAACATCCTCATCCCGCACACCGACCGCTCGGCGCTCGCTTCGGCGTGGGTGGGGGTACGCCCCATCACGCACCTGCACGAGCCGGCCGTGATGTACGCGAGCATCAACGCCTGCGGCATCGCCGCCGGCACCATCAGTGCTGATCCCGCGGGCATGCTCGCCTCTCAGCGCACCGCGGCCATCCGCCAGCGGGAGTTGCTGCTGCGCACCGACCCGCGGTTCTCGCGCATGCCGAAGTTTCTCAAGACCGAGGTCCTGGCGGGCATCCTTGTCGAGCTCATCCAATTGGCCGGGCGCGCGCGGCGCGGCGGCACCCCTGTTGAGCTCTACCTGGTCGACCACGCCTTCTTCAACCAGCAGTTGGGCTGCGACTTCCCCCGCCTCCTGCGCTCCTACTACGGCCAGCTCGACACCGACGAGCAGGACATCCTGCGCCGCGTCTACGGCTCCACCCTCACCGCCTGGCTCGACCTCGCCCACAGCGAGGACCTATTGCCCAGTCCCGTCACGTTGATTCCCGCCCCGGCCCTGGACGATGAAGGACTCGAGTAATGCCGTCGAATGACACCCGTATGTCCATGCTGGCAGCACCATTGACTAGCACGCTGATGGGCGCCGTGTGGCTGTACCGCTTCCCGGACAAGATCGAGCACGAGTGGAACAGGCTGCGCGCCATCTACCGCGGCAAGACCGGCTCGAAGGCCAACCTGCCCTATGCCGGACTGCTGACGGTACTGCGCGCCAGCGGCGCCACCAGCGCGACACTGAATCCCACCAGCAAGAGCAGGCCGCCGCAGTTCCTCGCGCTGTCCAAGAAGCTCTCGCCGTCGCATCTGCGGGCCGCGGTGGCCTTGTGGGAGCAAGCCTTGCTGCAGACACCGGCGGACAAGATCTCCCTGGCCTACAACAGTGACCTCGCTGACCTGTTCGCCTCGGTGGAGCCCGAACACGTGGCGGTGTGGGACCACGTCCAGCTCGGCCCGCACGCCGTCGACGCGGACGGCTGGGTGTGGGACGCGGCCAGCTCGAACCTTTCCTCCCTGGTGGCCAAGACCGACTTGCCCGTCGACGGCCGCGCCATCCCGCTTCGCCCGGACACCGAGAACAACGTCATGGTCTGGGACACCGAGCACCTGTGGTCGAACAACTGGCTCGACGCCCGCCCCGCCAAGGACAAGAAGAACGACAGCCCCAAGAGCGCTGCGGATGAGCCCCAGGAACCGGAGGAGTGGAAGATCCGGCGGCACTACGCCGCACTGCGGGTGGAAGTAGCGATGAAATCGCTGCACTCGCTGTCCGTGCCCCTGGTGGTCATGACACCCCGCGTGTCCAGACTGAGCAACCAGATCAATGGCGCCCGCACCGCCTGGTGGGCACCGCGCTCACCCACCCGGCCGCTGCTCTGCCTGAACCTGGGCGGAAAGGGCAAGTACACCCACCTCGAGCACACCAGCCGTCTAGCCCTTGATGCGTGGGTGCGGCTGATGGACGAGCCCGTGTTCCCCCGCAGCCCCAAGGACACAGAGTTCCTGCCCGTGAGCGCCATGGATCTGTCCGGCGAGCCCGGCAACTTCCGCGCGCTCATCCCCTTCTCGAAGTCCTTCCCCATCGGCAAGGGCGTCGGCCTGCACACCGTCGCCGCTCTGGCCGAGCACCTGTCCACCGTCACCGGGCAGGACCTCGTCTCCGGCCGACAGGTCGCAAAGGTCCTCTCGGTGGCCGCCCGCAAGACCGAGTACGGCCGTGACGCCACGCTCCTCGACGACGCCGACCTCCAGGGCATCATGGCCGCCGCGGGCTGCTCGAAGCTGCGCATCCTGGCCCTGTACCAGCACCAGGAGATGCGCACCCGCATGCAGCGGCTGCTGGCCTACCACTTCAACCGGCCCGAACTGGCCGCCGGTATGCCCGACGACGAGCTCGTCGAGCTCGGCTGCCACACCGAGGCGTTGCTGCACCGGGCTCCGGAGCTGCTGTCCCACGGCGGCCACCACGACCGGCGCGGTGCACTCACCGACGCCCTGCCCGGACTCGAAGCCGAGGGCGCCGGGGTCCTGGCCCTGGTCGAGACCGACTACGACGCCAAGGAGTGGGGTCGCCAGCGCCGCGATGCCCGCCGCGAGGTGGAAGGCGCCGTCGACCCCTACACGCTGGACGCCAAGCCGGAGGTCTCCCGGCATCTCGCGCGTCACGGTGTGCTCGCCCAGTTCCTCACCCCTACCACGAAGAAACTGCGCTCGAAGAAGAAGGAACGCGAGGCCGAGACGCCGCTCGAGGCGCTCGGCATGGAGCTCGCCGCGGACTTCCCCGGCCACATGGCCATCGGCGACATGCTGCGCGCCGCCGGCCTGGTCCACCCCCGCCTGACCCGCGCCATCTCCACCGGCAACGGCCTCAAGGACCGCGTCGCCCACCTCGGCCTGCACATGCGCGCCCAGCTCGGCGAGAAGCACGTCAACCGCACCGAGGAACCCAAGCTCATGTGGGTCCTCACCGCGTTCGTGCCGGTCGACGGGCACTGGAAGGCCCTGGCCTACCTGCCCGCCCATCGAGGCGGCAGCGGCAGCTGGTTCAACTACGCCCACGCCCAGGCGCTGTCCCGCAGCCAGCCCATCCCCGAGGGCAGCCGCGGCGACGACACCCTGCCCCGCCGCATCGACCATGCCCTGTTCGAGCTGAGCCGACATCTCAAATGCGGCTACGTCCTCTACGTATCCGGCGACTCCACCCGCCCCGTCTGGCCCCTGCTGGCGAACAAGAACGCCGACCTGCTCACCGATGACGACGGCCTGGCAGGCGGCAGGCCCGCGCTGCCCGGTGCCACGCTCGCGCCCGAGTACCGACCGCGAGCCGTCATCCGCACCACCTCCAGCGCCGACCCGAGCATCCCGCTGCCCGCGCTCTTCCACGAGATCGACGAGGACGGCAACGCCAGCGACGGCGACAAGACCAGCAACGCGCTGTTCCAACTCGAGGGCACCGGCACCACGTTCCTCATGAGCCGCCGCCCCCACCAGATGGACGGCAAGACCCCCTCGGCCAAGTCAGGACGTACACAAGGCCGTTGGGCGTGCGAGGACAAGGAGCAGCAGGCCGAGACCTGGTACAACCTCACCGCCACCGAGATCGCCGTCATCCAGCGGCCCAACGGGGAAGACGCGCTCCCCTACGCGCTGACCTGCGCGAGGCTGTGCAACCACGCCCTGGCCTGGGAACACCGCACCCGCCACCCCCTGCCCATCCACGCCGCCATCCAGATGGACAAAAACCACCCCGAATACCGGCGTACCATCGACTGGGAATCCGACGACGCCACCGGCTGACCAGCGACAACGACAAGCTTCGCCTCTCCGACCTCGGGCAACAGCGCAGCACGAGCGACTGATCGCAGGGCGTCGCCAGTGCCGTCGGCTGGTTGTCCGGTGGCAGGTAGTTCATCAATCAGGGCTCATCTTGCTTGCCCTGGCTGAGGTGGTTCATGGCAAAGGAGATCTCTTCGGGGTGGGCAGCCATGCGGGCTAGTGCCCAAGCGGTGCGCGCGTCCATGCCGGGTCCGTATGCGGCTGCCAGACGTCGGGCACGCCATGTGGTCAGCGGTGCCAGCAGCCACCGGTTCAGCGGGAACTTGACTCGTTGGTGTCCTGTGGAAGCTTCATAATCGGGGTTCACCTGTGCCTCCGGCAGCGCTGGTGTCCGGGAAGGATTCAGCAGCTTCCTTGAGTGGGCAGTGGGGTTCAGAGCACTGTGTGTGGTTGCAGGCTCGGAGGTTGGCCAGGGCAAGGCGCGCTTCGATCAGGGCGTGGTCGTCTTGGTCGGGGCTCCCGTACAGGAAGCGGGACATGGCGTCGAGGGGTGTGTGGGCGTTGCGCACGTCGGTGAGGATGCCGAAGGTGGCGGTGCGGTCCAGTCGGCCTTCGTGAGCGGCTCGGGCCCAGCCGAGGAGGATCTGGTGTGCGTGGTCGCGCACGTCTGGCTGTCGTAGTGTCTGCATCCAGCCGTTGATCAGGAAGTCCCGGATGGCAGGGGTGGCCTGTGCGGCGCTCACCAGTGTGTTCAAGACGCTGTGTGCGGGGTCGGTGAGCGCTAAGAAGGCCCGAGAGCCGGCGAGATGGGTCGGGTATCGCTCGAACCAGGTCTCGACTGTCTCAACGACTCGTCGGAACCCATCTGTGCTCTGTGCCGCGTGGGTTGTCAGGGCGGTCGCTGCGATGCGAGTTGCTTCGTCGTCGATGGCAAGGATGTGGCGTAGCCGAACGAGGGCCATGTGCGGCCATCGCGTGCCGTAGCGGCCGCTGCATGCCTGGGCGACGACCTTCCGCCGATGCGCGTGAGTCTTCGGCGCCCAGTCCAGCAGTTGCTTGTGAGCGTCCCGCGCAAGTTCCTCGGTCTCAGCGGCTCGGGTGATGAGTTCGGTGACGATACGGAGGCGTTCTTCGCCTGTGGAGGTGCTGGTCCAGGTATCGAGAATAGTGAAGAAGGGGGATTCCACCTCTGTGATGGACAGCTCCAGCAGACGGGATCCGATCTGCTCGGTCCACGCTTCGGCAACGCCGTCCGGAGCGGTGATGCGGGCGAGCCATTCCCTGGTTTCCGTTCGCTCGTCAGCCCAGTGATGCCAGTCCATGCGGATGGCGGAGAGGGCGAGGCCTGGGCGGGTGTGGAACGCGGCTGTGTCGTTGGTGGTGATGTCGACGCCGACGTCGCTCAGGCGGCGGCGGGGGCTGCGGCCTTCCCGGTAGCGGCGTGCAAGTGACTCGTCGCGGGAGCCGAACGCGGTGGCTGCCTTGATGCACAGTTCGAGAGGGGCGCCCTCGAGGTAGGCGGCGGCGAGCAGCATCATGCGGTCCTGGCCGCGGGTGCCCGTGCCGGTGAGCGTCTGTTCCAGGAAGTATGTCCATAGGAGGACTTCTTCCCGGATGCGGCGAATCTCCCTGATTCCCTGCTCGTGCTCCTGTGAAGAGGGCTGGTATTTGTCTCTCCGTTCGACCGCGCTGGCCATTCGTTCAGGGTCGATGTTGCGCAGGCGTCCGGCGATCGCAACGGCATCGGAGGGGCTGACACTGCGGGTGAGGAGATCGGACAGGACGCCGGCGGTCCGGTCGGGGGCAGCTTGGCGGAGCAGGCCGCGTGTCACCGCGCGCTGGGCGTCCTGCTGCAGCCACCCCGCCTGCGCGTCGCTGCCGGCGTGAGCGAGGTGGTTCCGGGCGACCTGGACGGCGTCGGGGCGTACCGCGCCGATCTCGAAGCGGGTCTCGCCCCTCCAGTCCCGTTGGTTGCCTGTGATGACCAGGCAACTGCCCGCGTCGTGGAGCTCTTCTGCCCAGGCCATGAGGGCGCGGGCGGCGTTCTCGGATAAGTGGCGCGAGGTTGCGTCGATCAGGTAGCCGTGCCCGGCGATGGGCTCGGGCAGGATTTCCCGCTCCGGTACTTCGTCCTCTTCCCAGTCGGCTGCGAGGTCGAAGAGCTGGGGAGGTCGTGTGGGGGTGGAGAGGTGGGTGTGCAGGGTACGGACTGCCGAGGTACGCCGTCCCGTGCCGCGCTCTCCCACGATGACGGCGAGGCCGTGTGCGGCGAGCAGGTTCGCGGCTCGCTGCGGGGTGGAAGTGTGCGCCCAGAGCGGCTCCAGAGCTGCTTCCCGGTCACTGCGAGGAATGGGGGTGATCGGCAGTTTGGGTCGCTGCGTGATGTTGATGTTGCCCGTGTTGGTGCCGCCGATCTGGACGGTGGTGCCGGCGTTACCGATGGCGGACTGTCCAGGAGGCGGCGAGTTGGCGGGGGGCTGGGGCGAGTCGTGCCCGTCCGGCGTGGTCACTTTCGCTCCGTGTTGATGCCGCCGGAGTTGTCCCTGCCGATCTGGATGACGGGGCCGGTGTTGTGCTCCGCGGTCTGGTTCACCCCGGCCTGTGGTTCTTCCGGCTTGCGGCGCGCCATTGCCGCCAGGTCCTCGGCTGCTTCGGGGAAGTCCTCCACCAGCGTCAACAGCCGCCGGCTCCACTTCTCCTGCAGGACCGCGTGATCCAGCGTGGCCACCTGCACCCGGTCGGCATCGAGCCGTTCGAGCTGGTGGTCTTTCTGCTCCTGGCCTCCGTGCCGGAAGAACCGGTCTGCCATGGAGCGCATCGATGTCCAGCTGTCCTTGGCCATCTCCGCGACCAGCGCAGCTGCGGCCGCACCTGCCAGTCCCACCAGTTGTGCCTGTTCCAGCACAGCTCTCACCCCACCAAAGATCCATTAAGTAACCGAATGATCACTTCGTGCAATCAGACAGGGTTCCAGAGGCATCGGTACGCCGGGACAGAGTCGGCGAGAATGACTGAAACCAGACGTCTGGCATCATCTCGTTGTCGCCCCCTCGATCCACTCATCGCATGCACGCTCATCGCGGCTCACAGCGGCACTGATCTGCTTCTGCCGGGTTCGTGACTGGAGAACTGCCCGGCAGCAAGGCGGCGTGACAGCCCCCTGAGGGTTCGGTCGTCCGTGCCCCGTCGCGGTACTTGCACGCCGTTCGGCTGCTGCTCCGGCCAGCTTTCAGGCCCGAAATGACACGCCTGTACCAGCCACGCTATGGGTGACTTGTGACAACCGGTGCGGCCGGAGAGGCAGCCCAGACCTGTTCGGTCACGGGTACGCTCCGGGCGGACGGCCCCAGACGGCCGAGACATCCGGAGCAGGCGCGCTGAGGTGCCGGCAACGGGCAGCGGTGTGCCAGTCCTGCGCCGGGTGCGGGTGCCGGATGGCGGGGATGGGGAGGCCGGCGTCGCGGATGAGGTGGTCGAAGCGGTCGGGGGTGCCGAAGCAGCCGGCGAACAGGCCGAGATGGTCGGAGGTACGCGGGGTGCGGCGGCGGAACTGGAGGGCGGCGGCCAGGATGCGGCGGGCGCGGGGCGGGATGGCGTACATGTGCCGCGGACCGGGCGGGATGCCGACATTGATCCGCGAGTCGCGGTCGATGGCCAGGCGGGTGGCGTTCTCGTGGATGCTGGCGATCTGGGTCATGGACAGCAGTGACCGGGTGGTTCCGGTGAACAGCAGGGCGGCCACTGCGGCAGCGCGCAGCGGATTGGGCAGGTGGGTGTCAAGGATATGGGCCACGTGCGGGGTGATCGGCACGGTGGTGATGCCGGGTCCTGCGTGCGCGGCGAGGTCGTCGGGGACGGCGAGATGGAGTTGCCTGCTGAGGAACCCGGCCTGCGCTCCGCGCACGCGGGCGAGGGTGTGCTGGGGGCTGGGGCTCAAGACGGTCAGCCGTGCCAGGAACAGGCGCAGGCCTTCCATGTCCTGCCAGGCGCAGGTCTCGTCCGGGCCGGTGTTCTCGGCCGGAGGCGTGGCAGGCGGGGCGGGTATGTGGCGGGCGAGCCAGGTGCGGGCGGCGGCGTAACCCGCCTGGTACTGGCCGTGGGCGTGGGCGTGGGCGAAGTCGGCCTCGCTCAGGCTGCGTTGGCAGTCGGAGAGGAATGCGGCGGCGCTGCGGGGCAGGTCGGGCAACGGGTGGACGTGATCGGATGGTGGCGGGCCGTGGCGTCGGCGGGTGGCAGGTGGGCCGATGGCGTTCATGATGGCGTCCGTGCCGCGCACCGCGGGCAGAGTGGTCAGTTGGGCGGTGGTGAGGCGCTCCCGCAGCTGTTGTTCGTCGGCCGGGGTGGGCGTGTGGGCGATGAGGACGAGGCGGATGCCGGTCTCGGCGCGCCAGGTGGCCAGGCGCCCCAGGCGTTCGGGGGTGAGGCGGTGGGCGCGCAGCACGATGGCTTCTTCGAGTCCTGTGGTCAGGGTCCAGCAGGTCACGGCGCGCCAGGCCGCGTCGGTGGACATCCGCTCGGCGTCGGGCCGGGCGAAGCTGTCGCGGCCCATGGCGCGCAGCAGGTCCAGGGCGAGGTAGGCGAGGCTGTTGGTGTGGGGGGTGGGGTCGGTGGTGATGCGGCCGCTTCTGGATTCGGCACGCTGGTGGGCGGTGTGGTGGACGGCGCGGTCGTCGCCCATGTCCAGGAGCAGCGTGACGGGCGGCGGGGTTATCGGTGTGGCGATGCCGGCGGGTGTGGTCATGGGCGGTGCGAGGTGTCGATGCGGCGGATGACCTGCCGCAGCAGGCCGGAGTCGGGGTGCGGGGCGCCGGCAGCGGTCAGGGTGCGTTGGACGTGGTGGGTGAGCAGGGCCCAGCGGCGCAGGCTGCCGTGTGCGAAGTGACCGTCCAGGAAGCAGAGCTGGTCGGGTGCGGCGGTCTGCCACAGCGGGTGCAGGGCGGGGATGGTACGGGGGATCTGGTCGTGGGTGAGCGGTTGGAGGGTCAGCCACTGCGTGGTGCGGGTGCGGAGCATCTGCTGGGCGCGTAAGGCCTTCTCCCCGTGCTGGCCGGCGATCAGGACCACGCAGAGTCCGCCGGGTAGGTCGTCGTACAGGAACCTCAGGTACTCGAAGCAGGCCTCGGACATCCGGTCTGCTTCGTCGACGACCACGATGCGGGGTGTGGCGGCAAGCGCGCGGCGGATGAGAGTGTCGGCAACCGCGGGCGCAGCAGGTGCAGCGCCCGGCAGGCCGAGAGCGTGGTACAGGTGGGCGCGCAGATCGGACGGTGTGGGTCTGGCCCCCAAGTGCAGCGGGACGTGAGCCTGGGGAAAGCAGGTGCGGGCGGCATGGTGGACGGCGAAGGTCTTGCCGACTCCGGCATCGCCCAGCACGCACAAAAAGCGCCGCTGCCGGTAGGCGCTGTCGAGGGCGTTCTCGGCTGCCGCAAGGCCGGGAGTGAGAACGGTGCGGGCCCCGGCCAGGTTGAGGAAGTACAGGTGCTGGGGTGCTGGCTTCTCGGTGAGAGTGAAGGGCTGTGGGGCCGGTGGAGGCGGCGCAGCCGTCTGGGTCAGCATCGGGCCAGGGCCCAGTCGACGATGGCGTCGTCGACCTGCTCGGTGCCGAAGTACTCCATGCCCTTGAGGACGTGCTTGGTCACCTTGACCCACTCGCGGAAGGAGCCGAGGGCGTACTGGGTGTCGATCCGCTTGAGCAGCGCCTCGTCCACGCCGCGCCATACGGGGTGGGAGTCGGGAACCGTTTTGAGGATCTCGTCCTCGGTCATCGCGAGGATCTCCAGGCGGATGTAAATCCTGGAGGCGAGTGCCGGGTCGCTCTGCAGGGTCTCGTAGGCCTCGCGGCCGCCGACGAACACGATGGCGGGTTTGGGTTCGCAGTTGTCCCACAGCTTGCGCAGGAACTCGAAGTTCTCCCGCCGGTACTGCTGGGCCTCGTCGCACACGATCACATACGGGCGCCTGGGCAGGGTCTCGCGCAGCAGCTTGTCGAACGCGGTCGGCGTGCCGGGCATCTTGCAGGACAGGTTCATCTGGTGGAACAGTTCCTCGCGCAGGTCCTTCGGCCCGGGGCGGGAGCGGGCGAAGTCCAGGGGCAGGATCAGGTCCGGGTTCATCTCCTGGATCGTGGCACGGGTGCTGAAGCTCTTGCCGAGCCCCGGATCGCCGTAGACCACGGACATGGCTCGCGACTCGACCGTGTCGATGACGGTGTCCTTGATCTGCAGCAGGGTGTCCGTGGCTACCAGGGCGGAGTCCTTCAGGCCGAGGAAGTGCTGCGGGCGTAAGTCGGGGCGGCGTCCTGGTGCCGGGGCACTCTGGGCTGCGGCCGGTGTGGTGCGGCGTGGGGATATGTGCTTGCGTTTCGGGGCAGTCGTCATGAGGCATCGTCCTTGGGCGTGGTGGGATCCTGGCCGGGGCGCGTCCAGGTGAGCGGGACCGGGGTCAGGGGCTGGTAGGGCTGTGTCCGCCGACGGGGCGCAGCAGCCGGGGCAGTTCCTTCGAGTTCGGCGCGTGCCTCCTGCTCGGTCATACGCAAAGCGCGTACGGGCAGTTCGGGCTGGGTCGAGGGCAGGTAGCGCTCCCGCCTGCGCTCGCCGGAACGTTTCAGGGCCTGGCGCAGCTCCGCGCTGTGCTCCTCGCGGTCGCTGAGGACCTTCTCGCGCAGGGCTTCGTCGGCTTCGTTGCTGAGGAAGGCCCGGCCCAGGTAGCGGTTGCCGCGGAAGGTGTAGAGGTCGATCTCGTGATGGTGGTGGGGCATCCACCGCACACGGACCTCGAGCCCGATCCGGCCCACGCCGTTCTCGGGCATGTAGGAGCGTTTGTTGAACTCCACCCCGTGGCTGGTGATCTTGCGGGATCTGTGGTCACTCTCGAGCATGAGGGCGCGCAGCTCGGTGGGGCTGGGCTCGGGCCGGATCTCGGCCGGGTCGGCCAGCCAGGACTGAAGCGGCGTCATACCGGTGCGCTTGATGACGTGCCCGGTGTTGTGCTCATCGACCCATGTGCGCAGCAGGCCTACGAACGCCTCGAACGTCAGCGGCGGATCCTGATCACCGACACGGCGGCGGTGATCCAGCCGGGGCGCTTTCGTGTAGCGGGGCAGGTCGGCGAAGAAGCGCGTCATGCTGGTGCGGTTCAGCCGCTCGATACCGCCCTTGTGGCGGGGGCTGCGTACCCGGTGCACAGGCACACTCAGCAGTCCGAACGCGCGTCGGACGGTCTTGGACAGGAAGTCGGCGCCGCCGTCGACGCGCACCAGGTGCGGCAGACCGCCGGCCGGGCCGTAAGGCGCCTCGCGCAGCACCGACATGCGTACCGCGGCCAGGACCGAACCGCGGTGCGCAGACCCGGCGGTGACCGCCCAGCCCACCACATAGCCGGTACCGCGGTCCTCGAACCACGTCACCCACACCCTCGAC
>NZ_JBIDBS010000040.1:0-25709 GCF_043204165.1 Streptomyces sp. NPDC047982 | reverse complement strand
AACGGAGAACTCCGGGCGGGCAGTCGGCGATGAAACAGGAAGTCTCACGGCGCGAGCCGTAAGAATCTCCCTCCTTCAGGAGGGAGAGCGTCAAGAGACGGATTCTGTCAGGCACAAGCGTCCCCGGCGTGGGCCGGTGGGTCGAGCGCTCCCCGTGCGGGCTGCCGGTTCGCCGGCGCACTTCCGAGCGGTCTGGGCGTGCCCGGCCCGCATGCGCGCTCGCTCACTCACCAGACCAGTACGCCCCCGCCCACGGACCGGGCCCGCTCGGCGGCTGCGGTGATGTTGGCGAGCCGGGCCGCCACGTAGTCCTCCCGATAGCCGCCGTGCACGGCGAGGGCCGCCGTATGTCGCCTCAACAGCCCGCACTCCGCGAGGAATTCACCGATGTCCTCCGGTTCCACACGGAGGTCGCCGTCGGCCGGCCCGGGGAAGAAGCGTGCCCCGAGTCCGCGCACGTACTCCGACCCCCACAGCAGGGTCCGGCTGTTCTCGAACCCGGCCATGTCGCCGCCGTCCTCGGGGCCGTCGAGCAGACGCGAGGTCCCGTCGCCGTCGTAGACGAATGTGTGCACCAGCAACGTCATGCCGAGGCCCCCTTTGGCGGACAACGCGACCTGAGAGCGGACGGGTACACGCGACCGGAGAACGTGAGCGGGCACACGGACCGCACCAAGATCGCCGTGAGTCGTCCCCGACTACGATCACCATATGTTCGAAGGCGAGTCGGTCAGGCTTCGCGCACTGCGCGCGGAGGACGCGGAGCACCACGTACGGTGGCGCAACGATCCGGAGGTGGTGCACTGGGCCACGGGCGGCGACCCGTGCTTCGGTCCGGTCACGGCGGAGGCCGTCGGACTCGCCTTCGAGACCATGCTGAGGCTGAGCCCGAGGGAGTCGGCCGTCTTCACCGTCGAGGACCTGGCCGACGGCGCGGTGATCGGCATGGCGGACTACCGGGACCTGGACCCGTTCGCCGGGCGGGTCACGGTCGGCATCACCATCGGTGAGCGCGACCGCTGGGGGCGCGGCCACGGCTCGGACGCGCTGCGCCTGCTGGTGGGGCACCTGTTCGGGGCCCACGGGCTGCACCGCATCGAGCTCGACACCTGGAGCGGCAACGAGCGGGCCGTCCGCGCTTTCACCCGGGCGGGCTTCCGCGAGGAGGGCCGCCGCCGGGACGCGGTGCTGGCGGCGGGCAGACGGTACGACACCGTGTTGTTCGGGATGCTCCGTGAGGAGTGGCGGCCGGCGCGGAACGCACAAGAGCGGGGACGCCCCCGCGCGTGAACGGGCCCCCGCCGTGAGCCCGACGCCCGCGCGCCGCTGCCTCCCGGGCGTCCCGGAAGCGGCGGCGCGCAGGCCCTGCGGCAAAGGGCAGGGTCAGGCCGGGAGGCCCAACTCCCTTGCGATCAGCATCCGCTGGACCTCGCTCGTGCCCTCGCCGATCTCCAGGATCTTGGAGTCGCGCCACATCCGGGCCACCGGGTACTCGTTCATGAAGCCGTAGCCGCCGTGGATCTGGGTCGCCTCGCGCGCGTTGTCCACCGCGACCGTCGACGAGTACAGCTTCGCGATCGCCGCCTCCTTCTTGAAGGGCTCGCCCGCGATCAGGCGGGATGCCGCGTCGCGCCAGCCGAGGCGGGCCATGTGGGCACGGGCCTCCATGTCGGCGATCTTGAACTGGATGGCCTGGTTGGTACCGATCGGCTTGCCGAAGGCGTGGCGCTCGTGCGCGTACTTCGCCGACTCGTCCACACAGCCCTGCGCCAGGCCCGTGGACAGGGCGGCGATGGCGATCCGGCCCTCGTCGAGGATGCGCAGGAACTGCGCGTAGCCCCGGCCCTCCTCGCCCAGCAGGTTGTCCAGGGGGACGCGGACGTCGGTGAAGGACAGCTCGCGGGTGTCCGAGGCGTTCCAGCCGACCTTGGAGTACGGGGCGGCGACGGTGAAGCCGGGGGTGCCGGACGGGACGATGATCGAGGAGATGAGCGGGGCGCCGTTCTCCTTGCGGCCGGTCACCGCCGTGACCGTGACCAGGTCCGTGATGTCCGTACCGGAGTTGGTGATGAAGCACTTCGAACCGTTGATCACCCACTCGCCGGTGGCCTCGTCGCGCACCGCCGTCGTACGCGTGCCGCCCGCGTCCGAGCCGGCCTCCGGCTCGGTCAGGCCGAACGCGCCGAGCGCCTCGCCCGCGCACAGCCGCGGCAGCCACTTCCGCTTCTGTTCCTCCGTGCCGAAGCGGTAGACCGGCATCGCGCCGAGCGACACCCCGGCCTCCAGTGTGATCGCCACGGACGAGTCGACGCGGGCCAGCTCCTCCAGGGCGATCCCGAGGGCGAGGTAGTCCCCGCCCATGCCGCCGTACTCCTCCGGGAACGGCAGCCCGAACAGGCCCATCCGTCCCATCTCCCGCACGATCTCGTACGGGAACTCATGGCGCTCGTAGAAGTCGCCGATCTTCGGGGCGACCACATCGTGCGCGAACTCCTCGACGGTGCGCCGCAGTTCCTCGTGTTCGGCGGTCAGCCGGTGGTCCAGGGGCATGGCAGGTCACTCCTTGTGGGCGACTGGGACGGGGAGGGGGACAGGGGGGCGGTGCATGGCGGTGGTCACCTCGCCGACAGCGCGCGGACGGTACGGGACGGGCTGGGACGGCCCAGTCGTTCGGCGAGCCACATGCTGGTGGCGGTGAGCGCGTCGAGGTCGACCCCGGTCTCGATGCCGAGGCCGTCGAGCATCCACACGAGGTCCTCGGTGGCGAGGTTGCCGGTCGCGCTCTTGGCGTACGGGCAGCCGCCGAGGCCGCCGGCCGAGGCGTCCACGGTGGTCACCCCGTGCTGGAGCGCGGCGAGGGTGTTGGAGAGGGCCTGGCCGTACGTGTCGTGGAAGTGCACCCCGATGGTGTCGGTGCGCACACCCTCCTCGTTCAGCTCGGACAGCAGGTCCCGTACGTGACCGGGTGTGGCCACGCCGATGGTGTCGCCCAGGGACAGTTCGTCGCAGCCCAGGTCCATCAGCGCCTTCGCGACCCGGACGACCTGGTGGACGGGGACGGGCCCCTCCCACGGGTCGCCGAAGCACATCGACAGATAGCCCCGCACGTGCACCTTGTCGTCCTTGGCGCGGGCGACCACCGGCTCGAACATGGCGAGCGACTCGGCGATCGTGCGGTTGAGGTTGCGGGCGGCGAACGTCTCGGTCGCCGAGCCGAAGACGGCGATGCGGCGGGCGCCGAGCGCCAGGGCCCGGTCCAGGCCGCGTTCGTTCGGTACGAGGACCGGCAGGGCCACGCCCCCGATGTCGCCGAGCCGGGGGAACAGGTCCTCCGCGTCGGCCAGTTGGGGCACCCACTTGGGGTGCACGAAGCTGGTCGCCTCGATCGTGGTCAGGCCGGCCGCGGCGAGGCGGTGGATGAACTCCGCCTTCACCTCGGTCGGTACGACGGCCTTCTCGTTCTGGAGCCCGTCGCGGGCGCCGACCTCGTGGACGCGCACCCGCGGCGGCAGGTCCTGGGCCGGCACGGTCATGGGCAGGGTGCGGGGGGCCGCGCGGCCCTCCCCGAGAGCTGGGGTCATGCGGTCCTCCCCAGGAGCCGTGGTCATGCGTCCTCCCCGGGAGTCGTGGCGGACGTGCCGGGACCGGTTGTGGCAGGGGCCACGACGGCCAGGATCTGGTCCATGGCGACCGTGGCACCGGCGGTCACGTCCAGCTCGGTCACGGTCCCGGCGTGCGGGGCGCAGATGACGTGCTCCATCTTCATCGCCTCGACGACGAGCAGGCTCTGACCGGCCGCGACCTCGTCCCCGACCGCCACCTTCACCACGGTGACGGTGCCCGGCATGGGGGCGGCGAGCGTGTCGGCACCGGAACGGGCGGCCCCGGCCAGCGACGCCGCCACCGGGTCGTGGTCCCGTACGTGCCAGGTGTCGCCGTCCCGGCCCAGCCAGACGCCGTCCGGGGCGGCCGCGTAGGTGAACGTATGGGTGACACCGGCGAGTTCGAGGATGATGCGGTGCTCGGACAGCTCGACCGTCCGGGCCGTCTCCCGGCCGCCGGGCGTCGGGGCCAGCGGGCCGCAGGCACCCGTCGCGGGCCCCGGCGGCTCCGCGCCCTCCCCGACATGGCCGAACGCCAGCTCGATGCCCGTCGCACGGGTACGCAGCGAGACCTGCACGGGGTCGCGGCCCGGCAGCCGGAAGTCGTACACGGTACGGGCCGGGGTGCCGCCCAGCCGCCAGCCGTTCGGCACCGAGAACGGGTCCACCCAGCCGGAAGCACCGGAAGGGCCGGAAGGGCCGGAGGTCTCGGCGCGGTGGCCGGTGGACCGCCGCAGCAGCGTCGCCGCGGCGTACACCTCCTCCGGCACGCCCTCCGGGACCAGCCCGTCGACCTCGCGTTCCACCAGGCCGGTGTCCAGATCGCCCGCCGCCACCGCCGGGTGGGCGAGCAGCCGGCGCAGGAAGCCGGCGTTCGTCGGGACGCCGAGGATCACCGTGTCCGCGAGCGCGGCGCGCAGCCGGCGCAGAGCGGCGGCGCGGTCGGGCCCGTACGCGATGACCTTCGACAGCATCGGGTCGTACAGGCTGCCGACCTCGCCGCCCGCGCGCAGCCCGGAGTCCGTGCGTACGCCGTCGCCCTGCGGCTCGTGCAGCGCGAGCACCGTGCCGCCGGACGGCAGGAAGCCCCGGGACGGGTCCTCGGCGCAGATCCGGGCCTCGATCGCGTGACCGGTGAGCGTGATGTCGCGCTGCTCGTACGGCAGTCGTTCACCCGCCGCGATCCGCAGCTGCCACTCCACCAGGTCCAGGCCGGTGATCAGCTCGGTGACGGGGTGCTCGACCTGGAGGCGGGTGTTCATCTCCATGAAGTAGTACGAGGCCGGGTCGTTGCCCGGGACGATGAACTCGACCGTGCCCGCGCCGACGTACCCGCAGCTGCGGGCCGCCTGGACGGCCGCCTCGCCCATCGCCGCCCGGGTCTCCTCGTCGAGCAGGACGGACGGCGCTTCTTCGATGATCTTCTGGTGGCGGCGCTGGAGGGAGCACTCGCGCTCGCCGAGGTGGACCACGTTGCCGTGGGCGTCGGCCAGGACCTGGATCTCGATGTGCCGGGGCCGGTCGATCCACCGTTCCACCAGCAGTGTGTCGTCGCCGAACGAGGCACGGGCCTCGCGACGGGCGGCGGCGATCTCGTCCGCGAGCAGCGCCTCGTCGCGCACCAGCCGCATGCCCTTGCCACCGCCGCCCGCGGAGGGCTTCAGCAGCACGGGCGTACCGATCTCCCGTGCCGCGTCGACGAGTTGGGCATCGGTGAGTCCGGTACCGGAGGAGCCCGGCACCACCGGCACCCCGGCCGCCGCGACCGTCTCCTTGGCCCGGATCTTGTCGCCCATCAGCGAGATGGCGCCGGCGGGCGGCCCGACGAAGGCCAGCCCCGCCTCCGCGCAGGACCGCGCGAAGCCCGCGTTCTCGGCGAGGAACCCGTACCCGGGGTGGACGGCCCGGGCGCCGGCGCGGCGGGCCGCGTCCAGCAGCGCGGGCACGCTCAGGTAGCTCATGGCGGCGGGCGCGGGCCCGATCCGTACCGCCGTGTCGGCCTCCCGCACATGCCGGGCGTCCGCGTCCGCGTCGCTGAACACGGCGACCGAGCGGACGCCGAGCGCGCGCAGCGTACGGATGACCCGTACCGCGATCTCGCCGCGGTTGGCGACGAGAACGGTGTCGAACATCGTCATCTGTTCCTCACATCGCATCCGAGGTCATCTGCTGCACATCGCCATCGCACCTGGAGGTCATCCGCTCCTCACGCACGGGAGGCACCTCTCCCTCACATCCGGAAGACGCCGAAGCCGGGCGCCGCGGGGTCCCTCTGCGGAAGCGGGGCGTTCGCACACGCGGTCAGGGCGAGCCCCAGCACCTGCCGGGTCTCCGTCGGGTCGATCACGCCGTCGTCCCAGAGCCGGGCCGTGGCGTAGTAGGCGTTGCCCTGGGTCTCGTACTGCTCGCGGATCGGGGCCTTGAACGCCTCTTCCTCCGCTGCGCTCCAGTCGTCGCCCAACTGGTCGCGCTTGACCGTCGCGAGGACGGAGGCCGCCTGTTCGCCGCCCATGACGGAGATCTTCGCGTTGGGCCACATCCACAGGAAGCGGGGGGAGTAGGCACGGCCGCACATGGAGTAGTTGCCCGCCCCGTACGAACCGCCGACCACCACTGTCAGCTTCGGCACGCGGGTGCAGGCGACCGCCGTCACCATCTTCGCGCCGTGCTTGGCGATGCCCCCGGCCTCGTAGTCGCGCCCCACCATGAAGCCCGAGATGTTCTGGAGGAAGACCAGAGGGATCCCGCGCTGGTCGCACAGCTCGATGAAGTGGGCGCCCTTCTGGGCGGACTCGGAGAACAGGATGCCGTTGTTGGCGACGATCCCGACCGGGTGGCCGTGGATGTGGGCGAAGCCGGTGACCAGCGTCGTGCCGTACTCCGCCTTGAACTCGGCGAACCGCGAGCCGTCCACCACCCGGGCGATCACCTCGCGCACGTCGTACGGCGTGCGCGAATCGACGGGGACGGCCCCGTACAACCCGGCGGGATCCGCCTTCGGCTCCTCGACCGGCCGCACCGGCCACGGCAGCGCCCCGCGCCGGGGCAGCGTGGAGACGATGTTCCGCACGATCCGCAGCGCGTGCGCGTCGTCCTCGGCCAGGTGGTCGGTCACGCCGGACGTACGGGAGTGCACCTCGCCGCCGCCCAGCTCCTCCGCCGTCACGACCTCACCGGTCGCCGCCTTCACCAGCGGCGGACCGCCCAGGAAGATCGTGCCCTGGTCCCGTACGATCACGGCCTCGTCGCTCATCGCGGGGACGTACGCCCCGCCCGCCGTGCACGAGCCCATGACGGCGGCGATCTGCGGGATGCCCGCCCCCGACATCCGGGCCTGGTTGTAGAAGATCCGGCCGAAGTGCTCCCGGTCCGGGAAGACCTCGTCCTGCATCGGCAGGAAGGCGCCGCCGGAGTCGACGAGGTACAGGCAGGGGAGACGGTTCTCCAGCGCCACCTCCTGCGCGCGCAGGTGCTTCTTCACCGTCATCGGGTAGTACGTGCCGCCCTTGACGGTCGCATCGTTGGCGACGATCACGCACTCCCGGCCGCTGACCCGGCCGATCCCCGCGATCACCCCGGCCGCCGGGGCGGCGCCCCCGTACAGTCCCTCGGCCGCCAGCGGCGCCAGCTCCAGGAACGGGGAGCCCGGATCGAGCAGGGTGTCCACCCGGTCCCGGGGCAGCAGCTTGCCGCGCGCCACGTGCCGTGCGCGGGCCCTCTCGCCTCCGCCCAGCCTGGCCGTGGCGAGCCGCCCGCGCAGCTCGTCGGCGAGCGCGAGATGCGCCGCCTCGTTGGCCTGCCAGGTCTCGGAGGCGGGATCCGCCGCGCTCACCAGCACCGGTGCCTGCTGCATCGTGTCGAGCCCCCTTGCCCGTACCGCTCGCTGTCCGTACTGCTGTGCACTGCCGTTCGTACTGGCCGCCGCCGTCCGTCGCCAGTCCGTGTCGCTGTCCGTGGTGCTGCCCGTACGCAGCCGTCACGGAAGTCGCGGTGGTCGCGGCCGTTGCGGCTCGCCGTCGGAGCCGTCGCCCGGTCGAGTTGTTAATGACCGTTAACGCCTCCGGTCTTCAGGTTAACGAGCGCTAACAGGGTTGTCTAGAATGAATTCTCATGAGCACCAACGCCGCCGCCCGGGTCGCGGCCCCGACCCGCCGCGAGCAGATCCTCAAGGAGGCCGCCCGCCTGTTCGCCGAGCGCGGCTTCCACGGCGTCGGCGTCGACGAGATAGGGGCCGCCGTCGGCATCAGCGGCCCGGGCCTCTACCGGCACTTCCCCGGCAAGGACGCGATGCTCGCCGAACTGCTGGTCGGCATCAGTGAGCGGCTGCTGGCCGGCGGGCGGCTGCGGGTGTCGGAGGATGCGGCCCGCGCGGACGGCTCCCCACGGGCCCTGCTGGACGCGCTCATCGAGGGGCACATCGACTTCGCCCTCGACGACCGCCCCCTCATCACCCTGCACGACCGTGAGCTGGACCGCCTCCGGGACGCCGACCGCAAGCGGGTCCGCCAGCTCCAGCGGCAGTACGTCGAGGTGTGGGTGGACGTCGTCCGCGAGCTGTACCCGGATCTGCCCGAGCACGAGGCGCGCGCCGCCGTCCACGCCGTCTTCGGCCTGCTGAACTCGACCCCGCACCTGGGCCGCCCCGGCGCGCAGCCGGACCGCGCGGACACGGCGGCGCTGCTGCACCGGCTGGCGCGCGGCGCGTTCGAGGCGGCGGCCTGCCAGTAGGGGCGTCCCGCCGGTGGCAGAGGGCGTGCCGGTGGAGGTGCGGCCCGCTGGTAGGAGCGTCCTGTCGCGCGGGAGTGGCCTGTCGGCGGGGGAGTGTGCGTGTACGGGACCGCGGCTTTCTTCCTGCCCCGGAATCGCCCTGAATATATGAATTGATGCGGCGATGCAGGGGGCCGTTTCGCGCATTCCCTTTCCTTTTTCTTCATGGGCTTCGTCGATCGGGTGTCGCGGTGATCCCCAGGCATATGGTTTGGGTTGTCCCGCCACGCCTGATGGGGAATGTGAATGAAAACATGTCAGGTTTCGGTCGTTGTCCCCTGTTTCAATGAGGACGAGGTGATCGACACATTTCACCGTGCACTGATCTCCGCCCTCGAACCGACCTGTCGGAGCTTCGAGATCTGTTATGTCGACGACGGCAGCAGCGACCGCACCAGGCTCAGGATCGGCTCGCTCGCCACCGCCGACCGACGGGTCCGCTACACCTCCTTCAGCCGCAATTTCGGCAAGGAGGCGGCCATGCTCGCGGGGCTGCGCATGTCCCGCGGCGACGCCGTCGTCCTCATGGACGCCGACCTCCAGCACCCGCCCGAACTGCTGCCCCACATGCTGGAACTGCGGCGCTGCGGCTACCACCAGGTCGTCGCACGGCGGGACCGTACGGGGGAGGGCGCCGTGCGCACCTTCCTCAGCTCCGCCTACTACAGGGCCATGGGCCAGTGCATGGACGTCGAGGTCGTGGACGGCGAGGGCGACTTCAGGCTGCTGTCGCGCGACGCCGTGGACGCCGTGCTCGCGATGCCCGAGACGAACCGGTTCTCCAAGGGGATCTTCTCCTGGATCGGCTTCGACACGGTCAGCTTCACCTATCAGAACATGCAACGCGCGGCGGGACGCTCGAAGTGGGGCGGCAGACGGCTGTTCAACTACGGGATCGACGGGCTGATCTCGTTCAACAGCCGCCCGCTGCGCCTGGCCATCCACGCCGGTCTCGCGCTCGCGCTCACGGCACTGGGATACGCCCTGTGGATCATCGCCGAGGTGGCCCTGCACGGCATCGTCGTGCCTGGCTACACCACCCTGCTGACCACCGTCGTCGCCCTCGGCGGAATCCAGCTCGCGACGCTCGGCGTCATCGGCGAATACGTGGGACGCATTTACTGCGAGACGAAACGCCGCCCGCACTACGTGGTGCGCGAAACGGATGAGACGGCGAAGACACCCCCGCCGATCGACGGACAACGAGCGGAGAGCCGCCCGGGGCCGCCGCCAGCGGCCGACCGGTCACGTGCGCGGCCGTCCGGCGCGACCGCGATCGGCGCGTCCAGATTCCGCACGGTACGCCAGTTCATCGCTTTCGCAGCAATCGGCATCATCAATACGGCGGTATATCTGGCGGTGTACGTCTCGCTGAACCATTGGATTCCCTATCTGGCCGCGCACGTCGTCGGATACGTGGTCAGCGTTCTGGGCTCGTTCCTGCTCAACTCGTACATCACCTGCCGGACCAAGCCGACCTGGCAGGCCCTCTTCCGGTATCCGTTGTCGAGCGTCGTCAATCTCGTACTCACCGGGACCTTGCTCTATCTCGGCGTGAGCCATCTGGGCCTGGGCAAGAACATTGCCGCCCTCGCCGCCGGAATCCTCGCCACGCCGTTCTCGTTCCTTCTCGCCCGCTGGGCCATCGACTCCGGTGCGGACCTGACCCGGCGACGTACCGCACCGGCCGGGAGCCGCGCCGGACGCACCGCGTCCTGAGCCCCCGCACCGCCCGCGAATCCCCGACGCGCGCGACGCACAGACACGCATGGCGACACAGGCATGCGTGGCGACACAGACACACATGCCGTGAACCCCGTGAGCCCCGTACGGAAGGTCCCAGCGCCACATGACCGCGGAAACGCCGAAGACCGCCGACGCCGACGACGCCGACGACGAACGACGGACGGACGGAGGAGCGCCTCGCCCGAACGGCGCACCCGACGCCGGTCCTGCCTCCGACGCCGGTCCCACCCGTGACACCAGTAGTCCCACCCGTGACGCGGGTAGGAGTCCCACTCGTGACACCGCTCCCTCGCGTGCTCCTGGTCCGGGTCCCGCCCCGGACCCCGACCGCGCGGGTCGTTGCGTGACGAACCGGATGCCGGTGCGCGCCCTGCCGCTGCTGACCCTGCTGCCGCTGGCCCTGTTCGGCGCGGCCTTCTGGATCGGCCGCCTGGTCCGTCCGGGTGCGGACGACTGGTGCTTCCTCCCGGTCGTACGCGACGAGGGAGCCGCCGGGATGATCGCGAAGTTCTACCTCCAGGACAACGGACGGGTGGGCAACGCGCTGCTCGTCGTCGCGTACGGAGCCTTCGGCGTCGCCGGACACCAGTGGTTCGCCCTGGTCAGCGGGGTGGTCATGCTGGGTATCCTCTGGGCGCTGGTCGCCTCCGCGCTCGACAGGGCCCGGCTCACCGCGCCGCGCGGCCTCGTGCTGCTGGTGGCGGCGACGACCGCGGCGGTCTTCCTCCTGGCGACGTCGAACACGTACAAGGTGTTCTACTGGCCCGCCTCCTCCGTCTCGCACACCCTCTCACCGGTCCTGGCCTGCGCCGCCGTGATCCCACTGCTGCGGGCGCGGACCCGCCGCGGGTGGGGCCTCGCGCTGGGCGTCGCGCTCGTGGCCGGGGTCTTCATCGGCACGCTGTCGGAGGAGACCGCGGTCGTCGCCCTCGTCCTTCTCGTGACCGTCCTGCCGCTGAGCCACTGGGCGGTCCCGGGCCCCGGCCGGACCCGTACCCGCGTCTGGTGCGCGGTCGCCTTCGCCGGCGTCGTGATCGGGGCGGCCGTCCTGTATCTGTCACCGGGTGCGCGCACCCGCCGTGAACGGTTCGGCGCCGACTCCGGCGCCTTGTTCGGCCCGCGGGCGCTGGGCGATGCGCTGAGGTCCTTCGCCGACATCCTGGGGACGGTCCTCACGACCTGGCCGTACCTGGGGGTGGTCGCGGCCGGCGTGCTGCTGGGGCTGCTGGTCCGCCGCGACGGACGGGGGACGGACGGGCCGTGGCCGGGCGGGCCCCTGGGGCGTCGTCCCCTTGTCCCCCTCCTCGTGGGCTTCCTCGCCTTCCTGGTCGCCGGCTACCTCTGCACCGTCGTCGCCTACCCCGCCTTTGGGGCGAAAGTGACGGCCGCGCCCCGCGTCTGGGGCGACTTCCTGCTGCTGTACGTGCTGCTCCTGGTGTACGCAGGCGCCCTGTCGGGGCGGGCGCTGCTGAGGAGTGCCCGGCGTGGACGCCGACGGGGAAGGGGGGCGCGCACGGCGATGGTGCAGGGGGCCCGTACCGCGACGGTGACGGCGGCGGTCGCGGCGGCCCTGTGCGTGCTGACCTGTGTCGGTCTCGCCGTCCCGTTGTTCCGGCTGGAACAGCGGATGGACGTACGCGCCCAGCGTTGGGACCGCCAGGACCGTGCGCTGCGGGAGGGCGCGGCGCGCGGCGCCCGGGTGCTTCCGTACACACCGGTGTCGGTCAGCGGGATGGGGGAGCCGTTCGGCAATCGCGGCAAACGGCTGTGGCCGGGGCAGTGCGTCGCCCGGTACTACCACCTGGAGAGGATCACGTACTCGACGCGGCTTCCCTGAGCCCAGGAGCCCAGGAGCCCAGGAGCCCAGGAGCCCAGGAGCCTGGGAGCCTGGGAGCCTCGTGGACCCGTTCGACCCGTTCGGCCCGGCGGGGAGTGGGGGAGGACCGGGAAGTACCGGCGGGGGAAGAGGGCCGGGAGGGGCCGATGCGCTTCGCTCTACGTCCTGTCGTAGCAAGTGCCCGGCACACTGCGCACACCTGACGGCACAATGGGTTCATGCCGATACCCAGCCGTGCCGCCCTCGTCGAGCACCTCGTCCGTACGCGCATCGCCGGAGACGTCGCCACACCCCGCGACAACAATCTCTCCCACTACCGCAAGCTCGCCAATGGTGACCGCCACTACTGGCTGGGACTGGAACTCGGCGACCGGTGGCGCGACGAGCAGGACGTGCTGGCCGTGATGGCCGAGCGCTGCGGGGTCAACGACGACCCGGAGCACCGGTTCGGGCAGGACACCATCGACCCGGAGCTGACCGTCGACGCCCTGGAGCGGATGGCAGGGCGGCTGCGAAAGGCGGCGGAGGCTTCGGAGCGGGTGCTGTTCGCGACCGGACACCCGGGCGGTCTTCTCGACGTGCACCGCCAGACCGCGCAGGCGCTGCGGACCGCCGGATGCGAGATCGTGCGGATCCCGTCGGGGCTGGTGGCCGACGAGGGGATGGTGTTCCAGTTCGCGGACGTGGCGGTGCAGGAACGGGGCGCGACGCTCTGGCACACCCACTCACCCGCCCCGATGGCCGCGATCCTGGACGGTCTGGAACGGGAGGGCCGCCCGCTGCCCGACCTGGTGGTCGCCGACCACGGCTGGGCGGGGTGCGCGGGGCAGCGGGGGCTGGACGCGGTGGGGTACGCGGACTGCAACGACCCGGCGCTTTTCCTCGGAGAGGCGGAGGGGACGCTCCAGGTGGTCGTGCCGCTGGACGACCACGTGCTGGACCCCCGGTTCTACGACCCGCTCACGGACTACCTGCTGGACGCGGCAGGACTGCTCTGAACAGGCCGCCGGTCCGACGCGGGGCGACCGCGTCGCGGGTCGGCACGGGATGACATCGGCGCCGGGCCGGTAGGGCGACGACCCTGGCGGCGCGGTCGTCGGCCCGCCCGGTCCGGGGTCGAACGGGCCGGGCGGGCCGAACAGGTCGAGTCGAGCGAGTCGACCGTGGAGCGAGTGGGCCGAGCAGGCAACGGGTGCCGTGCTCGACGAAGGAACACGCTCGTCCTACAGGCCCATCGACTTGGCGATGATCGACTTCATGACCTCGTTGGTGCCGCCGTAGATGCGGTTGACCCGGTTGTCCGCGTAGAGGCGCGCGATCGGGTACTCGTTCATGTAGCCGTAGCCACCGTGGAGCTGCAGGCAACGGTCGATGACGCGGTGTGCGACCTCGGTGCAGAACAGCTTGGCGGACGCGGCCTCGGCGGCGGTCAGCTCACCGGCGTCCAGGGCCTCCAGCGTGCGGTCGGCGACGGCCTCGGCGGCGTCCACCTCGGCCTGGCAGGCGGCCAGTTCGAACTTGGTGTTCTGGAAGGACGCGACCGGCTTGCCGAACACCGTGCGCTCCTGAACGTACTGCTTGGCGAACGCGACGGCGGCCTTGGCCTGCGCATACGCGCCGTAGGCGATGCCCCAGCGCTCGGACGGCAGGTTCTGGCCGAGGTAGGAGAAGCCCTTGTTCTCCTCGCCGAGGAGGTCCGCCGCGGGCACCTTCACGTCGACGAACGCCAGCTCGGCCGTGTCGGACGTACGCAGGCCGAGCTTGTCGAGCTTGCGGCCGATGGAGTAGCCCTCGGACTTGGTGTCGACGGCGAACAGGGAGATGCCGAAGCGGCGGTCCTCGGCGGTCGGCGCGGAGGTGCGGGCACACACGATCACGCGGTCGGCGTGCACACCACCCGTGATGAACGTCTTGGAGCCGTTGAGCACGTAGTGCGTGCCGTCGTCCGAGAGCTTGGCGGTGGTCTTCATGCCCGCGAGGTCGGAGCCGGTGCCCGGCTCGGTCATCGCGAGGGCCCACATCTCCTCACCCGAGACGAACTTCGGCAGGTAGCGCTTCTTCTGGTCCTCGGTGGCCAGCATCTTGATGTACGGCAGGGCGAGCAGCACGTGCACACCGGAACCGCCGAAGTTGACGCCCGCGCGGGCGGTCTCCTCGTACTGGATGGCCTCGAACTTGTGCGTCTCCAGACCGGCGCCGCCGAACTCCTCGGGCACGTTGATGCCGAACAGGCCCAGCTCGGCGAGCTTGCCGTAGAGCTCGCGCGGCACGATGCCCTGCTGGAACCACTCGTCGTAGTGGGGGACGACCTCGGCCTCGATGAAGGCGCGTATGGTCTCCCGGAACGCCTCGTGGTCCTCGTCGAATACCGTACGGCGCACGGGTGCCTCCTTGATCAGCTTCGGGCGGGTTCGGCAGGCTCCGGTCACCTCCGGTCTGCTCCGGTTCGGTTCGCTCCGGTCGGCTGTGAGCCGGACTCCTGCCGCACTGGCTAAGCGCTTGCTCAGACAATGTGAGAAGTTACCCGGCGGTCACTGCCGCTGTCCAGGGCCGCCCCTCCGGGGACCACGGTCGACGGTGGTCACGGAGCGACGGCGCGTACCAGAGGTGTCCCGATGTGCCTGGCCGTGGCGCGCGGAGGACCTGCGCGTCGGCCGTGCCGAATCCGGCCCGTTGAGCAGACGCTACGGGCGGGGCGGGCGGTAGCCGTAGCGGCAGGTGACCCGCGCGGCACCGAGGAGGCGGTGCGGTCCCGCGTGAAGCGGCGAGCGACGCACAGCGTGACGCGTGCGTTCCGGCATCCCCGCCTCCATTTTTGCCGCAGCCTCAGCCCCGGTTCCAGTCACTGGGGCCGGAAGGAGCGGATCTGGTAGTTGCCCTGGAGGTTTCCGCCCCGGCCGGAGCGGGTGGATCCGACGCGGTTGTTGTAGTTGGTGTTCGTGTAGTACTGCACGCGATGGTCCGTCGAGTTCCACACGGAGCGGACGTTCTGGCCGCGTTGGATGAAGGAGCAGTTGTCGGCGGTGTTGGCGCGCTTCTTGTCCGACCACTGACAGCGCGTACCCCCTCCGTTCCAGTCGCTGTAGATGCAGAAGTGCCCGGCGGTGCAGTTGTACGCGACGGCCGTCCTCGGCGCCCCGGCGGGCGCGACCTCACCGGCCGATGCGGCGGCGGGGCCGGTGGCGAAACCGAGTGCCATGGCGATCGAGGTGACGGCGAGCGCGGTGAAGCGGTCCATGGTGGATGCCTTCCTGCTGACAGTGACCAGGGCTTCCCCTGTCGGTGATCAGGGCTCCGTGCCTGATCGACGGCAGGGTGGCACGGCCGTGATCTGCGCAGACAGTCGTGGATACGGGGCGCTCGAAGCGCGGCGGGCGACTCGTGGCGCTCCGCCGCACACCGGCGTGAAAGGCAGGCGGGAAAGTCGCGCTCGACGCTGCTCACCGGTCAGTCGGGGGACGGCGAGGTGTGCGGCTCCAGCGAGGCTGGGGGCAGTTGTCCGGCCGATGTCCAGGTGCTCCAGCGGCGGGCCGCTGTCACTGGAGGCTGAGGCCAGTCCCGACCCGAGCGCCTCGGTCCTCGCGGAGCCACCGCCACCCGCAGGTCAGCGCCCCTTGTCGCCGGGGCGGCCGGCTCGACTTCCTCAACCGGGCGGTACGTCGTGCCGAACTGGACCGCCCGGAACCGGCCGGCGAGTTCGAGCCGTACCGAGGGGGCTCCGGCTCGCGCGACGGCGCGAATGGCCGTGCGTTTCTCAGGAGTTACGCCAAGCGCACAACCATCCATCATACGAATAATTGCAATATCTCTTTCGGGTGTTACCAAAGCGGGAAGCTGGCTGAACGACGAGATTGCCCTGCAGCGACAGATCCACGAGAAACGGAGTCCTGCGCCGACGGCTCCGCATCCGGACATCAGTTATCCACTGTTGAGTTGAACGGAGTCACCGGATCCGACCCGTTCCAGGTGGCTCCTCGACGAGGAGTTCCGATGCACCCAGGCAGACAGGAACCATCGCACCGTGCGGCGTCCGACGTCGCCGCATCCGACATCGCCCTCGACAGCGTCGTACTCGACAACGCTGTCCGCCTTCTCGACGACTTCTCCGAGGCCGGGCGCGCGACCCCCGACCCCGGCATTCCCGTCCTGGCCCGTCTGGTCGCGGAGACATGCGGTCCGGCGGCGGGGGCGGACACCGGCTGTACGGCGGGGGCGGGCGCTGCGCGCTCGGCGGTGGCGAGCGCCGGGCGCGCGGTGGAGGTGTGGGCGCGGTCCATCGGTCGCGGCCCCGGCCATTGCGGCCTGCACCACGGCGGGTTGGCCGGGACGCTGGTCGGGCTGAGGCTCGGCGCCCGTATCCACCCATCCCTGCACCGGACCGCCGACAGACTGCGCGACCACTTGTTGGATCAGGCATGGAGACGTCCCTGGCGGACGGTGGGCGTCGGGCTGTCCGACTACGACCTCGTCAGCGGGCCGTCCGGCACCCTGCTGGCATTGTGCATCGGCACACCTCAGCCGAAACGCAGCCAACTCATGCCGTTCACCGCCCACTTGACGGAACTGTGCGACAGCGGCGACCTGTACCGGCTGCGTGCCGGGCAGTACCCCGGCCATCCGTGCCCGGGCTGGTTGCAGGGCCGTGTCAACACGGGGATGGGGCACGGTGTCGCCGGGCTCGTCACCGCGCTCGCCGCCGCCGTTCGCCACGTGGGCCCGTGGCCGGAGCTGCTGGATGCCCTGCGCGGCGCCACGCGTTGGCTGGTGCGGCAGTCCTTCGACGACGCCCGGTCCATCCGGAGCTGGGACCGTGCCGGGCTCGACGGCCCGCCGCCCGTGGATGTCCGGGCCCGCCAGGCGTGGTGCTACGGCAACCCCGGTGTCACCTGGGCCCTCTGGGACGCGGCGGACGCCCTCGGGGACCGGAGTCTGGCCGACTGGGCGGTGGACGCGTTCATCACCCTCGCGCAGCGGTACGACGAGGGCGTCCACCTCGTCGGCCATTCCCCGACCGATCGGCTCGGGCTGTACCACGGCGCGGCTGGGGTGCTGGTGGTGGCCGACGCGTTCCACCGGCATGCCCGTCTCCCGGCCGGCGCCGCGCTGGGCACCCGCCTGGCGGAGTACCTGGGGCGACGGCTTCCCGCCGCCCATGCCATGCCCGTCCTCGCCTCCGGCGAACCACGGACCTCCCTGCTCGGCGGTGTCCCGGGCGTCCTGAGCGCCCTGCTCACCGCCGTCCACGGCGCCCCGCGCGATTGGTTGCCCTGCCTGGGCCTGCGGTAACGGACAGTTCGCCGTTCACCGGGTCCGCAGGGCGAACCACAGCTCCGTCCGTACGTCCATGTCGTCCAGGTCCGCGTCCAGCAGTGCCGCGCACCGGGCGATGCGCTGGCGGACCGTGTTGCGGTGGACCCGGAGGGCGGTGGCGGTGCGGTCCCAACTGCCGTGCAGGCTCAGCCAGCAGCGCAGGGTCTCGACCAGTGGTTCGGTGAGCGGGGCGAGGAGCGCGCGGGCGTGGGCCTCGGCCCGGTCCGGCGGGACCAGTGCGGCGAGGCCGGAACCGGCGTCGGCGCGGTGGTGGACCAGCGGGGAGCGGGTCGCCGCCGCGCGACCCAGGGCGCGGGACGCCTGACTGTCGGCGGGTTCGAGAGCGGTGATCGCGGCGGGGGCGGAGGCGCCGAGCGTCCAGCCCGGCTGAGGGGCGATCCGCTCACCGCCGGGGACCAGCACGCGTACGACCTCGGGGCCCCGGCCCGCGTCGACCAGGGCCGAGCCGAGCGCGGCGCCCAGCGCTCCTGCCGTAAGCGGGTCGGCGGGGTCGCCGTGCGCGCGGCGGGCGTGCACCACCGTCCACCGCTCGGCGCCGCCGAGAAGCGGTGCGACGTCCTCCGGGGCCGCGCCCACGAGCAGCCGGACCAGGGCGGCGGCCCGGCCCGCCGCGTCGGCGCCCTGGTGCGGGGCGGCCAGCAGTGACAGCAGCACGACCGCGATCCCGGCCACGGTGTGATCGCCCTCCGCGCGCCGCTCCGTCGCCAGCGCCAGGACGAGGCCCTGGCCGCCGCCCAGCGCGTACGCGGACACGTGCGTCCCGCGCACGGTGTCGGTGGCGGACGCGGGGGCGGGGCGCGTGGCGGCGGACACCACTCCGGCGAGCCGGGCCAGGGCCGCGCCGATGTCGGGGGCCGGGCGGCGGCCCGCCGCATGCAGTTCCTCGCCGTCCGCGGAGAGCAGCACCACCCAGCCCTCCAGCCGCGCCGCCAACTGACGCAGCACCGCCGGAACCGGGTCCGGCCGGGCCGCCGCCGTGGCCAGCGCCTGCTGGGCGCGGGTCACCCGCCGCAGCTCACGGTGCCTGGCCTCGGCCATCAACCGCCACACCGCCCGCGCGATCGCCGTGAACCGGGTCTGCGGCGGGACCTCCAGCAGCGGCAGCCCGTGCCGGTCGCACGCCTCGATCAGCGCCCCCGGAACCGTGTCGAACACCGGCGTCACCCCGAACCCCAGCGCCGCCGCCCCCGCCTCCAGGAGCCGGGACACGTACGCGTCCGGGTCCTTGAGCAGCACCCCGGCGCTCAGCAGCAGCTCACCGCCGAGCAGATACGGGTACGGATCGGCCATCTCCGACGCGTGGACCCACAACAGCTCCGCCTCCGCCGGCCCCGCGATCTGTCGCAGCCCGAGTTCCTTGCGGGCCAGCAGCCGCGTGAGCGGAATCGGGGGAGTGGGCGGAGAAGTGGGCGGTGGGGTGCCCCCGGCCACGGGCTGCGGCATGGATGAACCATCCATCGAAGACGGTGATGATGGATGAAACGTACACTTCAGTGCCGCCCATCGGCCACCTAGCGTCTTTCCCGCGCAGCATCGCGTGCTCGCGCACCCTCGCATCCCGCGCGCGACGGACATGGCCTGCGACGTGACACGTGACGGGGCACACCCCCACGCCACCGTGTACTGCCACGCGCCACCAGGCGCCGAGCGCGGACCGGGACGTGAACCCGGTACGCGAAGCCGGGACGCGAGCACGGGACACGAACCACGAGAGCACGAGACACGAACCACAGAGAGGCCCCCGCCATGAGCAGCAACGAAACGCCGCGCGGTCCCGTCGACTCCTCCCGCGTCCCCCGGTACGCCGGTCCCGCGACGTTCGCCCGGCTGCCCCGTCTCGACGAGGTCCGCGCCGCGGATGTCGCCGTCGTCGGCGTGCCCTTCGACACGGGTGTCTCCTACCGCCCCGGTGCCCGCTTCGGCGGCAACGCGATCCGTGAGGCGTCGCGCCTCCTGCGCCCGTACAACCCGGCGCAGGACGCCTCGCCGTTCGCGCTCGCGCAGGTCGCCGACGCCGGCGACATCGCCGTGAACCCGTTCGACATCAACGAGGCCGTCGAGACGATCGAGTCCGCCGCCGACGACCTCCTGTCCACCGGCGCCCGGCTGATGACGCTCGGCGGCGACCACACCATCGCGCTGCCGCTGCTGCGTTCCGTCGCGAAGAAGCACGGCCCGGTCGCGCTGCTGCACTTCGACGCCCACCTCGACACGTGGGACACCTACTTCGGCGCCGAGTACACCCACGGCACCCCGTTCCGCCGGGCCGTCGAGGAGGGCATCCTCGACACCTCCGCGCTGTCCCACGTCGGCACGCGCGGCCCGCTCTACGGCAAGCAGGACCTGGACGACGACGCGAAGATGGGCTTCGGCATCGTGACCTCCGCCGATGTGATGCGCCGGGGTGTCGACGAGGTCACCGACCAGCTCCGTCAGCGCATCGGCGACCGGCCGCTGTACATCTCCATCGACATCGACGTCCTGGACCCGGCGCACGCCCCCGGCACCGGCACCCCCGAGGCCGGTGGCCTCACCTCGCGCGAACTCCTGGAGATCGTCCGGGGACTGGCCTCCTGCAACCTGGTCTCCGCCGATCTGGTCGAGGTCGCCCCCGCGTACGACCACGCCGAGATCACGTCCGTCGCCGCCTCCCACACGGCGTACGAACTGACGACGGTCATGTCCCGGCAGATCGCGCAGGCGCGTACCGACGGGACCCGGCCGACGAGCGTCGAGACCGGGGCGAAGTGAGCCACGCAGGAGGGGCGTGCGGCCGGCAGGCGGCTTGATCGTCCGGTGGACCGAGGCCCGTGCGCTCTCCGTGGACGGCGGCGCACGGGCCGTTCACCGCGCGACGGCTGCTCCGCCGACGTTCGTGATCTTCTCGATGGCTTCGAGCCCCGCCTTCCGGCCCCGGAGGAACTCCTGCTGCTGATCCGGGTTCAGGGAGCCCGGCAGATCCTTGGTGGACGGCATCAGGTCCGGGATCGTCCGGAAGACGGCGCCGGCCGCGGCGCCGTTGCCCCGCATCCGGGCCCAGTGCAACGACTTGCCGACCGTGTGCAGTGGCGTGGTCATCTCCGTACGGGGCCTCTTCGAGGCCCTGAGCCGGATGTTCTCGCGGCCCAGGGCGCGGAAGTCGATGTCGCCCAGTTGCTGGAGCACTTCCAGGGCGGCGTACAACTGCCCGCACAGGTGGGCGTCGGTCGGCCGATCGTCCGGCATGTTCTCTCTCCTTGTTCTCGCCCTGCGACCACAGCCCCGAACGGCCGCCGCGTTCGTTACGGCGGGATGAAATCCGCCGCCTACGGCGTTGGTGCCTTCCGGTAGACCAGGCCGATCGGGAGGGTACCGGTGACGGACGCAGGGGACGCGGAGGGCGCGGGAGGCGGCGCGGTGGGCGCGGCGCGGGCCCCGGGCTGGGTGCGGCGGCTGAGCGGCTACGCGTGGCGCTACCGGCGCAACGTACTGCTGGCGCTCGGGTCGTCGCTCGCCGGCATGGCGGTGATGGCCGTCGTCCCGCTGATCACCAAGGTGATCATCGACGACGTGGTGGGCGACCACACCAGGTCCCTCGCCGTCTGGACCGGGCTCCTGCTGGCCGCGGCCGTCCTGGTGTACGCGGCCACGTACATCCGGCGCTACTACGGCGGACGACTCGCCCTGGACGTCCAGCACGATCTGCGCACCGAGATGTACGGGACGATCACCCGCCTCGACGGGAAGCGGCAGGACGAGCTGTCCACCGGGCAGGTCGTGGGGCGTGCGACCAGCGACCTCCAGTTGATCCAGGGGCTGCTGTTCATGCTCCCGATGACCATCGGGAACGTGCTCCTGTTCATCATCTCCCTGGTGATCATGGCGTGGCTCTCGCCGCTGCTCACCGTGGTCGCGCTCGCCGTCGCCCCCGCTCTCTGGTACATAGCCCGCCGCTCCCGCGCCCGGCTCTTCCCGGCCACCTGGTACGCCCAGGGGCAGGCCGCGGCCGTCGCGGGGGTCGTCGACGGGGCCGTCTCCGGGGTCCGGGTCGTCAAGGGGTTCGGACAGGAGGAACAGGAGACCGGCAAACTGCGCGAGGTCGGACGGAAGCTGTTCGCCGGGCGCCTGCGGGCGATCCGGATGAACTCCCGCTACACCCCCGCCCTCCAGGCCGTGCCCGCGCTCGGCCAGGTCGCGATGCTGGCCCTCGGCGGCTGGCTCGCCACCCGGGGCGAGATCACCCTCGGCACGTTCGTCGCGTTCTCCACCTATCTCGCCCAGCTCGTCGGCCCGGTCCGGATGCTCGCCATGGTCCTCACCGTCGGCCAGCAGGCCCGCGCCGGTGTCGAACGCGTCCTGGAACTGATCGACACCGAGCCGACCATGAAGGACGGCACCAAGGAGCTGCCCGCCGACGCCCCGGCGAGCGTCGAGTTCGACGACGTACGGTTCGGCTACGCCGACGGCCGCCCCGTCCTCGACGGGTTCTCGCTGACCATCGAGCCCGGCGAGACCGTCGCCGTCGTCGGCACGTCCGGCAGCGGCAAGTCCACCGTCTCGCTGTTGCTGCCCCGCTTCTACGACGTGACGCACGGCGCCGTCCTCGTCGGCGGCCACGACGTGCGCGAGCTGACCCAGAAGTCCCTGCGCGCCGCCATCGGCCTCGTACCGGAGGACAGCTTCCTGTTCTCCGACACCGTCCGCGCCAACATCGCCTACGGGTTCCCCGACGCCACCCAGCAGCAGATCGAGGAGGCGGCCCGCGCCGCCCAGGCCGACCGGTTCATCGCGGACCTGCCCGAGGGCTACGACACCAAGGTCGGCGAACACGGACTGACCCTCTCCGGGGGCCAGCGCCAGCGCATCGCGCTCGCCCGCGCCCTTCTCACCGACCCCCGTCTGCTGCTCCTCGACGATGCCACCTCCGCCGTGGACGCCCGCGTCGAGCACGAGATCCACGAGGCGCTGCGGCAGGTGATGGCCGGGCGCACCACCCTGCTGATCGCCCACCGCCGCTCCACCCTCGGCCTCGCCGACCGCATCGCCGTCCTGGAGAACGGGCGGCTCGCGGACATCGGTACCCACGACGAACTGGAGAGCCGTTCCGCGCTCTACCGGCGTCTGCTCACCGACCCCGACGAGCTGGGCGGCACCTCGCCCGGACACCGGCCGACCGCGCCCGCCGACACCACCGCCGAGGCCGACCGGGCGCTCCGGGAGGAGCTCGACGCCGGACTCGACGCGGAGTACGACGCGGAGCGCGGCATCAGCCCCCGCCTGTGGGTCCGCAAGGACGAACCGCGCGACAACGGCGCGGCCGGCATGCCCGCCACGCCGGAACTGCTCGCCCGGGTCGAGGCGCTGCCACCGGCCACGGACACCCCCGACATCGACGAGGCACGGGCCGTGCGCCCCGAGGACTCGTACGGGCTGCGCAGGCTGCTGCGCGGCTTCGGGCCGCCGCTCCTGCTGAGCCTGTTGCTGGTCGCGGTGGACGCGGGCGGCAGCCTGCTGCTGCCGGTGCTGATCCGGCACGGCATCGACCAGGGCGTCACGCAGCTCGCGCTCGGCGCGGTCTGGGCGGCGTCCGCGCTGGCCCTGCTCGTCGTGCTGGTGCAGTGGGCGGCCCAGATCGGCGAGACCCGGATGACCGGCCGCACCGGCGAACGGGTGCTCTACTCGCTCCGGCTGAAGATCTTCGCGCAGCTCCAGCGGCTCGGCCTGGACTACTACGAGCGCGAGCTGACCGGCCGCATCATGACCCGGATGACGACCGATGTGGACGCGCTGTCCACGTTCCTCCAGACCGGTCTGGTCACGGCCTTCGTCTCCGTCGTCACGTTCCTCGGCATCATGGTCGTCCTGTTCGTGCTGGACGTGCAGTTGGCCCTGGTCGTCTTCACGACCCTGCCGGTGCTGGTGATCGGCACGTACTTCTTCCGCCGCAAGAGCGTCCAGGCGTACGAGCTGGCCCGGGAGCGCATCAGCGTGGTCAACGCAGACCTCCAGGAGTCCGTCTCCGGGCTGCGGATCGTGCAGGCGTTCCAGCGCGAGCACGACGGCGTGCGCCGGTTCGCGGAGCGCAGCTCCCACTACCGCGAGGCCCGGGTCCGGGGGCAGTGGCTGATATCGGTCTACTTCCCGTTCGTGCAGCTGCTGTCGTCGGTGGCCGCCGCGGCCGTGCTGATCGTCGGCGCCGGCCGGGTCGACAACGGCACCCTCACCGCGGGTGCCCTGGTCGCGTACCTGCTGTACATCGACCTGTTCTTCGCTCCGGTGCAGCAGCTCTCCCAGGTCTTCGACGGCTATCAGCAGGCCAGTGTCTCGCTCCGCCGCATCCAGGAGCTGCTGCGGGAGCCGACCTCCACCGAGGCCGGGGACGAGCCGCTGGACGTGCCGTCGCTGCGCGGCGAGATCGCCTTCGAGAACGTGTCCTTCGCGTACGGGAGCGGCGGTGGAGACGGTGATGGCCACGCCGGTGACGCCGGGCCCGCCGGTAAGGCCGGGCGCGCCGGTGACGCCGCGGGTGCCAAGGACGTCGAGGAGGCGCTGTCCGGCATCGATCTGCGCATCCCGGCCGGTCAGACCGTCGCGTTCGTGGGTGAGACCGGGGCCGGGAAGTCCACCCTGGTCAAGCTGGTGGCCCGGTTCTACGATCCGACGGGCGGCCGGGTCACGGCGGACGGCACCGACCTGCGCCGCCTCGACCTCACCGCGTACCGGCACCGGCTCGGGGTCGTGCCGCAGGAGGCGTACCTCTTCGCCGGTACGGTCCGGGACGCCATCGCGTACGGGCGGCCGGAGGCCACCGACGCGGAGGTCGAGGCGGCGGCGCGGGCCGTCGGCGCACACGACATGATCGCCACCCTGGGCGGCGGCTACCTCCACGAGGTCGCCGAGCGGGGCCGCAACCTGTCCGCCGGGCAGCGTCAGCTGATCGCGCTCGCCCGCGCCGAACTCGTCGACCCGGACGTCCTGCTGCTCGACGAGGCGACCGCGTCCCTGGACCTGGCCAGCGAGGCCCTGGTCAACCGGGCGACCGACCGCCTCGCCGGCCGGCGCACCACCCTGGTCGTCGCCCACCGGCTGACCACGGCCGCCCGCGCCGACCGGGTCGTGGTGATGGACCACGGCCGGGTCGTCGAGGACGGCACGCACGACGAACTCCTCGCCGGGGACGGCCACTACGCCGGGCTGTGGCGCACCTTCATAGGGGAGGACGAGCCCGCGGGAGTGTGAGCGGGGCTCCTCCGCGGTGCGGGGCCGGGGAGACGTGAGCGGGGCACGTCCACGGTGCCGGGCGCTGGGCGTCCGGTGCCGGTCCAGTCGCTGAGGGCCAAGGTCGGAGCATGGCGGTTCCTGCTCTTCCTCCGACTCTGCCGTGTGGCAGCCACGCTCTGGCGATTCGGTTGCGCGGAGGGGAGTGCGCGCGGATGCAACCTCCGGACGGACTGCTGCGTCGTACGCATGTATGTATAGGTGTCGAGTAAGGGTGCGCATGTTCGATCTGAGGGTGGGCCGGGGGGTTGCCGATGAGTGCGGGGACAGGTGAGGCCGGACGGACGGGTAGGGCCGGAGGCGTCGGACTGGCGGGACGTGCCGCACGTGCTGGACGGACGGGTGGGGGTGTGCTGGTGCGTCTGCTCGTCCTGTCGCTCGCGACCGCCGTCGCGCTGGTGCTCACCGGCACCGTCACCGGCAGGGCCGAAGCAGCGACGGCCTGTTCCGGGCGCCTGGCGAAGACGGTCCCGTTCAAGACCGGTGAGCTGCGCGTCTACAAGAGCCGCGCCTACGCCTGCGCCGTCGCGGTCGCCAAGAAGCCCGGCGCGAGACGTGCGATGTCCGTGACGATCCAGCCGCGCGGCGGCAGACCGGTCGTCGACAGCGGCCAGTACACCCAGCAGGCCGGTCCGGTGACCGTCCACGCGCTGAACCGGTGCGTCAGGGCCTCGGCCGTCATCGCGGGGAAGTCCGGCTCCACGGGCTGGATCCTCTGCTGAGATTCCCGTAGCCAACTGGGTCTGGCGGCGCGTGTGTTGCCCCGCTAGGTTCACGACGACTGTTGTGAATCCTGGGGAGGGTGCATGCGCAAGGCGTTCAGAGGTGTCCTGTCGCTCGCGGTACTCGTCGGCACGGTGAGCGCCACCGGCGCCACGGCCGGGGCGGCCACCGCCGCACAGCCGGCCACCGCCGCTCAGTCGGCCACGTCCCGGACCGTGACCAGCGGTGAGAGCGGCACGAACGCGGACATCAAGGACCGCATTCTGGCCATCCCGGGAATGAGCCTCGTCGAGGAGAAGCCTTACGCGGGATACCGCTACCGGGTCTAATCGCAGTGCACCGGGCTTTAGGCCAAGGCCGTGAAGTTACGGACTGATCGTTGGGGTCAAGATGTTGATGCTGAGGGTGGCCGTGTAGGTGCGTCGGTCGACCTTGAGGCTCTTGAA
>NZ_JBIDBS010000039.1:0-26725 GCF_043204165.1 Streptomyces sp. NPDC047982 | reverse complement strand
CCCCCCCCCCCCCCCCCCCCCCCCCCCCCCCCCCCCCCCCCCCCCCCCCCCCCCCCCCCCCCCCCCCCCCCCCCCCCCCCCCCCCCCCCCCCCCCAGACTCAGGCGCCACAGGCTACACAGTGATGTGGACAGGGCCTCCGGTGGGGGAGATCCCGTCGAGGACCGAGGACGGGATACGGAAGACCCGGCCGGGGGCCGCAGGCCAGGCGAGGGTGCGGCGGGTGACGACGCGGCCGTCCTGGCGGACCGTCACCCTGGGGAAGCGGACGAACTCGTCCGTCCAGAGCAGGAGCCGGTCGCGGGCCGGAGCCGGATCGCCGGGGCGGAGGATCTGCGGCGCGATCCAGCGGAACGGGGCGTCGGCGATCAGGCGGACGCCCTCGGCCGGCTTGCGCCTTCCGTCCAGGTGGTCGATGACCTGCTGGGCGACGTGCTTGCCGTCGAGGGCAGCCACGTCGGCGGTGTCGACGGGGTGGAGCATGTTGCCGACGGCGAAGACTCCGGGCCGGCTGGTGCGCAGCGCGGTGTCCGTGAGGGGGCCGAGGGTGCGTTCGTCGAGGGTGATGCCCGCGGAACGCACGAGTTCGTGGTCGGGGATCCAGTCGCCGGTGAAGACGACGGTGTCGCATGCGAAGGTCCGGCGTTTGCCCGTGTCGAGGTGCTCGATCTCCACGGCCTCGCAACGGCCCTTGCCCATGACCCGGGTGACCCGGCTGCGGGTGGCGACCGGAACGCGCAGGACGGTGCGGCCGGCGGCGTTGAAGGCGCCGTAGGACTCCGCCTTCGGGTACGTACTGATCATGAGTGCGGGGGTGCAGTCGGCCTCACGGAGGGTCATGACCGCGGACCAGCTGACCAGTTCGCCACCGACGATGACGGCCCGCTTGCCGACGGGCTGATGGTGGAGGTGGACGAGGTTCTGGAGTTGTCCGGTGGTGTAGACCCCCTGGGGACGGTCTCCCGGGATGCGGCGTGCGGTGCGGGGCCGTTCGCGTGCGCCGGTCGCCAGGACGATGGCCCGGGCACGGATCTGGTAGCGGCCCTCGGGGCTGGTGACGTCGACGGTGTGCTGGTCGGACCAGCCGGTGACCATGGTGCGGGTGCGGATCTCCGCTCCGGACCGTGCGGCCCGGTCGGTCAAGTGGCGGGCGTAGGCGGGGCCGGTCATCACACGATGCAGGTCCCGCAGGCCGTATCCGGTGTGGTCGCTGTGCCGGGGAATGCCGCCGGCCTGCTCTTCCCGGTCGACGACCAGGACCCGCCCGGCACCGCGGTCGACGAGTTCGGCGGCTGCGGTGAGCCCTGCGGGGCCGCCTCCGATGATGAGGACATCGGGCTCGATGAGGGGCAGCTGGTGGGTCATCGGTTGTCCTTGTGCTGGCTGCAGCAGCCGTCGTTGGTCTCGTGCCGGGTGCGCAGGGCGGCGACGGCCGCGCCGCAGAAGAAGCCCTGGCAGCGGCCGTTCATCGCCCGGGTGCGTCGGCGCAGCCCTTCCGGACTGCGCGCGGGCACCGGGGCGTGGCAGGCGTCTCGGATCTCGCCCTCGGTGACCCGTTCGCAGAAGCAGACGATGGTGCCGTAGGCGGCGTCCTCGGCGATGAGGTCGGCGTCCTGGTAGGGGCGTGTGGTGGCTTCGCCGATGTTCGGCATCCGGGGCGGGGCAGGCAGGTCGCTGCGGCCGCGGAGCCCGAGACCGGCTTCCTCCAGGAGCCCGGTGACGTGCTCGGCGATGGCGATGCCGGCGGTCAGGCCGGTGGAGCGGATGCCACCCACGAGGAGGTACCGCTGTTCGGGGGTGGCTTCGATGAGGTAGTCGGGGTGGTCGATCGCGGCGCGCAGTCCGGCGTAGCTGGCGGTGACCTCCTCGGTGAGCAGGCTCGGCATGAGCCGCGCACCCTTGCTGAGGAGGAAGTCGTAGCCGTCCTCGGACGTGGCGGTGTCGGTGCGGTCGGTGAGGTCCTCGGCGGTGGGGCCGAGCATGACGTTGCCGTAGATCGTCGGGGAGATGAGCACGCCCTTGCCGCGGGAGGAGGGCACCGGCAGGACGATCTTGTCGGCCTTGGGCCGTGCCAGCTTGTCGAACACGAACAGCTCGCCGCGGCGGGGGGTGACGGTGAAGCGGTCGTGGCCGAAGAGCTGGTCGATCCTGTCGGCTCCGAGGCCGGCCGCGTTGACGACCCAGCGGGCTCGCACGTCGCCCTGGGCGGTGTGCAGCGTCGTCGCGTCGTCGTCCACGTCGATGCCGGTCACGGCGTGCTCGAGCAGGATCGTCGTCCCGCGTTGCTTCGCGTCCGTGGCCAGGGCGAGGTTGGTGGTCCAGGTGCAGATGATGGATTCGCCGGGAACGGTCAGGCCGCCGAGCACGCCCTCGCCGAGGTCGGGCAGGACCCGGTACACCTCGTCCGCGTCGACGATGCGGCAGTGCTCGTACCCGTTGGCCTCGGCTTTCTCCTTCAGGCCGGGCAGGGCGTCGAGCTCTTCCTGGTTCCAGGCCACCAGCACGGCGCCGGTGTGCTCGACGGGGATGCCGGTGGCCTTGGCGTAATCGCTCAGCAGGTGGTAGCCGCGCGCCACGAGCCGGGACTCCAGGGTGCCCGGTTTCGCGTCGAAGCCCGTGTGCAGGATGGCGGTGTTGGCTTTGCTGGTTCCGTCTCCCACGTCGTCGCGGGCTTCGAGCAGCGCCACGGAGACGTCGTATCCGGACAGTTCGCGTGCGATGGCCGATCCGACGATGCCTCCTCCGACCACCGCGATGTCGAAGACTTCGGGGTGAGGACGGTGGGGGGTGGGGGTCATGAGTGGTCTCCCTTGGTGGCACACGCCGCGGCGGCCTGTGCCCATGTGGTGCGGAACTCCTGGGCCCGGTCCTCGGACCAGCGGGGTTCGTATACGGTCGCCGGCTGCCAGTCGCCGACGGCCTCTTCGAGGCTGATGGCGGGGTCGAGCGCGCAGCGGGCGAGCGCGGCGGCGCCGAGGGGGGTGGCGTGCGCGTTGGGGTAGATGTCGACGGGGAGCTGGGCGATGTCGGCCTGGGCCTGCATGAGGGAGGCGGAGTTGGTCAGTCCGCCGTCGGCGCGCAGCCGGTTCAGGGGCCGGCCGAGGTCGCGGCCGACGAGGGCCGTCAGCTCGGTGACCTGGGCGGCTATGCCCTGGAGCACGGCCAGGACGAGGTGTTCGCGGCGGGTGGCAAGCGTCAGGCCGGTGAGGGAGGCCGTGGCCTCGGAAGCCCACCACGGAGCGGCGAGGCCGGCGAACGCCGGGACGCACATGACGCCCTCGCTGTCCTGCGCAGCGAGTGCGTCGAGGTCGGTGGCGGACTGAAGAAGACCGAGGTCCTGCAACCAGCGCACGGCCGAGGCCACGGTGTAGACCTGACCGTCCACGCAGTACAGGGTCTGCCCCGCGGCCTGCCAGGCCACCGATGTCGTCAGGCCCGCGCTGGAGCGCACGGGGTCCGGTCCCGTGTTCGCCAGCAGGAACGCGCCCGTGCCGTAGGTGCACTTGGCCGTGCCCTGCTCCAGGCATGCCTCGGCGACCAGAGCGGCCTGCTGGTCGACGATCAGGCCGGCCACCGGCGTCTCCTGCCCGAAGGCGCGCGTGGTGCCGACCACCTCGTCGCTGCCGACGATGCGCGGCAGCCGCTCGTCGCCGAGGGAGAACAGTTCGGCGAGATGCCCGTCCCACGCCGCGCCGTCCAGGTCGAAGATCAGAGAACGGCTGGCGGTGGAGGCGTCGGTGACGAACTCGCCCGTCAGGTGGTGCACGAGCCAGGTGTCGGTGGTGGTCACCACCCCGTCACGGGTGAGGTTGCGGCGCAGCCAGGCCATCTTGGGCGCGGAGAAGTAGGGGTCGAGAACGAGACCGGTACGCTGCGCGATCGCCTCGCGGTGCTCGGCGAGCTCGGCGCAGACGCTCTCCGCACGGCTGTCCTGCCAGACGATCGCCGGGGACAACGGCGTTCCCGTGGCTTCGTCCCAGGCCAGGACGGTCTCTCCCTGGTTGGCCAGGGCCACGCCGTCGATGGGCCGGCCGGCCATGCTCATGGCCCGGCGGCCGGCGGTGAGGACGGAATCGAGCAGTTCGTGCGGATTCTGTTCGACGCCTCCCCCGGGCAGGTAGGTGGGGCGGATGGTCTCCTCGGCTATGGCGACCGTTCCGTCCTCGGCGTCGACGACGATGGCTTTGGTGCCCGAGGTGCCCTGGTCGATGGCGAGGATCGTGGTCATCGCAGCGCCCCTTCCGTGTCGGCCGCGGAGGGTGCGGTGGCGCTGTCCAGGGCGCGGTCGACGTCGGCCATGTCCGGCATCGTCAGGGCGGCGCGTCCGCGCCGGGCGATGAGCGCCACCAGGTAGACGGCGCCGATCCCGCACAGCACCAGGACGTAGGCCCAGGGGCCGCGGAAGGAGGCGTCCCGGAAGATGAGCAGCTCGTACACCAGCCAGACCGCGGCCAGAAGCAGGACCGGGACCTCCCACCGCCCCAGGGAGAAGCCGCGCGACGGCGGCAGGGAGGAGCGCTTGGCCGCGTACATCGCGACCGTGCCGGCGTAGATGACGGCGGGCAGCAGGGTGGCGGCGGAGAAGAGCTGGAACAGGGCGTCGGTGGAGCGGGAGAAGACCGCGAGGACGATCTGCGCGATGAGCATCATGAACACGGTGGCGTTCAGCGGCGTCGCCGTCCGGGGGTGGATGCGCTTGAGCAGACGCCATCCGGGGAAGCGCTCGTCCCTGGACATCGCGTAGACCAGCCGGGTTCCGCTGAGAGTGATCACCAGTCCGCAGGAGAAGATCGAGACCACGACGAGGACCAGGAGGGCCTTGCCCACCACGGACCCGAGCACGGCGGTGATCACGGTGGCCACCGGGGTGGCCGACTCGGCGGCGCCGTCGACCTGGCCGACGGCGGCGGTCACGGCGATCAGGAAGAGGAAGCCGAGAACACCCAGGGACAGGACGGCCTGGACCATCGCCTTGGGGATGACGCGGGCGGGGTCCTTGGTCTCCTCCGCCAGGTTCGCCGCGGACTCGAATCCGACGATGGTGAACGCGCCGAGCAGGAACGCCAGGGCGAAGGGGCCCGCGTCGGTCGCTCCGCCCAGAGCGTAGTAGCCGCTCTCCGGGATCGTCCCGGTGTCGAAGAGGTGGGCGAAATCGAGCTTGCCGGTGAAGTAGCCCACCGCGAACAGCAGCACCGTCAGTGCGATCATGCCGATGAGCTGCGCCGTCACCGCCGCGCTGTTGACCTTGTGCGTGATGCGCGTGGACGCGGCGACCAGCAGGGCCTGCAGCAGCACCACACCGGCCGTGATGACCCAGGCGTTCTGTGTCGTGCCGACGTACTGGAACAGTTCGGGAAGAATCGTGGAGGCGATCGTGTAGTCCACGGCGACCACGACGACCCCGAGGAAGGCGAACGAGATCCAGCCCATGATCCAGCCCCACACGGGCCCGACGATCCGCGACACCCACTGGTAGGAGTAGCCACTGATCGGGATGCGTGCGGCCAGCGCTCCGAAGACGAGGGCGATGGAGAGCTGACCGATCACGGAGATCGGCCAGGCCCAGATGCCGCGCGGGCCCGAGGTGGCGAGCACCGAGCCGTAGGCCGTGAAGATGCCCGTCGCGATCGACACGAACCCGAACGCCACGGAGAACGAGGCATACCAGCCCAGTTCCCGCGCCATCACCTGGTTCGGCTCGGCCTGCTGCCCCTCAGCCGTTCTTGGCGCCTGAGCACCTGCTTCTGATTTGGCCATGACCTCGTTCCCTGCTTCAGAGTGCCCCGCCGCCGCAGCGGCAGCCCAGTGGGTGATGGAAGAACCGAATGCGGTCGGCATCAAGCCGCGCCCCACGGGGGATGCGCTGGAGCCTGTCCGCGGGGACGGCTGCGAGGGCGCGCGGTCCGCGCCACCTCGACGCCTGTCAACAGCCCCCTCGTGACCGTTTGTGTGGGCTATTGACTGCTGAGAGTGTGGACCCTTGCCCGTTTGCCGTCAAGGGTTCACGTTCCCGACCTGGCGAACCCCCCTGCTGATCGACTAGCAGGAACCTCTCTGAGCTGCAGAAAAACAGAATCTTGACGCCGACCACAGTCCTTTCCGGACGCCGCATGAGCCCTAGAATGCAGTCAGTGTTCCACAGAAACAGTCAATCGGAGAGGGGCGGGCGTGCTAGCAGCGGAGCGTCACCGCAGAATCGTCGCCGAGGTCGCTCGGCTCAAATTCATCACGACGGATGACCTGACCAGCCTGCTGAGCGTCTCCCACGAGACGATCCGCAGGGACCTCGCTCTCCTGGAGCGCCGCGGCGAGCTGGCACGTGTCCACGGCGGGGCCACCGCCGTCCAGTCACCCGTCGGGGAGGAGGCATCCTTCAATGAACGCAGGGGCGCTTTCCTCGCCGAGAAGCAGGCCATCGGCCGGGCCGCGGCAGCACTGATCGAACGCAACCAGACGGTCGTCATCGATGTCGGCACCACGGCCCTGGAGGTGGCCCGCGCCCTGCCCGCCGACCACGTCGGCGTCATCGCCACCCCGTCCCTGCTCGTCGCCGCCGAAGTCAGCTCCCGCCCGCACGTCGAGGTCCTGGTCAGCGGCGGGCGGCTGCGCGGAGGCGACCTGGCCTGCTCCAACGCCCAGACCGTCGAGTTCTTCAACAATCTGCGCGCGGACGCGGTCTTCCTGGGCTCCGGAGGCATCGCCTCCTACGGCCTGACCGACTTCCACCTCGACGAAGTCGCAACGAAGCGCACCATGCTCGCCAACGCGTCCCACCGCTACGTACTCGCCGATTCCAGCAAGTTCGGACGCACGGCCGCCCACCGCGTCTGCGCACTCGACGGCTTCGACACCCTCATCACCGACAGCCCTTGCCCGGACGACCTGAGCGACGCCCTGCACGCGGCGGGCGACGACATCGTCGTGGCCTGAAGGCGGGGCGGCCGACCGCTTCCTTCGATGTCGGCAGATCCCCCTCCCCTTCCCTCACCTCCGGCATGGCCGGGGTCCCGCCCTCCCGAGGAGCAGCGTGAGGAATCCAGCGTTCCGCCGCGGTCGTTCGGACGACACCCTCGCCCGGACCCCCTCTTGACTGCCTCCGGCCACCACATCCACAATCACAGGCAGAAGCAGTCAACTTTCCATATGTTCGGGCAATCGGAGCGGCAGCGCATCATGACACGTTCGAGATGCCGCAACCGGCCTTCCGCGACCGGACGGACCACCCCGGCCGCCCCGCGTGCGGGTGTGGTCGACGTGCCGGCCCGCCCCTCCGTTTCCCCTGGACTTTCGTGCGCGCTGGAAACCCGGGCAGGTGGAGCCCGCGAAGCCCGCCGCCGCAGCGCTCGCCCGATCCGGGTGGCCGCGGTGGCCGCGACCGTTGGATCCACGGCGGTCGTCGAGGTGGGCGTGCTCGCTGCCGCAGACCTTCTCGTCGAGACGAAAGCCGACACCCTCCCGCAGTGAACCCGACCGAGAACATCACCTCGATCTTCGACCTCGACGGCGTCCTGACCAGCGACGACACGATGTCGTCACTGGTCAGAGCCCGTCTGGCGGCTCGTCCTCTCCGGTTCGTCGCCGCGGTCCCACCGTTCCTGCTCGCCTCGGCCGCACCAGCCGACGGCGCGCTGAGGCCCGCGATGAACCGGGCGATCGTAGCCTTGGCGCTGCGAGGAATGACCCGCGGCCAGTACGAAGAACTGGCCGCCGTGACGGGCCGGACCATGGCAGCCCGGACAGCGGTCCAGCAGGCCGTGACACGGTGCCGAGGCGCCCGCAAGCGCGGTCCGACAGTCGTGGCGACAGCCTCGGAGGAGCACCTCGCGCGTGCGTTTTTGGACGGCGTCGGGCTGCACGACATCCCCCTGGCCGCTTCCCGGCTCGACTTCACCCCACGAGGGCCTCGTCTCGTCGCGCACAACGTGGGCGAAGCAAAGGTCGATGCCGTCCGAGCGCTGGGGTTCGCCCCGGAGGAAGCGGTCCTGTACACCGACTCGGCCAGCGACATCCCGCTCGCCCGTATCGCCCGCCGGACCGTGACGGTCAACGCCGCCCGGGGCTCGATCGCCAAGCTCGGCAACGCTTCCGCAGACATCCGTCACGAGCGCTGGCGCTGAGGCTGTTCGAGCGGTGCCAACCCGGCCCGCCAAGGGAACCGCGCGAACGAGCAGTTCGAGCGTGCCCTGGATACGGACCGTTGCTCTCCCTGCCTCATGCGGTGAGGATTTTGATGCCATCCCCCAACAGCTTGAGGCCGAGGACGAAGAAGAGAACGGCCAAGACAGCGACGTTGTGCTGTGCGGCCCAGTCCCGCCACGAGCTGAGCACGCTTTTTGCGCGTTCCCCCATGCAGAGGTACACCGCCAGGGGCGCCAGTACCCCGAGGGAGGCGATGACCACGAACACGGCGAGGGCCCCGGCTTGCTGGGGCACGGGAATTCCTGCCGAGCTGATCGAGGCGCCTGCGGCGATCGTCAGCGGAGCGTTCTTGAGGTTCGCTGCCGACAGCAGGAGTCCGAGACCGAAGACCTTGATCGGGGAGAACCGGTCGATCGCGGCCATCCATGGGGGCAGTTGGGCCTCGGAGGGGTCCTTGGGACGTCGCCGCCATTGCCGGGCACCGAACAGTGCCAGCAGAACGCCCAGTCCGAGTTTCAGAGCTCCTACCCAGGTGGCCGGCTGATGGTGCGCGGAGGCACCGCCCGCGCCGCCGACCGCCAGCGTGACCGCTCCCAGAAGCGCGAGCCCCACGATCCAGGCAAGGGCGAACAGTGTTCCGTTCAACCGCCCGCGCGGGGTCGCGAGGATGAGGATCATAGCAACGATGGGGAGCGGGCTCACCGCCACGCCGGCCGCCAAGCCGAGTACGTCACCGATCGCTGTGCCCATGGGGCACCTCCGTGGGCGAGCAGAAGTGATGCGGTGAACCCATTTTCGGTGGCGGGCCCTCCGGTCGCGCGCCGGAAAGACGGGGGGTCGATCAACAGCGCACTGCCGACCCCGGCTCCGGACGCCCATGTTCGATGACCACCGAGGCTGCGGGGCGTGGAGTCGGTCGGCCGGACACCGCGAGCGGCGGTCGCCCATCTGGACGCACCGCGCAAGCAGCGGCACACGGTCTCGACGTACGGATGCCGCCCACCCGCCCGAACACTCCTGGTGCACCGGCACCGAGCGCCGCCGGGCTGCCGGGCTGCCGGGCTGCCCGACGGGGTACAGTTCGCGACGCTCAGTGAGCGGGTTGGCCAAGAGGACGGCGGTAACGCAACTTGTTGAGCAAGGCCCCGCCGGTGGTGTCCTTCGCGACTGTGCCGTCTGCACGGAAGAACCGTTGGACAGGCCGGCGGGACTGGAGCTGCCGCTCGCGGCCGGCCGGACGCAGCCTCGGAGCGTGGATCGGCACCGTCCTCGGAGCGCTGAAGACGGCTTCCGCGCAGGCCCTCGCGGAGGCGGCGGCTCAGCATGGACTCGCTGGAGCGGCAGAGGAACTTCCTGCCCTGATCAACGACCGGGGCCCCGGGGGCCGGTGGTGGCCTTCCCCCGGGGCCGTGGTGTGTGTGGTGGCCGGTCAGGACGCGTCGATGGCACGCGCGCGGCCTCGGTGCGGGGCAGGGTGAGCCCCGTCGGAACGGGCGGTGCTGGCGCCTTCGCCGTGCCCCCTCGTGCGCGGCGTCAGTCGGCCTGGTGCTCCCATCCCCGCGTCATACGGGACAGCACCTGGAAGCCGTACCGGCTCAGCCGCTCGATCTCGTCGGTGTCGTCCGCGGAGGCGCACGCCGTCAGCCGGTCCACCCCGGCCATCCGCAGCCACTGTGCGACGTGCGCGAGGAGCCGTTCCTCCAGTCCCGAGTCCTGGTACGGCTCGGCGACATGGAGCTCGGCCAGGTCGGCCAGCCCACCGTTGCGCGCGTGCCGTTCGGGCCGGTCCACGGACGTGTCCACCTCGACGAATCCGACGACGTCCGCGCCCAGCCGGGCGGAGAACCGGGTCCCGCACTCGCCGAGGGTGCGCTGGACGTCCAGGCCCGGGGTGGCGGCCCCGACCGCCTGCCTCAGGTCGGCCACCGTGGCCATCAGCAGCACTTCCGTGTGCCCGGTCTGTGTGAAACCGGCCCGTTCGTAGGAGGCACGGACGTGCTGCCACTGTTCCGGGAGACCGCAGATACCGGGTGCGGGGAGCTGTCCGTCGGCATAGCACCGCGACACCTCCCAGCGCGTCAACTGCGCGAGACATGCCGCCATCAGGAGGTCGGCCGCCTGTTCGGAGTCCGACCAGAAGGAGGCCGGGGGCCGGAAGACGAACCACTCGATCACGCCGGCGTTCCGGTAATCCGTTCCGGTCGCGGCATCGGCACGGTAGCGCAGCAGGTGAGCGGCAGCGACGATGTAGTGCCTCTGCTCGGCCACGAGCGTGACGCGCTCGGCCACCCACGGATCGATGACGAACTCGTCGGGGCGTCGCTGGAGTTGACTCAGAACCGTGTTCACGGACACGGAGAGGCCGGGGACGACAGCCGCGACATGGGTGTTGACCAGCTCCGTCAGTTGGTCGCGGTCGTCGCGGTGAAAGGAGCGCACCTTCAGCAAGGAAGGCATGACAAACCTCCGAGTAGTGGGATTCAGGAGGCCGCCAAGAGGTGCGGTACACCGCGACTGTAACAGAACGGCGCCGCCGGGCTCCGGTGGAGCCGGATGCGCGCCTGGCGGCCGAAGGTGAGGACCTCGTCGGGTCGGATGGGGAGAGGGGAGGGGAGGAGAGGGGAGAGCAGTGCGCCCCACCGGATGGAACCGACTGCCGCCCCGATGGAAACGCAGCAGAGCCCCGACCAGCGGCCGGGGCTCGCCCCGTCAGGGCGTGAGTGTGAAAGGCGGTCGCCTGCGCGGCGAGAGCAGGTGGGACCACCCCAGCGCCGGCAACTCACGCCTGGCGCGGTGGCGGCACGTCTCAGCGCACCGTCACGTTGAAGACCGGCGAGGCTGTAGTGCCGCTGACGATGCGCAGGTCGTTCTTGCCCTTCATCCCGAGCTTGACGCCGAGCGAGTAGGAGCCGTTCCGCGAGATGCTCGTGGACGCGGGCAGGCTGACCCACTTGCCGTGCTGCTTCTGCTGAAGGGTCACCTTGCTGCCCGCCTTGAGACCGGTGGTCTGGCCCGTGACGTGGAACAGTTGCCAGGCGCGGACGGAGGACACCGACGGCTTGGCCGTGATGTCGGCCTTGGCGAGCACGGCCTGCTGCGCGACAACCGGGGTTGCGGTGTGCGCGGCCGGGGTGGCCGCCATCGCGGTGCCCGCGAGGGCGAGGGAGGCCGCGCCGAAGACACCGACGACAGCAATACGCAGGGAGCGCCGATTCGAGACCATCACAGATCTATCCCTTTCCATGCCGAGAACAGCCTTTCGCACCAAAGGGCACCTACGTGTCGATTGGCGTAGTCACTAGAAACGACGACACATCGCGGGCAGACGTTCATCGGGGCTTTGTCGCTGTCTCGTAACAGCCGAGCGGGGCCGGGGCGATGGCGCCTGAAAATACTCGGCGACGAGGTGGCGGCGGCCTGCACCCCCACGACCTCGCCACGCCAGGCGCCGGGCGACCCGAGCGGCGCTGCCACTGCCCGGCGGGCCCTCGTTCACGCCGCCGAGGCCGACCTCGAAGCACCTCCGCTGTACCAGCATGCGATCAGTGTCCCCTCGTTCGCGGACGCGACGTGTCCGCGATGGGTCCTCGCTCGGGCGGCAGGACGGAAGGAGATCTATCTGCAATTCGGTGAGGAGTTGCTCGCACCAACCTGCCCGGGCGCTACGAGTCGGTGTCGGAAGGGGACGGCTCATCCCGTGGGGCCAGGCCCATGTGGATGGCCAAGGCCGCGGCGAGGGAGCCGACGGTGGGATGCTGCCAGACGAAGTTGCTGGCGAGGCGGACGGCGAGGTCGGTATCAAGGCGGACGCGCAGTTCCGTGGCCAGGAGAGAGTCGAAGCCGAGGGATTTGAGGGGGGTGTGCGGGTCGAGCGTGCTGCTGCCGGTACGCAGGATGGCGCGGATGTGGTCCGCCAGGTAGCTCTCCAGGGCCCTCTGGCGGGCGATGCCGGCGGGCAGGGTCTCGAGGCGGGCGCGGATGCCCGAGGCGCTGTCCTGGGAGCGTGCCGGAAAATTGCCCCGGTCCGTGGCGGGTTCGGCGCCTTCGCCCGGAGATGGGGCGAGCAGCTCGAAGAGGCTGGAGTGCGCGGCCGCTCCGGGGATCCAGGTCCGGGGCGGGCCGGGGATCACGGCCGTCCGGACCCGTTGGTGGGTGAGGAGGGAGTGCAAAGCCTCCAGGCCCTTGCGGGTGGGGATCGTCTCATAGCCGCGCTCGGCGAAGTCGACGGCCTGCCCCGTTTCACCCCAGGGACCCCAATCGACGGCCAGCGTGGGCAGGCCGTTGCGGGTGCGCCAGGTGGCGAAGGCGTCGAGCCAGGCGTTGGCTGCCGCGTATGTCCCCTGTCCGGCGTTGCCCAGCAGTGAACTCATCGACGAGTACAGAACGAACCAGTCCAATGAGTGGTCCGCGGTGGCCCGGTGAAGGTTCCAGGCACCGGTGACCTTTGGGGCCCATACTCGCTTGAGCTGGTGGTCGCGGACGGTGGTCAGCGCGGCGTCGTCGAGGACCATGGCGCAGTGCACGATCCCACGCAACGGCACACCCCCGTTGGTGGCGGCCGTCACCAGTCGTTCGGCGATGCCGGGCCGGGAGATGTCGCCGAGGACGACCGTGGCGCTGGAGGCGAGGTCGTTGATGGTGCGCGCGGCTTCGAGCGAGGCAGGTCGGCGGCCGTTGAGGATGATGCGGTCGGCTCCCTGCTCAGCCAGCCAGCGGGCGGTGGCCAGTCCCAGGCCGCCCAGACCTCCGGTGATGATGTAGGCACCGTCGGCGCGGACGACGGGTGTGCCGTCCGGCACGACGGCGGTGGCCTCTCCCCGGTCGGGGACGGTCAGCACGATCTTGCCGATGTGACCGGCCCGGGCCATCAGGTGGAAGGCGTCGGCTGCGCGGTCGAGCGGATACTCGGTGCACAGGAGCGGTTTGAGCCGCTCGGCGGCGATGTGGTCCATGACCTCGCGCAGCACCGTGGTGAACAACTCCGGGCGCCGCTGTTGCAGTTCGATGAGGTCGACGGTGCTGAAAGTGATGTTGTGGCGCAGCGGGGCGAGCCCGAGGGCTGCGTCGGCCAGGATGTCGCGTACGCCGAGTTCGACGAACCGGCCGAACGGGCGCAGGCTTTCCAGACCGGCGCGGACGGCGGGACCGGCCAGCGAGTTGAGGACGACGTCGACCCCCTGGCCGTCGGTGGCTCGGCGGGCCTGTTGGGCGAAGTCCAGGGTGCGCGAGTCCATGACGCAGCGCACCCCCATGCCGCGCAGGTGGCGCCGCTTCTCCTCGGTGCCGGCGGTCGCAAGGACGTCCGCGCCCAGGAGTCGGGCGACGGCGATCGCGGCCAGGCCGGTGCCTCCGGTGGCGGAGTGAATGAGTACGCGTTCGCCCGGGGCGAGCTGTGCGACGTGCCGCAAGGCGTACCAGGCGGTGAGGAACGCCGTGGGCAGTCCTGCCGCCGTGGTGGGAGACAGGGCCGGTGGCACGGGAGTGACGGCGCTGGCGGGAAGAGTGATGAAGGAGCCGAAACAGCCACCTTCGAACTGCACGGCGAGCACGGGGTCTCCGGGGCGGACGTGGTCCACGCCTGGGCCTACGGCACTGACCTCGCCTGCGCACTCGAAGCCGATGCGGTAGGGGGTGGCCGGCTCCGAGCCGAGCATGCCGAGGGAGGTCAGGACGTCACGGAAGTTGAGGCCCGTGGCCTCGACGCGCACTTCGACCTCGCCTTCGCCGGGCCGACGACGGCCGGTCGCGGCCAGTTCGAGGCTGTCGAGATCGCCGAGCTGTCCGACGCGCAGGCGGAACCCGTCCTGCCCGAACCGGACGGTTCGAGTGGCGCAGGCGGCGCGTTCGGCGGCGGTGACCGGGGCGCGGTCGATGCGCGCCGCGTAACGGGTGTCACCGCGCAGTGCGACCTCGTCCTCGGGCGCGTCGGCAAGGAGTTCGGCGGCCAGGACCCGCAGGCCCTCATCGCCGGGGTCGGTGTCGATGAGGGTGGGCCGCATGCGCGGCTGCTCGACGGCCATGACGCGTGCGACGCCGCGCACGGTGCCGTGAGCCGGGTGGCCGGACTCGTCCGCGGTGACGGCGTACGCGTGCTGGGTGACGGCGTACAGGCGCCATGCTCCGCGGTGCTCGTCGGCGGCCTGAGCGAAGGCGAGCAGCCGCCGGGCCCGTTGCTGTGCGCCCTCAACGGGGTCGGTGTCGGGGACGGGCGGTGCGCCGAACAGCAGGACTACGGCGCGCCAGGGGTTCGTGCCGGCGGTCAGGTGCCGGCCGAAGGTTTCGGCCAGGGGTGTGAGTTCCTCCACGTCCGACGGGCATTCCCGTACTTCGGCCTCGGCACCGGCGGCGCGCAGGAGCGCGGCCAGACGTTCGGCCCGGCCATCGCCCTCGTCCACGACGAGCCAGTTCCCGGGCGGGGCCGGAGCGGTGCGGGGCGGGGGGACCTGGTGCCAGCCGAGTTCCATGAACCACTGGTCGACGGCGGCGCCCTCGGCAGGTTCGCGGCGGGTGAACCGCACGCCGTCGAGGGCGAGGACGGGCCGGCCGTCGGTGTCCAGGACACGGACGTCTCCGGCGAGCGTCGTGTCGCTGTTCTCAGTGACCCGCGCATGGGCGTGGGCAGCTTGCGCGGGGTCGCCGAGGATCCGCAGGGCGCGGACCTGGACCGGCAGGATCGGTGCGGGCGCGCTCTCGAGGCCGACTCCTGCCACCAGCAGTTGCAGGCACAGGTCGAGGAGGACGGGGTGGATGTCGAGGGCGGGTTCGGGGGTGCGGGCGGTGGGCGGCAGCTGGACATCGGCCCAGAAGCTGTCCTGGCGGCGCGTGGTGCGCAGGGCGGTGATGCCGGTGAAGGCGGGGCCGTGCTCGAGTCCGCAGGCGCGCAGCCTGGCGTAGAGCCTGGCGGGATCGAGGGGAACGGGGTGCCGGTGGCTGAGGCCGTGCGCGGGTGTGGCGTGGGTTTCGTGGGGTGCGAGCCCTCGACGGGCGAGGGCTGTGGCGTGCAGTTGCCAGGAGCCGTCCGGGTTGCGGGAGTGGATCTCACAGGTGGCCTGCTCGCCGGTGGTGAGGGTGACCGTGGTGCTCATCTCGGTGTCGTCGCTCAGGCGCAGCAGGTCATGGAAGGTGATGTCGGTGAGGCCGATGTCCGTGGCCGCGCCGGTGAGCGCGGTGCGGGCCGTGGTGTGGAGAAGGGCGCAGAAGCCGGCGCCGGGGAGGACGGGGGCGCCGTGGACATGGTGGTCGTCGAGCCAGGGCAGGTTGCGGACCGGAGCGGTGGCGCGCCAGGTGTGACGGATCTGGTCGCCGGGGATCTCGGTGTGCCGGCCGGGAAGTGCGTCCGTGTCGGCCGGCAGTTCCTGGCCGACGGCCCAGTGGCGCGTGCGGTCGAAGGTGATGGTGGGGGCTTCGACCAGGACGCCGTCGCCGTACAAGGAGGTCCAGTCGACGGTGCCGCCGTTGCAGTGGAGCGTCGCCAACTGGGTCCGCAAGGTGGTGGATTCGTCCTGCTCGCGTCGCAGTGTGGGCAGGACCACGGCATCGGGGACCAGCTCGGCCAGGCTGTCGGTGAGGGACTGGGTGACCACGGGATGGGGTGAGATCTCGATGTAGACCTGGTGGCGGTCCAGGGCGGCGGCGACGACGGCAGGGTGGAAGCGGACGGGGCGGCGCAGGTTGTCGCACCAGTAGGCGGCATCGAGAAGGGGCCTGTGCCGGGGATCCTCGGTCACGGTGGAGTAGAAGGGGATGTGGGGTGGGCGGGGGGTGAGGCCAAGGAGCGCCTGGTGCAGATCGGTCAGGAGCGGGTCGACGTGAGGGCTGTGGGAGGCGACGTCGACGGCGATGGGCGTGGCGGGGATCCCGCGCTGGTCCCATTGGCCGATCAGGTGGGCGATCTGGTCGGCGTCGCCGGAGATGACGGTGGTGTCGGGTGCGGCCAGGACCGCCACGGACACGGCGTCGGCACCGGCGTCGACGAGGGCGGCCTCCACCGTGGCCTGGTCCAGGCCGACGCTGGCCATCGCGCCCGTCCCGGCGATCCGCTCCAGCAGTGCCGAGCGGCGGCAGATGACGCGGACGCCGTCGGCGAGGGTGAGGGCTCCGGCCACGACTGCGGCTGCTGCTTCACCCATGGAGTGGCCGATGACGGCGGCGGGTCGGACGCCGTGTGCCTGCCAGGTCGCGGCCAGGGCGATCTGCAGGGCGAAGAGGACTGGTTGGATCCGCGGGCATCCGGTGATGGGTTCGCCGGCCCGGATCAGCTCCAGGGCGGAGAATCCCGCCTCGTTGCGGATGAGGGCGTCCACGTCTGTCAGTGCTTTGGTGAAGGTCTCGTTCCGGGCGAGGAGTTCGCGGCCCATGCCGGTCCGTTGGGAGCCCTGGCCGGAGAACACCCATACGGGCCGGCGGGGAGCGGTGACATCCGTGGTCCCTGAGACGAGGGCCGGATGCGGCAGGCCGTCGACGAACAGTCGGAGCGCGTCGACTGTCTCGGCGCGGGAACGGGCGACGACCGCGAGGCGTCCCCGGCCGGGGCTGCGGCGCAGGGCCAGGGTGTGGGCGACGTCCCGCAGCGGAGCGTTGGCTCCGTCCGCCTCCAGCCAGTCGGCCAGACGACGGGCGGCAGTCGGCAGCGCCCGGCGGGATCCGGCCGCGACCAGGATCACCTCGGGCGGTGCGGTTCGGGGCCGTCGGGGGCCGGGCAGGCCGGCACGGCGGCTGGGCTTTGGAGGCTGCTGCACGATCACATGTGCGTTGGTGCCGGAGAAGCCGAACGAGGAGACCGCGGCCAGCCTGACTGGCTGCTTGCCGGGCCACGGGGTGCATTCGACCGGGACGAAGAAGCGGGTGGAGTCCGCGGTGATGGCCGGGTTCCATCGGGTGAAGTGCAGGTTGGGCGGGATGATTCCGTGCTGGAGGCACAGCACGGTCTTGATCAGCCCGGTGATGCCTGCGGCGGGCTCCAAGTGGCCGAGGGCGGTCTTGACGGAACCCAGGGCGCACGGGGACAGGCCGTTGCCGTACACGGCGGCCAGGCTGGCGAACTCGACGGGGTCGCCGACAGGGGTGCCCGTGCCATGGGCTTCGACCAGCGAAACGCGGGCCGGGTCGACACCGGCCCGGCCGAGTGCCGTGCGGTAGAGGGCCTGCTGGGCGGTGGGGGACGGAGCAGCGAGGCCGTCGGAGCGGCCATCCTGGTTCACGGCCGATCCGCGGACGACGGCGAGGATGCGGTCGCCGTCCCTGCGGGCATCGGCCAGGCGCTTGAGCACGGCGACGCCGCAGCCCTCGCCGCGGACGAATCCGTCCGCGGCGGCGTCGAAGGTGTGGCAGCGTCCGGTCGGAGAGAGCATGCCCATCCTGGCGAAGGACCGGGTGACGCGTGGGGCGAGCATGAGAGTGACCCCGGCGGCGAGGGCGAGATCGCACTCCTCACGGTGCAGTGACTCGCAGGCCAGGTGGAACGCAACCAGGGAGGACGAGCACGCGGTGTCGAGGGCGATGCTGGGGCCGTGCAGGCCAAGGAGGTAGGAGACGCGGCCGGCGGCGACGCAGTGCCCGTTCGTCAGGATGGAGCCTTCGAGTTCCTGGGGCCGGCCGACCAACTGGTCCATGTAGTCGTTGTAGCTCAGACCTGTGAACATGCCTGTCGGGGAGCCGGTGAGCCGGTCGGGGGGCAGCCCGGCGTGTTCCAGGGCCTCCCAGACGACCTCCAGCAGCAGCCGGTGCTGAGGATCGAGTACGTCGGCCTCGCGACCGGCGACCCCGAAGAAGTCCGCGTCGAATCGCGAGACGTCTTTCAGGTACCCGCCTCGGTGGAAAGCGGGTTGTGCGTCGGGCGACGGCCCGTTCCGCGGGCCGGCAGTCTCACGGCCGGGCGGAGGGGCGCCCACTGCTTCGCGGCCCTCCACCAGCAGACGCCAGAAGGCCGCTGGGGAGTCGGCGTCTCCGGGGAGTCGGCAGCCCATGCCGATGACGGCGATGGGCGCGTTCGCTGGGCGAGGGGCATGCCGGCGGTGGGCCACGGAAGTCTCCTTGTCGTTCACGGGAAACGTGGGAGGGGTGGTGGGTGCGGCTCGGGAAGAAGGACGTGTGCCACATGGCAGGCCGCGCAGTGGGCGGGCAAGGAGCACCGGAACGTACGTGCGTGGGCACCGCCCGGACCAGGACCGCGTAAATCCGTGAGGAACCGCGGAGTGAAGTCTGGGCCGTCGCCGGCCTCGGGGCGACGGCCTGTGAACAGGGAGGCAGCCGAGCGCACAGCGGCTCAGACGTCGGGACTTCCCAGGAGGATCGCGCTTTTCACACCTCCGACCTGGTAGTTGAAGCTGAAGGCGTAGTCGAAGTCGAGGGGGCGGGGCGCGGTCCCCGGAACCGGATCGAAGGTCAGATGCTCCGCGGGCTGCTCACAGTTGGCAGTGGGGCACACCTGGCCGTGGTTCATCATGAGCAGGGTCAGGGCCACCCCGACACAACCGGCCGGGGCGCCGTTGTGACCGAAGCAGCCCTCCTGCGAAGTCATGAGCAGGTCGCGCGACGCGGGGCCGTACAGTTCCCTGATCGCGTTCGCCTCGAAGGCCGTGACCGCGACGTTGCCGTCGCTACCGCCGTGGATGTAGGGGACCTGGGTGATCTCCCGGTCGTCACCGAGGCATCGCCGCACCGCAGCCACCAGCGCCTTCCCGGACTCGTCGCAGGCCAAGGGATTGGCGAGGCCGTCGCGGGTGGTGGCCTGTGACAGGACTTGCCCATAGGGGCGGGCATCCCGGCCGAAGGCGTGTTCCCTGCTCTCCATGACGATGGTCGCGGACCCCTCGCCATGGTTGATGCATTCGGCACGCCGGTCGTACGGACGCATCAGGGCGTCGAATGACGGCAGGAGACTGGGCATGTCCTGGGACCGCATGGCGTCGTAGGCTCCCTGGGCTCCGCTCAGCAGGCGCTGGATGTTGCGGATGAGCGTGGAGCTGAAGACGTCGACTCCGGTCACCACGGCGACATCGACCTCGCCGGCGGCGATCAAGCGCTGCGCGTTGCCGATCTGGAGGGCTGACGACGCGCAGCCGCAGGAGACGGTGTAGTTGGACCCTTTGGACCGAGTGAGCGCGCCCTGGACCAGTGCGACGTCCGAGGGGGTGACGGCCTGCTCCGCCGCGACGAACATCTCCAACGCCTCCGCGACCGGATAGGTCGTGGGGTCGGCCCTGAGGACGGCGAGATAGCTGTCGATGTTGGCGTCCACGCCACCGCGGCCCACCAGGATGGCGGCCTCCTCCAGATCGCGCTGGACCTCGAGGCCGGCATCCGCGCTCGCCTGCGCCAGTGAAACCAGTCCGAAGCGGTGGGCATCCGTGTAGTGGCGCGAGAAGAACGCGGGAATGCCGGGCAGCCGTTCATCGAACGCTTCTTTCGGCAGATCCACGCTGCCGAAGTAGACGCCGTTCTTGATGAGGCAGGATGTTCCGGTTGACGCGACGTTCCACAGATCATCTGCGGTGAATACCGGCGACCCTGAACCAGGAAGACACAGCCCGATACCGGTGACCATGGCATCCCGGGCCCGGCCTCCGGTTCGCCGCTTCACGAGTCACCCGCAGACGCTAATGGATTGATCATGGAATATTCCCTTCAGGATCACGGGATGCACCTATTCGGCGACATACGTGCGGCGGCACCAGTGGTGGACGGGAAGCTGCTCACCTTCGCACAAGGTGTAACGACCCGAGAAATGGAAGCTTTATCCCGCCCGGGAGAAGGAAGCAGGAAAACGCGGGAATCAGAAACCGGGACGCCATACGGCAGACGCGGCACAAAGAATCACAAAAGCAGTGACCAGCACAGTGACCTCTACATGCGGTGACAAGAGAAATCGCTTTTTTTCGGACGTATACGTGTGCCTGGACCGGGCGCCGCATCAGCGCGAGGTGAAAGCGACAGCGGCCTCGGTGACGCAGGGTCGATGGCCGCCGACCGCCCCGGACCGTGCGAGGCGCTCCGGCTGCTCCTGGCGAGAACGAGCGAGCGGCTTCTCGCCGGCCGTGCCGGCCGCCCACCACTGCCTGAGCAACGGTGGGCGGCCGGCCTGCGCTCCGGTCTCCGGGCCGGGGACCGCGAGGTCCGGCGGCAGCCGGGCCGACCGAGGCCGGGTACGAACGCCTGGCCACGGCACCCGCCTGGGCGTCGGTCAGGTCGCGTTGGCCAGCGCCTGGCTGATCGACGAAGCGGTCGCCTGCTCGGAGCCCAACGCCGAAGCAGCGGCTCCGAGCAGGTTGTAGACGATGGCGGTCACGTTGGTTGCGGAAGCCGTGAGGATGTTGACCCCCACCACCGGCGGCTGCCCGGCGCAGTCGCCGAGCGCCGAGGCGAGCGAGGTGGCGGTCCGCAGGTTGTTGGCGAAGGCGACCTTGGTGTTGTTGGCCTGGTCGGCGGCGATGGCGGCGTTGTTGGACGCCTGCGCGGCCTGCAGATCGTTGACACATGGGGAGGCGGCCGCGGCGGCGGGGGCCGCCGCGGCCAGGGGGGCGATGCCCACTACGGCGCCCGCCGCCAGGGTGGCGGTGACAGTGGCGGCGGCGAGACGGGAACGAAACATGCTGGCACTCCCTAGAGATGACGTGCGCGCTCATCAGCAGCGACGTCGGCGGAGCGGTGCCCTTCTCCGACCAAGGGGACGGCCCGCTGTGCGAGCGAGAACACCACCTGGTCGCCGCGCACTCCCTAGTGATCGGAGTGAAGACCGGAACGGTAGCAATCACGTCCCCGGGAAGGGATGGGCGACCCGCCGGTTCGCAACCTAGTAAAGCGGGACGGATAAGCGAAATCTCAAGAGAGGCGACCCCGAACCACTCGATCGGAGTACCACACAAGCCGGAAACAAACGCAACAGCATTCACTGCAGGAACAGCAGTTGACGCACTGATCCGACAACCGTCAACTTTCAGGAATTCAGGCGACAATGGAAATACATGGCCCAAATATCGGAGCGGCGCCTGGTGGGCGACGAAAACGCCTTCAGAATGATCCGGTCCGGCGCCAGGCGCTCACGGTCACCTCGGCAGATGCGCGCGAGCCGGACAGGACGAGACGAGAGCCACCCTGCGCGACCCCGGGCCGATAAAATCTCCGGACGGCCCATTCGTCTCTTTTCCCTGACACATAGCGGCCGAACATCTCATCACACGGAAGTAGGCCATCCGAGTGCCATTACACGATCCCCCATTGCCGTCATATGCCGACTCATCAGATAACAGTGAGGTCCAACGGGCCGCCCAACCTCTCCGGGGAAGTGGCCGCTCAACCGATCAGGGGTCTGATTCGCGCCAGCCGCTGGGAGGTGGGCTGCCACCATGGGCACCCCACGAGAGGAGTTGGATGCGTCAGCCGGCGTCCGTCGACGCCGGCTGACGTTTAAGACCCAGCGCCCGCTCGAGCACGTCGCGCGAGGCCGTCGTGAGCGCGCCGCCCAGACCCGCCCGACAAGCCGCCGTCCTGCAAGGGCCGGCGGTTTCTTTCTCCCGCCCGGACGAGGCAGGACGCCGAGGCATCCGGCCGGTAGCCAGGAGGCTCTCAGCAACGCCGCATCACGCCGTCGCCGACCTCAACGCGCCGGCGGCGCCACCGCGCGTCGCTCCGGGACAGCCGCTTTCCTACCGCCTGCGCCTCTCACGAGCACCTGGAGGGTGTCATGTCGACGACTCCTGCATGCGCGTGCATCACGCTTGTCCCAAGAAGTCGAACGATGGCCTGATACACCCGTAGGCGGCGCGTTGGTCACCGACTGGCCCCGATCGCGCACCGCTACGTTCCGTCTCCCGGCCGTGGACCGCGCCGTCCCTGTGTGCCGACACCTGACCGCTTATGGCTCGATCAGGGGCACTTGACCGATGAAGGCATCCGGCACACGACGCTGCTCCGTTCCGTCAGAACCCTGCGGATCGGTTCCCTGCGTCAGCACCGCGCGAGCACCGGTTCGACGGACGGAGCCTCGTCCGCGCTGCTGGATTGGTCCTGCGTCCCTTGCCGCAGCCTTCAGGAAACGGTAACGGTGTTGTTTTTGATGTCTCCCACGACGAACCCGATCACGCTGCCGCAGGCGATCAGGCAGAAACCGGGTACTTGGTTGGTCGGAGGGGTCGGAGACGCCGAAACCTGGACTGTCGTGGTGCTGTGGGACGCGTCGCAGGCTTCGTTGCCGTTGTAGGAGGCGGTGATGGTGTGCGCGCCGGTGACGGCGAACGACGTGGTGAATACGGCTTGACCGTTGGCTGCCACCGGCACGGTGCTCAGAAGGTCACCTCCGCTGAAGAAGGACAGGCCCAGACCGCCACTCGGGTCGGAGCCGCAGGTGACTGACGCTGTCAGTTGGACCGGGCTACCGACGGTGGCCGCGCTCGGCGAAGCGGTGACGCTGGTGGAGGACGGAGCGGCTGCCGCCGGCGTGGCAGCCGCCAAGACGACTGCCAGGGCAGCCGAGGTGACGGCCCATCCGCCATGAATACATCTACGCCTCACAACGAGCTCCTTTGATCCGGTTTCGCCTGTCTTTCCAGCGCACGCTAAGCCCTGTCGGAGGGATCCGTGGTAAGGCTGTCCGCCGGACGAGCCCACTCGGGTTAGCTCCCTGGGACGATCGTGTGAGGGATACGGGAACACCGGACGGGCATTCAGATCTCGGGCGCCGCAAGGCGATGGAAGGTCACCGCTCCTGACGTGCCCCCGACTGTCGTCACTTGGACGGCGACATCGCCGACGGCTCCCGCTGGGATGGCCGCGGTCATCTGCGTATCCGACAGCACGGTGAAGCTCGTCGTCACCCCTCCCGCCTTCACAGCCGTCGCGGTGGTCAGTCCCGTGCCGTTCAATGTCACAACCGTGACGCCCGAGGCCGGCCCGCTGGACGGCGTCACACTGATCAGGGTGGGGGCACTCACATAGGCGTACGTCAGGGAGTTGCTGGAACCGCCGGGCGTGGTCACCGTCACGGCGACCACGCCGGAACCTGCTGGAGGCCCGGCCGAGATCTCGGTGGAGGACACGACGTTGTAACTCGCCAAGACAGCACCAAAGCGGACGTCGGTGGCGCCCAACAGGTTCTGTCCTGTCAGGGTGACCGTGTTGCCACCGGCCGCCGGGCCGGCGCTCGGGGAGATCGCGGTGAGTACCGGGACCGGAACGTAGAAGAAGTACGACGCCGGAACAGCGGCGCTGGTGCCTCCCGGCGTCGTCACGGTCACCGGAACGGTGCCGGAAGATCCCGCCGGTGAGACCGCGGTGATCTGAGTCGAGGAGAGAACGTTGAAGGACGACGCGTTGGCAAGGCCGAAACGAACCTGGGTGGCGCCGGAGAAATTGGTGCCCGTCAAAGTGACCACGGTGCCACCGCTCGTGGAGCCGCTGGACGGTGAGACACCGATCACCGTGGGTGGGAACGAGGCTGTGTAGGTAAAGGTTACCGTGGCGTTGCTCGTCCCACTCGGAGAGATCACCCTCACCGGAACCGAGCCGATGCTCCCGGCCGGTGTGATCGCGTTGATCTGTGTGGCCGAAGTGACGGTGTAGGAAACAGCGTTGGCGGCGCCGAAACGAACAGCTGTGGCGCCTGTGAAACTGGTACCGGTGATGATGACCGCGGTACCACCCGACACAGGCCCCTGCGCGGGATTGATGAAACTGACCACGGGTGGCATGGATACCTCCTGAGCGAAAAAGGGTCGGCCGGCTCGGGAGCGACCGGTTCGAGGCGGCGCCAGTGCTGGTCCCGGCGTGCACCAGTCGCTTCGCATCCACCGCCAAGTCGGACGAGGGCAATCGGCGTCGCGGGCGGACGCACCCACCGCCGTGCCTGCGTCCACCTGTCGGGTCGCAACGAACCGACAGGTCAGGCATGCTTCCGCTGTCCACGGGATCGGTGACATCGACAGTGCTCGGCTCGGCGGTCGAAAGGGTGTCGTGCACCGGCCCCGCCCTGCCCCGGCAGCCACTTGGCGATTTCGGTCGCCAGCTCGTCAAGGGAGAGCCCGGCGTCGCTGCTCAGGTCAGTACCGGTGCGCAGCGGGCAAAGCGTCGCTGTTCACTTCGTGAGGCCCATGGGTGGCCCTGCTCTGCGACGACCGCGCACACGGACACCGCCTGTGTTTTCTGGTACGGGTAGGGCCGGTGCGCCGGTAAGACGCCTCTCGTGCTCCTCCGGCGACGTTTGGCCTGTCGCGCCGCCCGGCACTTTCGCGAACTCTCAGCTTCGTTCGAGCAGGGGAGCCCCTTCCGAGGGCTTCCGGCCGCCTTGCGATCGCACGCACCGGGCGACGCTCCTTCCGGGCGAGCGTTGCCGGTCACGGCACTAGTCACCCATACGGCTGTCCTGTCGACAAGGCCACTCACGACAGGATCACTCCAACGAGCTACGCCGCACCGGGTTTCGCATAGGGGTATTTCTTCTCAAGGATCCACCCGGACCAGACTTGGGCCTTGGTTTCGGGCCGCCCCATCAGGTTTTGGCTTCGCTGGTGATGCGTCCGGGAACTCTCGCCCAACGGCCGCGGGCGACGACTCCCTCATCGAGATGGTGCGAGCGAACAGTCATGGGGCAGTGCCGACCCGCTCGGCCGTGAACCTCGCAAGGCGGGCCACTGCTCCGTTCGGGTGGTGCGAGGTTGCGAGCCTTGTCGCTCAAATCCCCCTGTGGGTCACTGAAATGGTGAACCGGCGGGCTGCCCAACCCTGGCCGAGGAAGTTGGGAACAGGCAGCGCTTGCCGGTTCTTCTCCGTGCCCGAGAAGAAAATGCTGGCAGTCGGGGCCGACACCGCCCCGGGTACATACGCCCGCTCCCCGGACACTCGGCAGTGCCAACTGCGTGTCACCACACGTGGCGTCCGTTCCTTGACGCCGTCGGCAACCGGCCTTCCGGCGGAAGCCGACGCACTTGGGCCGGGCGCTGTTCCGCCGGTCCCCGCATGTCCCATCGGAGAACGAGGAGATTTGTCATGCCTATCTCTCCCAACCAGGGTTCCACCGGCGGCGGAACGCTGGTGACCATCACGGGAACGAACCTGTCCAACACGAGCAAGGTGATGTTCGGCAGCAAACCGGCCACGAACATCACCCAGGTATCCGCGACCCAGGTCACGGCGGTTTCCCCTTCGGGCACCGGAACCGTCGGTGTCACCGTCACGACCCCGGGTGGAACCAGCAACCCGGTGCCGTTCTTCTATGTCGGCGCGCCGTTCAAGTCCTCCCTGAGTACGACGTCCGGACCACTCGCCGGCGGCAACACCATCACCGTCAGCGGCACCGGTCTGTCGACGGCCACCAGTGTCTCCTTCGGAGCCGTGACGGCCACCCCGACCGTGATCTCCGACAGTTCCATCAGCGTCACGGTCCCTGCCGGCGCCGCTGCGGGCCCCGTCCCGGTAACCGTCACCACCGCGGGTGGCAGCAACAACGGCCTGACCTACACGTACGTGGACGCCCCCACGATCGGCACCATCGTCCCGACCTCCGGACCCACGTCGGGCGGAACGGCGGTGACGATCACCGGTACCAACCTGGACACCACCGATTCGGTCACCTTCGACGGCGTCCCGGCACCGTTCGCGGTGATCAACGCCACCACGCTGTCGGCGGTCACCCCGCCTGGCACCGCAGGAGCAGCCGACGTGGTCGTGACCAACGCAGCCGGCACGGCCACCGCAGCCGACGCGTTCACCTATGTCGCAGGCCCCGGGATCTGACCGGGATCACCTCACATCGGTGAGGCGGTGGGTCCCGTCCGGATGCCCCCATCCGGACGGGGTCCGCCCTCACTTTCCTTTCCGGAACATGCGCAGGCATGCGCCACACCGTCGGCGCCGCAGCACCGGCACCGCACCGGTCACGGACCACCACCGCCCATGCCCCGGGCCGTCTCACGGCAACACTGTGAGCAAAGCCGGGGGCGGGTCAGAGCACTGGGCCGGCTACCGGCCAGCCGGTCGGTCGGCGCGATAGGTGATCACCTCCGCCGCATCGCATTCTGCTGCTCTCCGGTCAGGTGAGGTCATTCCCTCACCGTATCGGCCCAGTGCGCCACGGCGGCCGGGTCCAGCCCGCCGGCCGGACGACCGGCAACGGACCTGCGTCCGCGATCGGATTCGCTCCGCCGAACCAGACGGAGAACGCCGAACCAGCATGGGATGCTCTCACCCACGGGACGCCTCGCCGATCGTGCGTGAAGAAACCTTCGACAACCCTGTCATCACAGGTCAGGAGGTACCTCCTACGGCCCGCCACATGTCTCCGAGGCATCACATCGATGGATCGGGCCTCAGGAGATCTGGTGCCGGAAACACAAGCTCCAGGGCCCCGGCGGGAAGGCCCGCGTGCCGCGTGTCAGACGTGGCCACCGCGCCCCCCGGAGGCTTCGACTCATTCCGGGAGTCCTGCGGTGGCCACCAGCGGCGCCGAACGGAAGCTCAGAGGCCGTCCAGTTGGTTACCGGGACTCTTGCGGAAAGCCCCGGCGTTCACGCCGGGGATGAATGCATCTCCAGACTGCTCTGACGTGCACGTTAGAGCGGACGTTTTTGCTGCTCGATGTACTGGCGGACGATCGCCAA
>NZ_JBIDBS010000038.1:0-27080 GCF_043204165.1 Streptomyces sp. NPDC047982 | reverse complement strand
CCCCGTCCGCGATCCGCAACGCCTGCTCCACCGCGTACTCGTCCAGCTCCGACAACAGACCGTCCACATCCTCACGGTCCACCGTCAGATCATCCACGAAACGCCGGTCACCCGTCGCATCCGGCACATACTTCACACAGACAACGATCCTCAAGCTCACGACGGCTCTCCTACCTGGTGCGGTTGGTGGAGACGACCATATGGCACTGAGTACCCTCTGTAAAGGAACGCAGTGCCAGAAAAGGGCTTTCGGTGCTACGTTCCCCGCATGACTGACGCACGCAGACCGGCGAAGAAGGCCCCCATGCGGGAGGTGCTGGCCGAGGCGGCCTTCCAGCTCTTCCTGGAGCGGGGCTTCGAGCGGACCACGGTGGACGACATCGTGGCCCGGGCCGGGGTCGGGCGCCGGTCGTTCTTCCGGTACTTCCCCTCCAAGGAGGACGCGGTCTTCCCGGACCACGAGCGCTGTCTCGCCGACATGACCGCGTTCCTGGCGGCGGCCGGCGACGTGGACCCGGTCGACGCGGTGTGCGACGCGGCGCGGCTCGTGCTGCGCATGTACGCGGCCAACCCCGAGTTCTCCGTCCAGCGCTACCGGCTCACCCGGGAGGTGCCGGGACTGCGGACCTACGAGCTGTCCGTGGTGCGCCGGTACGAGCAGACGATGGCCGGCCATCTCCGTGAGCGTTACGGCGACGCGCGGGACGGCGCGCTCCGTGCCGAGGTGGTCGCCGCGTCCGTGGTCGCCGCGCACAACAACGGGCTGCGCGCCTGGCTGCGCTCGGGTGGCGAGGGGGACGCGGAGGCGGCGGTGGATCACGCCCTCGGGCTGGTGCGAAGCGTGTGGGGGAGCGCGGGGGTCCCGGGTGCGTCGATGCCCTCGGCCGACGGCGACGTGGTGGTGATGGTCGCCGCGAAGAACGCGCCCATGTGGCGCGTGGTGCAGCAGATCGAGTCGGTCATCGGCCAGGACTGACGCCGCGGAATCACGTTTCTGGCACTGAGTGCCTTTACGTTTCGGCACTCAGTGCCCTATGGTGCCGAAGCGTCGACGCGTACGCACGGCGCATCCGAGCCGAGCGCAGGGGGTCGAGCGTGTCCCAGTTGTCGAATGGCACCGTGCAGACGGAGCGTGAGGAAGCCGGCCTGCACTACCACCGCTGCCGTTGGTGCGGCACGGCCTCGTTCCGGAGGCTGCTGTGCCCGGTGTGCGCGTCGAGCGATCTGAAGCCCGAACACAGCGACGGCCTGGGCGTCGTGGTGAGGTCCGGCGTCGTGCACCGCTACACGGAGGCGGCACGCAACGAGTCCCTCGTCAGGTTTCCCGAGGGGTTCGTGTTCCGCTGCCGCGTCGTGGGCGCGGCACCACATCTCGTGGCGGTCGGCGCGCGGGTGCGTCCGTTGGCCGGGGGTGACCCGACCGCCGGTGAGGTGGTCTTCGAACTCTGCGAGCCGCCGAGGAAGGACGACTGGTTCTGAGCGCACGGTTCCGGGTGTCCGGCCCGGCGTGTCCCGCGTCACATGGTGCGCGCCGTCGTACACCCGGCGGCCATCTTCGCGTCATGACCTGGTCATCGATCTCCCGGCGGGGCGTGATTGGCTGGGAGCATGATTGATGAACTTCTCGCCGGAATCGCCGGAATCGCCGGGAACCCCTCCGCCAACGGCAGTGGTCCTGCCGTCCAGCTGACCGACGTCGAGGAGGCGGTGCGCGCCGCGGCCGCCGCCGAGATCATGCCCCGCCACCGTCAGCTCGCCGCGCACGAGATCGTCGAGAAGAACGGCCCGCACGACCTGGTCACCGTCGCCGACCGTCTGGCCGAGGAACACCTCACCGCCTCGCTGTCCCGGCTCCTGCCCGGCTCGGTCGTTGTCGGGGAGGAGGCGGTCCACGCCGATCCGGCGGTGTACGAGGCGCTGCGCGGTGACGCGCCGGTGTGGATCGTCGACCCGGTCGACGGCACCCGCCAGTTCGTACGCGGTGAACCGGGCTTCTGCACGCTGGTCGCCCTCGCCCACCGGGGTGAACTCCTCGCCTCGTGGACCTACGCCCCGGCGCTCGACGAGATGGCCGTCGCGGTGCGTGGGCGGGGCGCCACGCTGAACGGGCGGCCGATGCGGTCCGGCGCCCCCGCACCCGGAGCCGTCCTCGAAGTGGCCACATCGCACCCCGACTACACCACCGACGCCCAGAAGCGGGCCCTGCTCGGACTGCGTATCGACGGCATCGACGCCCGGCCCTGCGGCTCGGCCGGTCTCGAATACCTCGCCGTCGCACGCGGAGAACTGGACGCGGTCGCCTTCACCTGGGAGTACGCCTGGGACCACGCGGCCGGTCTGCTGCTGGTCGCCGAGACGGGCGGCGCCCAGGCCACCCTCTCCGGCGCCCCGTTCCGTATCGCCGGAGGCAACGACCTGCCGTTCACGGCGGGCCGCGACGGGGCGACCGTCGAACGTGTCCTGAGCGCGCTGCGCGAGGGAGCCTGATCGGGCATCGCCCCTCGGTCGCCGTTCAGCCTCCGGTCCCCCCGCCTTCCGCGCCACCGGGCGCGAGGGCCGACCGGACGTTCCGCACCAGTTCCGACGCCCGCTCGACCGCCGCGGGGTCCAGCTCCCTCAACACCTCACCGACCCGCGCGGCGAAGTCCGCGGGAGCGTCCGGCAGCGCGGCCGCGGAGGCCAACGCGCCCTTCTCGTTCAGACACCACACGCGGTGGTGGGCGTGGAGCGACTGGGCGAGGATGCCGAACGCGCGCGACAGGCACAGGGCGACATGGAGCGCGTCCCCGGCGGGGGACGATTTGCGGGCAGCCTCCACCAGGAACTGTGCCTCCCACGAGGCATCCATCAGCGCCGTGCGCAGCGGCTCGGGGTAGTCGGCCGTCTCCCGCCGAAGCGCTGTCAGAACGCCGTGCGGGTCGGCGAGCACGTGGCACAGCGCGATCTCGCCCGGATAGGCGGGGGACCAGAATCCGAGCGGATGCCCCGGCTGCACCCCCACTTCGTAGCGCCCGGCCCGGCAGTCCGACCACACCGCCTCCACCCGGTCCAGATCGCGCAGGATCCAGTCCACCGCCGTGCCGTCGACCCGCAGCCAGGCTCCGCCGTCCACCCAGCGGCCCCAGCCGCCGGGTCCCGCGACCTGCGCGGGGGAGCCCTGGACCTCGCAGGCCAGTGCGGTCAGCGCGGCCACATCGGGGACGCCGCGGTAGTAGACGCCCAGATCCCAGTCGGAGTCCGGGCGATGAGTGCCGCGGGCCCGGCTGCCTCCCAGGGAGACCGCCCGGACACCGGGCACCGAGACGAGCCGGGAGGCCATGTCCGCGATCCGGGCGGGCACGACCGGGGCTTCCCCTGTCACCTGCGGCCGCTGAGCGGGGGAGTTCGGTGTGTTCATCGCGTCGTGACCCTACCCCCGGCCACGCTGTCGGCGTCTCGGAATATCCTGGGTGTGCTGGCCGTCGGCTGACGAAGGAGTCCGAAGGTGCCGTCGATGCTCGATGCCGTCGTCGTGGGGGCGGGGCCCAATGGACTGACTGCCGCGGCCGAACTGGCCCGGCGCGGTTTCGCCGTGGAGATCTTCGAGGCGGGCGACGCCGTCGGAGGCGGTGCCCGCACGGAAGAACTCACGTTGCCGGGCTTCCGCCACGACCCGTGTTCCGCCGTCCATCCGCTGGCCATCGGTTCGCCCGCGTTCGCCGCCATGCCGCTCACCCGGCACGGCCTGGAGTGGCTGCAGCCGGAGCTGGCGCTGGCCCACCCGTTCCCGGACGGGTCGGCCGCGGTGCTCACCGGGTCCGTGGGGGAGAGCGCCATGTCCCTGGGTGCCCAGGACGCGGGGGCGTACCGCAGGCTCGTCGCCCCGTTCCTCGGCCACTGGGACACGCTCGCCGAGGACTTCCTGCGCACCCCGTGGGACGGGCTGCCCCGTGACCCGTACCGCTGGGTGCGCTTCGGTCTCGACGCGCTCCAGCCCGCGACACTGCTCTCCCGCCGTTTCCGGGGCGAGAGGGCGCGGGGGCTGCTCGCCGGACTTGCCGCCCACGCCATCGCGCCCGTCAGCGCAGTGGCCACCGGCGGAATCGCCCTGCTCTTCGCCCTGGCCGCGCACGAGAAGGGCTGGCCGGTGCCGCGCGGCGGATCGCAGGCCATCTCCGACGCCCTCGCCTCGTACGTGCGCGAACAGGGCGGCGCGATCCACACCGGTACGGAGGTCAGGCGCCTCGACGAACTCCCGCCCGCCCGGGCGTACGTCTTCGACACCTCGCCCGCCGCCCTCGCCCGCATCGCGGGACTGGGCCGCGCCTACAGCGGCTATCGGTACGGCGCGTCCTGCTTCAAGATCGATTACGCGCTGTCGGGCCCGGTCCCGTGGACCGCTCCGGAGGCGCGCAGGGCCGGGACGGTCCACATCGGTCCCACGGCCGGTGAGATCGACGCCGCGCTGAGCGCCGCCGTGGCGGGCCAGGACCCCAGCGTGCCGTTCCTGATCACGGCGCAGCCCAGCCTGATCGATCCCTCCCGCGCACCCGAGGGGCGGCACGTCTTCTGGGCGTACGGACACGTCCCGGCGGGCTGGGAGGGGGACGCGACGGAGGTGATCGAGCGTCAACTGGAGCGCTTCGCCCCTGGTTTCCGTGATCTGGTGCTCGCCAGGGCGGTGGCCGGACCGCCCACGATCGCGGCGCGCAACGCCAACTACGTGGACGGCGACATCGCGTGCGGCGCGTTCGCCGGTCTCCAGACGGTGATCCGGCCCAAGCTGGCGCGCGTCCCGTACGCGACGGCACATCCGGCGGTGTTCCTGTGCTCCTCGGCGACCCCGCCCGGCCCGGGCGTGCACGGCATGTCCGGCCACCACGCGGCGAAGGCGGTGTGGAGGCGCCTGCGCGCCACCTCCTGACGGGCCGTCATGCTGCTGGGCCGGGGCCGTCAGGCCGTGGATCGACGTCACCGACGACAACCCTTTCGGGAGCGCGCTCGCGTCGCCCGCCGGGCGCGGGTGAAGGCGCGGCACCATGGGCGGATGAGTACATCTGAACCCGAGGCCGTCACCGTCACTCTGGTGCGGGGCGATATCACACGGCAGTCCGTCGATGTCATCGTCAACGCGGCGAATTCCTCGCTGCTCGGTGGCGGCGGGGTCGACGGAGCGATCCACCGGCATGGCGGTCCCGAGATCCTTGCCGCCTGCCGTGAGCTGCGGGCTTCGCGGTACGGGAAGGGGCTGCCCACCGGGCGGGCCGTGGCCACGACCGCGGGGAGGCTGGACGCCCGGTGGGTGGTGCACACGGTGGGGCCGGTGTGGAGCAGGGCCGAGGACCGCTCGGAGCTGCTCGCCTCCTGTTACCGCGAATCGCTACGTGCTGCGGCGGAGTTGGGAGCGCGCACCGTGGCGTTTCCCGCCATCTCGACGGGGGTCTACGGCTGGCCCATGGACGACGGGGCGCGCATCGCCGTCCGTACGGTCCTGGCGGAGGCCGTCGCGCCGATCGAGGAGGTGCGGTTCGTGCTGTTCGACGCGCACGCGTATGCGACGTTCGAAGAGGTCTTGTCGGCGCGCGGTTGAGCGCAGTGCCGCGCGACCGCCGTTGCGCGGGGAGAACCGCGTGGCCCCGGCGGGCCTGGGTAGGTGCCCGCCGAGGCCACGCGGTGCGTGGTCACTTGTGGGGCGTGGGCAGCAGGGCCATGTCGCGTGCGTTCCTGATCGCACGGGCGATCAGCCGCTGCTGCTGAGCGCTGACCCGGGTCACGCGGCGGCTGCGGATCTTGCCGCGGTCGGAGATGAACTTCCGCAGCAGGTCGGTGTCCTTGTAATCGATGTACGTGACTTCGGCCGCGTCCAGCGGGTTGGGCCGGTTCTTCGGCGATGCGCGCTGATCGTTGCGTCGTTCCATACGAACTCCTCTTGCGGATAGGAGGGTTGGGATGTGCGAACGGTATGGGGTTCGGTCAGTAAACCGGGTCGAGGAACGAGTCGAACGGGGCGGGGAGCCGCTTCCACGCCTCGGGGCCCGCCGCGTACTCCGCGTCGGTGAGGAGACAGGAGTCGAGGAGCCGAACCACTCCGTCACGGTCCAGGGCCGGTGAGGTGAAGACGAGGTGCTGGCAGCGGTCGCCGTGTTCAGGGTGCCAGTCGAGCGCCGCCGCGGCCCTGCGCATCGGCGGCACCAGGTCCCAGGCGGCGTCCGGCAGCGACGCCAGCCACGGGCCCGCGGTCTCCACGCAGAGCGCACCGCCCGCCGCGTCCCAGGCCAGCAGGGTGTCGGGCCGGTCGGCGAGCCAGAAGCGGCCGCGGCTGCGGGCCGCGGCGCAGCACAGGTCCTCCAACGCCCGGTACAGCCGTTCGGGGTGGAAGGGGCGGTGGCGGCGCCAGACGAGTGTGGCGACCCCGGCCTCGTCCGCCTCCTGCGGCAGCAGCGCGCAGGCGGGGTGCTGGGCGGCGGCGGCCGACTCCACGTCGAAGCCGGCGAAGGCCAGGCGGGCCAGTTCCGGTGAATCGACGGGAACGTGACGGGCCGTCGGGTGGAGCTGGGCGAGGAGGGCGCGGTCCTCGTCGTCCGCCGCCTCGTTCTCCACGAGGGCGAGCACGGGCGCGTACTCCAGCTGGCGCGCCCAGGTGTCGCCCACGGTCCGCCGGTCGTGCGTCGCCGCGGCGAGTCCCGCATCGGCCAGGTCGTCACCGTTCCCGAGACAGGGCAGCACGAGCGCGGGATCGACGGCGGTGATGACGCTGGTGAGTCCGAGCACGCCACCGCCGTGCGTGGCGATCACTTCCGCCATCGTCCGGGGCTCGACGGAGTCCCACAGTTCGACGATCGCGGGCCCGGCCGGGCCCGCGCCGGCCAGCCGCCGCAGCTCGGGAACCAGGTCCTCGCGCAGCGCGCAGCAGGCACAGTCGTCGACCAGAGGGGTGTCGCCCCGGGACAGTTCGCCCGAGGCGTCCCGCACGGTGCGCCGTACCGTCCCCGCGGCGGCGCCGCTCAGGTCGTGGTGCAGGGCGACGCTGCCGGGAACGGTCCGCAGCAGCCGTTCCACGACCTCCCGGCGGGCGTCGGAGTGGAGGCCGCCGACGATCACGACGGGCAACGGTGTTTCGGGCCGCATCGGTTCGCCCCGCATCAGTTCGTTCCGCACCGGGCGTAGCGGCGTTCGAACCGCTCGACGCGTCCGGCGGTGTCCAGTACGCGTGCGGTGCCCGTGTAGAACGGGTGGCTCGCGGAGGAGATCTCGACATCGACGACGGGGTAGATGTTGCCGTCCTCCCACACGATCGTCCTGTCACTGGTCGCGGTGGAACGGGTGAGGAAGGCCGAACCGGCCGCCTTGTCACGGAAGACGACGGGGCCGTACGACGGGTGGATTTCTGGCTTCATGGCGGTCCTTCGGGTGCGGGCGGGAAGTGGTCAGCGTTCTTCGCGGAAGTCGACGTGCTTGCGGGCGACCGGGTCGTACTTGCGCAGGACCATGCGCTCGGGGTCGCTGCGACGGTTCTTGCGGGTGACGTACGTGTAGCCGGTCCCCGCGGTGGATCGGAGTCTGACGACGGGGCGCAGTTCATTGCGAGCCATGCCGCTACTATATGGCAATGATTTCCATTTCCATTACGCGGTTCGCCGCAGGAAGCGAGTAGTGCCATGTCAGCCCACTGCCAACTGACCGGCGCCCGGCCGGGCTTCGGTAACCGCATCTCCCACTCGCACCGGCGCACCTCGCGTCGGTTCGACCCCAACATCCAGCGCAAGCGGTACTGGCTGCCGAGTGAGGGGCGCAGCATCCGGCTGACGCTCAGTGCCAGGGCGATCAGGACCGTCGACGCCATCGGTGTCGAGGCGGCCGTCGCCCGCATCCGGGCCCGGGGGGAGAAGGTCTGATGGCGAAGAAGAGCAAGATCGTGCGGAACGAGAAGCGCAAGGCGGTCGTCGGGCGGTACGCCGCCCGTCGTGCCGAGTTGAAGGACATCATCCGCCGGCCGTCCGCCTCGGACGCCGAACGCCGCATGGCGGCGGACGAACTCCGGCGCCAGCCCCGTGACGCGAGTGCCACCCGGGTGCGGAACCGTGACGCGGTGGACGGCCGACCACGCGGGCACCTGAGGAAGTTCGGGCTCTCCCGCGTGCGCGTGCGCGAGCAGGCCCACGCGGGACTGCTGCCGGGGGTCACCAAGTCCTCCTGGTGAGGGGGAAGTCCGCAGCGGCGAGGATTGGTGCCCATCGCCGCCCGTTCGGTAGGGACCGGCCGTCGCCCGGCCGGTCCGCCGGTTCGGCCGGGGGACCCGTCCGTACCGTTTCAACCGGGCGATCCCTCCGTACCGGTTCGGCCTGGCGACCGGTCCGTACCGGTTCGGCCCGGCGGTCGCCGGTACGGTTCGGTCGGGGCGGTCCGCGTGGATCCGGCTCGATTCGATGCCCCCGCCGCGCACCGGCGTCCCGGGGCTGACAGGATCTGCGGGTGCTTCGAAACCGTGACGTCGTTCTCTCCGTCGCGGGGGCGTTGTACGGACTGTCCGCGATGGGGGACCAGATGGCGCTGATCGCGCTGACCCTCCGGCTGCACGACCAGGGGCGGTCGGGTCTCGCCATATCGGCCCTCGTCATCGCGGGCGTGCTGCCGCTCGTGGTGGTGGGTCCCCTGGCGGCGCCCCTGGTCGACCGCGTCGAGAGCGGTCGGCTGATCGTCGTCGTGACGGCCCTCCAGGCCGTGCTGGGCCTGGGGCTGGCGTTCGTCACCGACGTGATGGTCTGCATCGGATTGCTGGCCCTGCTCGGGGCAGGACTGGCCGTGGTCTCTCCCGCGCTCCTGCTCCTGGTCCCCGAGATCCTCGGCGAGGAGAACGCTGCCCGGGGCTACGCCCGGCTGGAGACCTTCCGCTCGGCCGGGAACGTGGTGGGCCCCGTGCTCGCCGGTCTCCTCATCGCCGCGTACGGCGACCGTGTGGCACTGCTGTGCGACGCGGCGACGTTCGCCGCCATGGCGGTGGCCTTCCTCGCACTGCGGCTCCGGCGCCGTCCCGTCGCGGGTACCAACGTCAACTGGCTCGCCCAGGTACGCGAAGGGGTGGGGGTACTGGGTGCGGACCGGCTGCTGCGCACCGCGATCGCGGCACTCTCCGCAGCCATTCTGTTCACCGCTGTGCTGAGCGTGGCGCGGGTTTTCTTCATCCGTGACGACCTCGGAGCGTCCGACACGGGGTACGGCGTCCTCGTCACCGCGCACACCGTCGGCATGCTGCTCACCTCCGCCCCGATCGCTCCCCGGATCCCCGTGACGTGGCAGCCGCGCGTCCTCGCGGGGTCCGGGGTCCTGATGGGGGTCGCGTTGGCCGTGAGCTCCGGGGTTCCGGTGTTCGCCGTCACCCTCGGAGCCTTCGTGCTCACCGGAGCCGCCAACTCCCTGCAGGCCCTGGCCATCCGCAACCTGATCCATGCCCGCGTTCCGGCCGATGTGCGCGGCCGGGCCTTCGCGTCGTCCGGGGCCGCGCTGAACGGAGCCAATCTGGCCGGCACCGCGCTCGGCGGCCCGGCGGTGAGCCTGCTCGGCGGTGCCGGTGCGTTGGCGCTGGCCGGCATCGGCACGCTCGTCGTGAGCGTCGCCGGCGCCCCGGTGCTGTTGCGCGGGCAGAGCGACGCCCAGCGGACGCCCACCGAAGTCGGCCGGACATCCACCGAGGCCGGCCGGCCGCCCACCACCGACACGGATCGGCCCGTCGGACCGGCGCGGGACTGACCAGGAGACACGCAAAGAGTGCCTGGCAGCGCGAGGTCGATGTCGGATTCTCGCCAGCCCGAGGGCTCCCGGTGGCCCATGCTGGAGACATGTACACGGACACCGAGCGCTGCGTACGGGCCGTCCAGTCGAAGGACGCCCGCTTCGACGGCTGGTTCTTCACGGCGGTTCTCACCACCCGGATCTACTGCCGCCCCAGCTGCCCCGTCGTGCCGCCGAAGGTCGAGAACATGACCTTCTACCCCAGCGCCGCCGCCTGCCAGCAGGCCGGATTCCGGGCCTGCAAGCGGTGCCGGCCCGACACCAGCCCCGGTTCACCGGAATGGAACGCGCGCGCCGACTCGGTCGCCCGTGCCATGCGCCTCATCCGCGACGGTGTCGTCGACCGGGAGGGCGTCCCCGGGCTCGCCGCCAGACTCGGCTACTCCGCCCGGCAGATCGAGCGTCAACTGCTCGCCGAACTGGGCGCGGGTCCGCTCGCCCTGGCCCGCGCCCAACGCGCCCAGACCGCGCGCTTGCTCATCGAGACCACCTCGCTGCCCATGGCCGAGGTCGCGTTCGCCGCAGGGTTCTCCTCGATCCGCACGTTCAACGACACCGTGCGCGAGGTCTTCGCGCTCGCCCCGGGCGAACTGCGCAGCCGCGCTGCCCGGTGCACGACACCGACGCCCGCCCCGGGCCTGATCGCCCTGCGGCTGCCGTACCGGGCACCGCTCAATCCCTCCAACCTCTTCGGACACCTTGCCGCCACCGCGGTCCCCGGTGTCGAGGAGTGGCGCGACGGCGCCTACCGCCGCACGCTCGCCCTCCCGCACGGGCACGGCATCGTGTCCCTCACCCCGCGCCCCGACCACATCGGCTGCCGGCTGTTCCTCACGGACCCCCGCGACCTCACCCTGGCCATCAGCCGCTGCCGCTGGCTGCTCGACCTGGACGCCGACCCGGTGGCCGTCGACGACCGGCTGCGCGCCGATCCACTCCTCGCCGCCCTGGTCGACACGGCCCCGGGGCGACGGGTGCCGCGTACCGTCGACGGCGCCGAGTTCGCCGTCCGGGCGGTGCTCGGGCAGCAGGTGTCGACCGCCGCCGCACGCACCCACGCGGCCCGCCTCGTCGCGGCGCACGGCCTCCCCGTCGACGACCCGGAGGGCGGGGGTCTCACCCATCTGTTCCCGACCCCGGACGCGCTCGCCGGACTCGACCCCGAACGGCTCGCCCTGCCCCGCACCCGCCGCACCACGCTCACCACACTCGTCGGCGCACTCGCCGACGGGGCGCTCCGGCTGGGCACCGACACCGACTGGGAGCGGACACGGACCGAACTGGCCGCCCTCCCCGGCTTCGGACCCTGGACCGTCGAGGTGATCGCGATGCGCGCTCTCGGCGACCCGGACGCCTTCCTCCCCACCGACCTCGGCGTCCGCCGAGCCGCCGCGGAACTCGGCCTCCCGTCGACCCCCGCCGCGCTCACCGCCCGTGCGGCGGCCTGGCGGCCCTGGCGGGCGTATGCGGTGCAGTACCTCTGGACCGTCGACGACCACCCCATCAACCACCTGCCCGCATGACCCAGTTGGGAAGAACCGCTATGACCACGACGCCCGCACCCGCGACATCCCGGACCCCCGCAACGGCCGGCCACCGGCGGCACACCGTTGTCGACAGCCCCTACGGTCCGCTGACCCTCGTCGCCACCGACGGCGTCCTCTCGGGCCTCTACATGACCGGGCAGCGCCACCGCCCGCCCGAGGAGACCTTCGGCGAGCCCGACCTGCGCCCCTTCACGGAGACGATCCGCCAGCTCGACGCCTACTTCGCCGGTGAACTGCGCGAGTTCGACCTGCCTCTGTGCCTGGACGGCACCCCGTTCCAGCGCAGCGTCTGGGTGCAGCTCCAGATGATCCCGTACGGCGAGACCCGTTCGTACGGCGAACTCGCCGAGAGCCTCGGCAAACCGGGGGCCTCACGTGCGGTGGGGCTTGCCAACGGCAAGAATCCTGTGGGCATCATCGTCCCCTGTCATCGCGTCATCGGCGCCTCGGGCAGCCTCACCGGCTACGGAGGCGGGCTCGACCGCAAGCAACGACTTTTGGCCTTCGAGAAGGGCGGACGCGACGACGGCCCGGACCTCTCGCTCTTCTGACGCCGCCCGGACCTTCCGCTCTTCTGACGCCGCCCGGACCTCTTGCCCGTCTGACGTCGCCCGGATCTCTTTGCCCGTCTGACGTCGCCCGGATCTCTTCCACGTCTGACGTCGCCCCGGCGGACGCACCCCTTTCCGACGCCGCCCGGGCGGGCGCCGGAGGGGCACGCCGGACGGGCGGCGCCCGAAGCGTGGTTGGTGCCGGAGATCCGGAGCCAGGGGGTGGCGGAAGCCCGGGCTCCGAGTCGTGACGGAAGCCCGGGCTTCGGGTGGTGACGGAAGCCCGGGCTCCGAGTCGTGACGGAAACCGGGATTCCCGGGGTGGCGACGGAAACCCGGACGGCGTCGGGAGCGGCGGTGTCAGCCGGTGAAGATCTCCACCACGGTCCAGATCGCCAGCCCCAGCATGCAGAGCCCGCCGATCCGCTGAACCGTCCTGAGCGGCACCCGCTTCGCGATGAACTGCCCGGCGAGCAGCGCCAGCGCCGAGACCGACATCAGCGCGGCCGCGGATCCGATCGCCGTGGACCAGGTGCCGTTGCTCGCGGCAAGATTGGCCGTGGTGATCTGCGTCAGGTCGCCCCATTCGCTGATGAAGACCGCCATGAAAGCGGTCGAGTAGACCGGCCAGAAACCGGTCACCGTCCTGGCACCGGCCTCCTCTTCGTCATCGTCGCCGCCGGCGCGCAGCAGCATGAAGGCGCCGAACGCGAACAGGGAAGCCGAGACGACCTTGACGAGCCAGCCCGGCAGCAGTCCGATCAGGCTGCCTGCCCCGACGGCGATCGCGACGTGCACGATGAACGCGGACGACGTGCCGAACCAGACGTACAGCGGGCGCATACGGGTGCCCATGGCGAGGGACGCGAACATCGTCTTGTCGGGCAGTTCGGCGAGGAAGATCAGCCCGAAGGCGGTGACGATCGCCAGGGGGTCGAGGTGCATTCCGGGTGGCTTTCTGTGAGAGCCGGGCCCCGGGCCTTCGCGAAGCGCCACTCGGGCTGTCCGGAGGACCACTCGGCCCGGCACGACGTCGGCACCCGCGGGACGCGGGTACGTCATACCTGACCGAAGGTCTCGCCCGCCCGTGGGACTCACGGGCCCGGCCACCGGGAACCCGGGGGTTCCAGTGTGTCGACGACCGGTTCGCGGGGCTACTCCCCTTCGCAGCCGCCCACTCTACCTCACCGCCCACAGGGGAGTGCAGGTGTTCGATCCGGTGCGGGGCCGGTACAGTCCCCAGTGATCGCCACAGTCCCCCAGTGATCGTCCGAGCCGTCTTCGGAGGCGTCCCCGCATGAGCCGCCGTCCGCGCAAGCCCGCCCGCGCCGGGGGCGCGACCCGGCCCACCGTCAGCGTCTGCCGCGGCTGCTGCTGCGGAACGCCGAAGATCCCGGACGTGGACCACGCCGGTCAGCTCGCCGCACTGCGACAGACGCTCGACGACGCGGCGACGGTCCGTGCTGTGGACTGCCTGGACGCCTGCGAACAGGCCAATGTCGTCGTCGTACAGCCCTCGGCGCAGGGGCGTGCGGCGGGCGGGCGACCGGTCTGGCTCGGGCTCGTCAACGACCCGGACGCCGTGACGGACATCGTGGGTCGCGGCGGGCGGGCCGGGGCTGGTGGACCCGCCCGAGATCCTCGACCTCTACGCCTTCCGCCCCTCGCGCCGCGTCCAGCGGGAACTGCGAGAACCGGGCGGCTGAGCACCGGCACCGGGTGGCGGGGCGCGCGCCCGTGGTCACGGTCATCGCATCGGTCGCCCCGGTTGCCCGGTCGCCCGGCCGCGCCGGTTGCTCAGCGCCGGGAGCCCGTTTCCCCGCCGCTGATTCCGCCGCCGTCCCCGTGCCCGTCCCCGTCCGTGGCCGCCGTCAGCCGCCTCAGCAGTGCGGGAAGGGCCGTGCCGATCGGTTCACGAATGGTCTCGGCCGCCAGTTCGTCGTAGGGCGTGGGCTCGGCGTTCACCACGATCAGCCGCGCCCCGTGGTCGACCGCGATTCCCGCCAGCGAGGCGGCGGGCTGCACCTGGAGCGTCGTCCCGACCGCGATGAACACCTCGCACGCCTTGGCGATCGCCATCGCCTCGCTCAGGACCACCGGATCGAGCCGCTCACCGAACATGATCGTCGCCGACTTCAGGATGCCGCCGCAGACCGCGCACGGCGGATCGGTCTCGCCCGCCTCGATCCGGGCCAGGGCCTCGGCCATGGGGGAGCGGGCGTGGCAGCGGGTGCAGACCACCTCGCGCGCCGTCCCGTGCAGCTCCAGGACCTTGCGGGCGGGGAGACCGGCCAACTGGTGCAGACCGTCGACGTTCTGCGTGATCACCCGCACCGGCGTGCCGGACCGCTCCAGCTCCGCCACCGCACGGTGGGCGGCGTTCGGCTGCGCGTTCCAGGTCGCGCTGGTACGGCGCATCTGCCAGGAGCGCCTGCGGATCTCCGGATCGGCCATGTAGGAGTCGTACGTGACGAGCTTCTCGGCCTCCGGGTCCTTGCGCCAGAGCCCGTTGGGCCCGCGGTAGTCGGGAATGCCGGAATCCGTGGAAATGCCGGCGCCGCTGAGGATCGCGACGAGAGTCATGGCCACGAGCGTAAGGGTTGTCCCGTGTTCTTTGGCGGGCGCGCGACGACAGCGGCACCTCGCCGCGTTGTCGGAACGTCCGCACACATCGGGTACGCGGATGCCCGTCCGCCTCGCGAGGCACCACATACGACGCCGCACATCCGACGCCGCGCGCTGGTCCACCACGGATCACGGGAGCCCTTGCGCAGCGCCGCGCGCCGCCCGTGAGGTCATATCGCCCGCGACGCGCAGGCCGGGTACCGAGTCGGGCGGGTCTCAGGCCGCCCCAGGACTGACGGGGTCCCCAGGACTGACGCGGTCCCCAGGACTGACGCGGTCCCCAGGACTGACGGGGTCAGCGGGACCGGCGGGGGCCACAGGACTGAACGGCGACGGGGTTCGGCCCGTCCAGGTGTTCAGCTCGGCGCGGGCGGTCTGCTTGGTGACGCCGCCCTCCTGGACGGTGCCGCTCCGTGCCACGTAGAAGCGTCCGTCGTCGAGCGAGACCAGCCCGTACTGCCCGTACTGGCCCGGTGCCGGCCACCCGTGCGTACCCGTCGCCGCGTCGTGCGCGCCCTCGCGCAGCAGGGGGAGCAGCAGGCCGCGTTCCGGGGTCCGCTGGCCCCGGACGATTCCGCGCACCGGCTTTCGCGCACCGTCCAGGGCGAACACCGAGTAGTTGGGGAAACCGGGTTTGGTGCCCCGGTAGACGGCCATCAGCCAGTTGCCACTGTGGCCGTCGTACTCCAGGTTCTGCACCCCGTACGTGGTGTTCCCGGTGTACGCGAAGAACTTGCCGTCGGCGCGGGCGGGGCCGCTGGTGTGCGGGGCCGATTCGGTCAGCGGGCGCTCGTACTTCCGCCACCGCGTGACGTCGTACTGGAGCAGCACCTGGTGGTCGTTGTCCGCGCGGCCCCGGTTGGCGTACACGCCGTACGCGACCGTGAGCCTCGGCTCGGCGTGCCTGCCGCGCCGGTCGCCGAAGGCCGGGCCGAACGCGACGCCGTCGATGCCGCTGCAGCCGTAGCGGTGGTCGGGAGTGTCGGCCGTGTCGCCGTCGAACACGCCGTCGCCGTTCATGTCGGCGGTGAAGTCCTTCACGACCTCCCCGAGGTGGACGGTCGAGACGACCCCCGTGGACCGGGCGTCCATGTCCATGCGGGTGACGCTCTCCACGTCCAGGATCGCGATGGAGAAGGACTTCGCCTCCTTGTACTCCAGCGAGCCGTACACCCGGCCGTCCTTCTCGTTGAAGTCAAGATCGCCGAGGTGGCCGGTGAAGCCGGTGACCGAGCCGATCGGGTTGCCCCTGAGGTCGGTCTTGACCAGCAGGTCGGTCATCGAGAAGTACATGAAGCCCTTGCGGCGGTCGATCGCCATGCCCTGGACGTGGCCCGAGCGCCAGGCGCCGCCGTCGACCGACGACGGCACTTCGCGATGGGCAGCCGGGGCGGGGCCGACCGTGCGGCCACCGTCGACGCGGTGGCGAGGACCGCCGTACAGGAGAACGCCGTACAGGCGAACGCCGCGACGACCGACGCCGTGAACCCACCGGAACGACCCGTGTGCTTGTGCATGTCCCCTCCGCTTTCGTGGAGTTCGGATGATGCAGGCCGAGCGTGCACCGCGGACGACGCGCGGGTGAATGCGCGCATCCGGACGTCGCCGACCGGCACACCGGCACACCGGCACATCTGCTCTCACCGTCATACCGGCTGACAGCCGGTCAGGACAACGGAGACGGCGCGAGTCAGCCGGTCACCGGACGGCCGTCCTCCAGCTCCGCCGTGCCGCCGCCCGAGTCGAGCACGTCCAGCGCCGCCCTCAGACGCCGCGCGAGACCGCCGGGCAGACAGCGGTCGAGCTCGTCGCGCTCGACGAGCTCCCAGGACAGCAACTCCTCCTCCTGGAGCCGGATCTCCTTCAGCTCCGGCTCGCCGAGCACGCCGCCGTCGTAGAGGTACGCGGCGATGGGCGGGCGCCCCGGGCCGCGCGCCCAGTCGACCACGAGGAGCCGTCCCGGCGGCAGGTCGAGGCCGATCTCCTCGGCGGTCTCGCGCCGTGCGGCCTGCCGGGGGCTCTCGCCCTCGTCGGACTCGACGGTTCCGCCGGGCAGCGCCCAGCCGTCGCGGTAGTTCGGTTCGACGAGCAGTACCCGGCCGCGGGCGTCCCGGAACACGGTGGCCGCGGCGGCCAGCACCCGGGGCAGCCCCGCGATGTAGGTGGCGTAGTCAGTGGTGGTCACGCCGGGCAGCGTAGCCGTACGGGACGGGAACGGGACGGGCACGGGACGGCCCTGGGCAGCGGGTTCGCGCTGCGGATAGGGTCGGGGCGGCGCGACTGCCTGTTCGAAAGCAAGGGGTTCGAGATGGCGGAAGGAGCAGTGACGGAGGCCGCACGCGTGCTCGTCGCGGCGGACAAGTTCAAGGGCTCGCTCACGGCCGTGCAGGTCGCGGAGCGGGTGACGGCCGGGCTGCGGCGTGTCGTTCGCGGGGTGCGGGTCGAGACTCTGCCGGTGGCGGACGGCGGCGACGGCACGGTGGCGGCGGCGGTGGCCGCCGGGTTCGAGCGCCGCGAGGCGCGGGTGACCGGCCCGCTCGGGGATCCGGTGACGGCGGCGTACGCGCTGCGCGGCACCACCGCGGTGGTGGAGATGGCCGAGGCGTCGGGCCTCCAGCGCCTTCCCGCGGGCGTGTTCGCCCCGCTCACGGCCACGACGTACGGTTCCGGCGAACTGCTGGCCGCGGCGCTGGACGCGGGTGCCCGGACGATCGTGTTCGGTGTGGGCGGGAGCGCGACCACGGACGGCGGCGCGGGCATGCTGGCAGCGCTCGGAGCCCGCTTCCTGGACGCGGAGGGCAAGCCCGTCGGACCGGGTGGCGGAGGTCTCGCCGACCTCGCAGAGGCGGATCTGTCCGGTCTCGACCCGCGCATGGCCGACGTCGACCTGGTCCTCGCCGGCGACGTGGACAACCCGTTGACCGGTCCCAAGGGCGCGCCCGAGGTCTACGGGCGGCAGAAGGGCGCCACCGAGGAGGACGTCGCGGTCCTCGACGCCGCGCTCGCCCACTACGCTTCCGTCCTCGGTCCGGAGCACGCGGGGCTGCCCGGGGCGGGCGCGGCGGGCGGCATCGGTTACGGGGCGCTGGTCGCGCTCGGGGCCCGGTTCCGGCCCGGCATCGAGGTCATGCTCGACGTTCTCGGCTTCGCCCCGGCGCTGGCGCGGGCCGACCTGGTGATCACCGGTGAGGGGTCGCTCGACGAACAGACCCTGCACGGCAAGGCCCCGGCGGGCGTGGCCTCGGCCGCCCGCGCGGCGGGCGTCGAGGTCGTGGCGGTCTGCGGTCGGCTCGCGCTGACGCCCGAGGCGCTGAACGGCGCGGGTATCAGCCGGGCGTACGCGCTCGCGGACCTCGAACCGGACCCCGCCGTCTCCATGGCCCAGGCGGGACCCCTGCTGGAACGGGCGGCCGAGGCGATCGCGCGCGACTTCCTGCGGTAGCGCGGGTCCGCTTCCGTACCCCGCCGCGCTCCGCATCCGTGGCGGCCCGATTCGTACCGGCCCCGGCTTCTCGTGCCGGCCTCGGCTTCTCACACCGGCCCCGGCGGCCCCGGCTTCTCGTGCCGGCCTCGGCTTCTCACCGGCACCGGTCTCCTCGGATCAACCGGGGGCCGTGGCCGGGCCGTGGCCGGGCCGTGGCCGTTCTCCGTTTCCGCGTCGAGCGGTCCAGTGCGGGCGTTCGCGTCGAACCGCCCGGCGCCCGTGGCCCTGGCGACCTGCCCGGCGCCCGCGCCCGCGTCGGACGGCTCCACAGCAGCGTCGGACGGCTCGGGGGCCCCGTCGCTGCGATCGCCGTCGTCCAGCAGCTCCGCCAGGCACCGCAGCTCCACCGGGAGGTCACGACGCCACGCCATCGTCACGAACGGGGCGAGAATGATCATGCCACCGTCCAGATGCGGTTTGACCGACAACTGGACCAGGGTTCCTCCTTCGCTCGGGCTCAGGTGGAACTCCAGTTCCGGCGAATGCCGGCCCAGCGGGGTCCACATCCGCGCGCCGCGGAAAGCCAGGTACTCGACCGGCGTACTCGCGGTGCAGGTGAGGCGGTGCGCCCGTCGCCTGCCCGGGAACTTGCAGAGGTACTCGTCGCCGAGATCGGTGGCGACCGGGCCGTCGAGCACCTGATCTATGCTCGACGACCACACGGCCAGATTCCGTGGATCCCGGAGGAACGAGAAGATCTCCTCCGCGGGGCGGGACACATGGACATGCGCAGACACACGGGGCATGGCTCCACCTCTTACGGCGCCCGTCCGCCCAAGCTTCGGCGTCCGGTGGCCCTCGTCGCGGTGCCGTCGCCCATCAGCCTGCTTCTCGTCGCGGGGACGCGCACGCCTCGCACGGCCGATGGAGTGATTCCGGCGCCTCGACCCGCCCTCGGCCCGGTGTGTTCCCCGCGACATGACCCGGACGTCTGGTAAAGGCGGACGACGAACGGCCCGCGCACCCGGGCCGTTCGTCGCGCGACCCCGGCCGGTTGCCGCCCCGCCACGGTCGTCGCAGTCTGGACGTGTGGCTGTCCCCGCGCCCGCCGCGGCCGAGCGGAACGGCTGGGCCGTCCGGACACCCGGTCCGATCGACACCGGCCCGCTGGTGCGTGTGCGGCGCCCCGAACCCGTACCGGGCCCGGGGGAGCTGCTGCTGGACGTGGAGGCGTGCGGGGTGTGCCGTACGGACCTCCATCTGGCCGAGGGCGATCTTCCGCCGCACCGGCCGGGCACCGTTCCCGGGCACGAGATCGTCGGCCGGGTCGTGGCGGCCGGCGAGGGGACCGGCCGGTTCCGTCTCGGCGACCGGGTGGGCGGGGCCTGGCTGCGCGGGACGTGCGGGAACTGCCGGTACTGCCGGGCCGGGTGGGAGAACCTCTGCCCCCGCTCGGTCTACACCGGCTGGGACGCCGACGGCGGCTTCGCCGAGACCGCGGTGGTCCCGGAGGACTTCGCCTACGGGCTCCCCGACGACCAGGACGCCGCCCACCTCGCGCCGCTGCTCTGCGCGGGCATCATCGGATACCGCGCCCTGCGACGCAGCGCACTCCCCGAGGGCGGACGACTGGGCATCTACGGCTTCGGCGCCTCGGCCCACCTCGCGGCCCAGGTGGCGCTCGCCGAGGGTGCCACCGTCCACGTGCTGACCCGTTCGGCGGGCGCCCGCGCGCTCGCGCTGGAGCTGGGCGCCGCCTCGGCGGGCGACGCGTACGACCGTCCGCCGGAGCCGCTGGACTCGGCGATCCTGTTCGCGCCCGTCGGCGATCTGGTGCCGGTGGCGCTGGAGGCCCTGGACCGGTCGGGGACGCTCGCGATCGCCGGAATCCATCTGTCGGACATCCCCGCGCTGAATTACCAGCGCCATCTCTTCCAGGAGCGCGACCTGCGCAGTGTCACCTCCAACACCCGTCGGGACGGCCGGGAGTTCCTCGCCCTGGCCCGGCGCGCCGGCATCCGGGTCACGGTGAGTCCGTACCCGCTGAGCGAGGCCGACCGGGCCCTGGCCGACCTGGCCGCCGACCGGGTGCGGGGGGCCGCCGTGCTCGTGCCCGACTGAGCGGCGGGGCCGCCGCGGGTGGCCTCGGCCCCGATCGCATGCGTCGCGCTCACCTGCCCGCAGTCAGAAAACGGGGACGGCTCGTGCGCCGTCCCCGTTTTCATCACCGCAACCGTCTCCCGCCGCAACCGTCTCCCGCCGGAACCGTCTCCCGCAGATGCTCGGCGCGGACCCGGAGCCCACACCGAGCGTGAGCCCCGCACACGCGAGAGGGCCCGGGTGCTGGGAAGCACCCGGGCCCTCTCCATGCGCTGGTGCGCTGTGTGCGACTACGGCAGCTGCGCCGCCCGCGCCTCGCGCCGGTTGTCACGGAAGGTGTTCACCCTCCGGGCCGTAGCGAAGAGCGGGATGACCGCGCCCAGGACCACCTGGAGCGCGCATCCGGTCTGGAGGAGCAGTTGCCCGCCGGGGGCGTCCAGCGCCCACGCGGCCAGGAGCCCCATCGCGGAGACGATCCAGCTGAGCATCGCCACCGCGAGCACGCCCCGCGGCTTCGGATACTCGACCCGGCTGACCATCAGCCACGCCACTCCGATGATCGCGAGGAGCGTCGGCACGAAGGGAAGCCCCAGGAGCACGATCGAGACGACCGTGAGCGCTCCGAAGGGACTCGGCATGCCCTGGAACATGCCGTCCTTCATGGTCACGCAGGAGAATCTGGCGAGTCTGAGCACCACGGCCAGCAGCACCACGACAGCCGCCAGTGCGGACACCCGCTGGTGCGCGTCGTCCGCGACCATGCCGTACACGAGGACGAAGTACGCCGGGGCCAGTCCGAAGCTGATCAGGTCCGAGAGGTTGTCCAGTTCGGCCCCCATCGGCGAGGAACGCAGCTTGCGGGCCACGAGGCCGTCGAAGAGGTCGAACACCGCCGCCAGGAGCATCAGGATCACGGCGGTGGCCGCGGAGTGCCGTGCCATGCCGATCTCGTCACTGCCCGTGAGGTGCGGGATGAGGATTCCGGTGGTGGTGAAGTACACCGCCATGAAGCCGCATGTGGCGTTGCCCAGGGTGAGGGTGTCCGCTATCGACAGCCGCAGCGAGAGCGGCATGTCCTCGCCGGCGTCCTCCTCGGAGTCCGACTCCGGAACCCAGCCGGTCCGGGTCTCGGGATCAATCACGGTCAATTCGAGTCACCCCCGCGGTAGTGGCCTGGCCGACCTCGACCGCGACCTCGACACCCTCCGGCAGGTAGAGGTCGACCCGGGAGCCGAAGCGGATCAGCCCGATGCGCTCGCCCTGTTCCACCTTCGTGCCCTGCGGAACGTAGGGCACGATGCGACGTGCGACCGCGCCCGCGATCTGCACCATCTCGATGTCGCCGAGCTCGGTGTCGAAGTGCCACACCACACGCTCGTTGTTCTCGCTCTCCTTGTTGAAAGCGGGAACGAAACCGCCGGGGACGTGCTCGACGGAGGTCACGGTGCCGGCCAGGGGCGCGCGGTTCACATGGACGTTCAGCGGGCTCATGAAGATCGCGACGCGGGTCCGTCCGTCCTTCCACGGCATGATGCTCTGCACCACGCCGTCGGCCGGGGAGATGACCCGGCCCTGCGTGATCTCGCGCTCGGGGTCCCGGAAGAACCACAGCATGCCCGCCGCGAGCGCGGTGGTGGGCACGGCCACCGCGGCCCAGCGTCCGGACCTGCGGGCCCGGGTGAGGCTGAGCGCCGCGGTGGCGACGGTCGGGAGGAGCCACGGCGAAGCTCCGCGTGCAAGGCGGACACCGCCGCGCGGTGCAGAGTTTTGGCTGTCGGGCATGGATGACCTTCGTAGCGGATGATGCCGCGCTGGCAACGGGGGACGGCGGCTTTTCCGGCGATGTTATCGGTTGCGAGCCGCAACTGGGCAAGCCAGCAGCCGAGTCGGACGGCGGGAAGGCACCGGCGGAGGATGACAGGGTGTGATCTTCTTCGCTGCCAAATCGGCTTGAAAGGGACAATCAACCCTGGAACCGGTACTCCTCGAGGAGTCGGCGCCCAATGATCATTTTCTGGATCTCGGCGGTACCTTCGCCGATCAGCAGCATCGGAGCCTCCCGGTAGAGGCGCTCGATCTCGTACTCCTTGGAGAAGCCGTAGCCGCCGTGGATCCGGAAGGCGTCTTCGACGACTTCCTTGCAGTACTCGGAGGCGAGGTACTTCGCCATCCCTGCCTCCAGGTCGTTTCGCTCCCCGGAGTCCTTTTTGCGAGCCGCATTCACCATCATGGCATGGGCGGCTTCCACCTTGGTGGCCATTTCGGCCAGCTTGAACTGGATCGCCTGGTGCTGGGCGATCGGCTTTCCGAAGGTCTGGCGCTGCTGGGCGTATGAAACACCCAGTTCGAACGCACGCTGCGCGACGCCGCAGCCACGGGCGGCCACGTTCACCCGGCCGACCTCGACGCCGTCCATCATTTGGTAAAAGCCTCGGCCGGTGACGCCGCCCAGGACCCGATTGGCCGGAATTCGCAGTCCATCCATGACGAGTTCGGTGGTGTCGACGCCCTTGTAGCCCATTTTGTCGATTTTGCCGGGAATGGTGAGTCCCGGGCGTACCTCGCCGAAACCGGGCTCCTTCTCCACCAGGAACGTCGTCATCGACTTGTGCGGGGCGGTGCCCTCGGGGTGGCCTTCGTCACTCCGGCACAGGACGGCCACGAGCGTGGAGGTGCCGCCGTTCGTCAGCCACATCTTCTGGCCGTCGAGGACGTATTCCTCACCGTCCCTGACCCCTTTGGAAGTGATCGCCGACACGTCCGAGCCCAGCCCCGGCTCGGACATCGAGAACGCGCCCCGGACCTCGCCCAGGGCCATGCGCGGCAGGAAGGTGTCCTTCTGCTCCTGGGTGCCGTGCTGCTTGAGCATGTACGCCACGATGAAGTGCGTATTGATGATGCCCGACACGCTCATCCAGCCGCGGGCGATCTCCTCCACACACAGCGCGTACGTGAGCAGCGACTCGCCCAGACCTCCGTACTCCTCGGGAATCATCAGCCCGAACAGACCGAGTTCCTTGAGCCCCTCGACGATCTCGGTCGGGTACTCGTCGCGGTGTTCCAGACCGGTCGCGACCGGAATGATCTCCTTGTCGACGAAATCCCGGACGGTGGAGATGATTTCCTGCTGGACATCGGTGAGACCGGAGGTCTGGGCGAGTCGCGCCATGGCTACTTCTCCACGTTCTTCTGCGAGGGCTTCGGGGAGGACTTCTGCGGGGCCGGGAGCGGCTCGGGGCGGCCGGGCTGCTCGCCGCCGCGCTCCTTGATGTACGTCTCGGTGGGGACCATGACCTTGCGGCGGAACACGCAGACCAGTGCTCCGTCCTGCTTGTATCCCCTGGTCTCCACGTACACGATTCCGCGGTCGCTCCGGGACTTCGACGGGGTCTTGTCCAGAACGGTCGTCTCACCGTAGATCGTGTCGCCGTGGAAGGTCGGCGCGATGTGCTTCAGCGACTCGATCTCCAGATTGGCGATCGCCTTTCCGGAGACATCCGGGACCGACATGCCGAGCAGCAGCGAATAGATGTAATTGCCGACGACGACGTTCTTCCCGAAATCCGTCGTCCGCTCCGCGTAATTGCTGTCCATGTGCAGCGGGTGGTGATTCATGGTGAGCAGACAGAAGAGGTGGTCGTCGTACTCGGTGACCGTCTTCCCGGGCCAGTGCTTGTAGACCGCGCCGACCTCGAACTCCTCGAAGGTGCGTCCGAACTGCATGTCAGACCTCCGGAGCCTCGAACTCGCAGGTGCGCCGCAGACCCGCCGCGCGCCCCTTGCCTGCGACGACCAGAGCCATCTTGCGGCTCGCCTCGTCGATCATCTCGTCGCCGAGCATCGCCGAACCCTTTTTGCCGCCCTCCTCGGAGGTACACCACTCGTACGCGTCGAGGATCAGCTCGGCGTGGTCGTAGTCCTCCTGCGACGGGGAGAACACCTCGTTGGCCGCCTCGACCTGACCCGGGTGGAGCACCCACTTGCCGTCGAAGCCCAGAGCCGCGGCACGGCCGGCGACCTCGCGGTACGCGTCCACGTCACGGATCTGGAGGAAGGGGCCGTCGATCGCCTGGAGGTCGTACGCGCGGGCCGCCATCAGGATGCGCATCAGGATGTAGTGGTACGCGTCCGCGTCGTACCCGGGAGGCTGCTGGCCGACGACCAGGGTCTTCATGTTGATCGACGCCATGAAGTCGGCCGGGCCGAAGATCAGGGTCTCCAGCCGGGGCGAGGCGGCGGCGATCTCGTCGATGTTCACCAGGCCCCTGGCGTTCTCGATCTGCGCCTCGATGCCGATCCTGCCGACCTCGAAGCCCATCGTCTTCTCGATCTGGGTCAGCAGCAGATCGAGGGCGACGACCTGCTGGGCGTCCTGGACCTTCGGCAGCATGAGGCAGTCGAGGTTCTGGCCGGCGCCCTCGACGACCGTGACGACGTCGCGGTACGTCCAGTGGGTGGTCCAGTCGTTGATCCGCACGACCCGGGTCTTGCCGGTCCAGTCGCCCTTGTTCAGCGCGTCGACGATGGTGTGCCGGGCGCCCTCCTTGGCGAGCGGCGCGCACGCGTCCTCCAGGTCCAGGAAGACCTGGTCGGCCGGGAGGCCCTGGGCCTTCTCCAGGAACCGGGGGTTCGAGCCGGGCACGGCCAGGCACGAGCGGCGCGGACGCAGACGGGAGGTGCCGTCCCGCAGGGACGTCGCCTGAGGGTGGTGGTGGGAGACGGGCGGGCGGTTGACGGCAGTCATGCGGGGACCTCCAGAGGATCGAGCTTGTTCGCTTTGCGGATCTCGTCGACGATACGGCCGATGATCTCCGTGATACCGAAGTCCTTCGGGGTGAAGACGGCGGCGACACCGGCCCCCACCAGGGCAGCGGCGTCGGCGGGTGGAATGATTCCGCCCGCGATGACCGGGATGTCCGAGGCGCCGGCCTCGCGCAGTCGGGTGAGTACGTCCGGGACGAGCTCCGCGTGCGACCCGGACAGGATCGACAGACCGACGCAGTGCACGTCCTCGGCGAGGGCGGCCGACACGATCTGCTCGGGCGTCAGCCTGATCCCCTGGTAGACCACCTCGAACCCGGCGTCACGGGCCCGCACGGCGATCTGCTCGGCGCCGTTGGAGTGCCCGTCCAGGCCCGGCTTGCCGACCAGCAGCCGCAGTCGCCCGGTGCCCAGATCCGCAGCGGTGCGGGCGACCTTCTCCCGGACCAGGGCGAGCGGAGTGCCGGGCTCCGCGGCCACCGCCACGGGGGCCGACGAGACGCCCGTCGGGGCCCGGAACTCGCCGAAGACGTCACGCAGCGCCCAGGCCCACTCCCCGGTGGTGACGCCCGCGCGGGCGCACTCCACGGTCGCCGCCATCAGGTTCTCGCTGCCTGCGGCGGCCTTCTTCAGCGCGGCCAGCGCGTCGGAGGCACGCGCCTCGTCCCGGTTGTCGCGCCACGCCTGCAGGGCGGCGACGACCCGTGCCTCGTTGGCCGGGTCGACCGTCATGATCGCGCCGTCGAGGTCCGAGGTGAGCGGGTTCGGCTCCGTCGTCTCGTGGACGTTGACGCCGACGATCTTCTCCTCGCCGCTCTCGATCCGGGCCCTGCGGGCCGCGTGCGAGGCGACCAGCTCGGACTTCAGATAGCCGGACTCGACGGCGGCCATGGCACCGCCCATCCGCTCGATCCGGTCCATCTCGGCCAGCGCTTCGGTGACCAGCTCGTCCACCTTGGCCTCGACGACGTGCGACCCGGCGAAGATGTCCTCGTACTCCAGCAGATCGCTCTCGTGCGCCAGCACCTGCTGGATGCGCAGCGACCACTGCTGGTCCCAGGGCCGGGGGAGGCCCAGCGCCTCGTTCCACGCGGGCAGCTGCACGGCCCGGGCGCGCGCGTCCTTGGACAGGGTGACGGCCAGCATCTCCAGGACGATCCGCTGGACGTTGTTCTCCGGCTGAGCCTCGGTCAGCCCGAGGGAGTTGACCTGGACGCCGTAGCGGAAGCGGCGCTGTTTGGGGTCCGCCACGCCGTACCGCTCGCGGGTGACCCGGTCCCAGATGCGGCCGAAGGCCCGCATCTTGCACATCTCCTCGATGAAGCGGACACCCGCGTTCACGAAGAAGGAGATCCGCGCGACCACGTCGCCGAACCTCTCCTGCGGCACCTGCCCGGAGTCCCGTACGGCATCCAGCACCGCGATCGCCGTCGACATGGCGTACGCGATCTCCTGGACCGGGGTGGCCCCGGCCTCCTGGAGGTGGTAGCTGCAGATGTTGATCGGGTTCCACTTCGGGATGTGGTTGACCGTGTACGTGATCATGTCGGTGGTCAGCCGCAGCGAGGGGCCGGGCGGAAAGACGTGCGTCCCGCGCGAGAGGTACTCCTTCACGATGTCGTTCTGCGTGGTGCCCTGGAGCCCGGTCACGTCGGCGCCCTGTTCCTCCGCGACCACCTGATAGAGCGCCAGCAGCCACATCGCGGTGGCGTTGATCGTCATCGAGGTGTTCATCCGCTCCAGGGGGATGTCCTGGAACAGCCGCCGCATGTCACCGAGGTGCGACACGGGCACACCGACCCGGCCGACCTCGCCGCGGGCGAGAACGTGATCGGGGTCGTAGCCGGTCTGCGTCGGCAGGTCGAAAGCGACCGACAGGCCGGTCTGGCCCTTGGCGAGGTTGCGCCGGTAGAGCTCGTTCGACGCCTCGGCGGTGGAGTGGCCGGCGTACGTCCGCATGAGCCACGGGCGGTCCTTCTGGCGTTCGCTCATCGGGGGACCTCAGGCGTTCTGGGCGGCTGGGGCGGTCCGCTCCGCCGATGTGTCGGCGCTGCGGCTGTCGGTCCGTTCCGTCGACGCGTCACGGCTGTGCCTGTCGGTCCGTTCCGCTGACGCGTCACGGCTGTGCCTGTCGGTCCGTTCCGCTGACGCGTCACGGAACAGATTGATGGCGTCGATGTGCTTCTCCCGCAGCTCGTGGTCGCGTACACCCAGGCCCTCGGCCGGGGCGAGGGCCAGGACGCCGACCTTGCCCTGGTGGAGGTTGCGGTGGACGTCGTACGCGGCCTGGCCGGTCTCCTCCAG
>NZ_JBIDBS010000037.1:0-29482 GCF_043204165.1 Streptomyces sp. NPDC047982 | reverse complement strand
CAACGGAGAACTCCGGGCGGGCAGTCGGCGATGAAACAGGAAGTCTCACGGCGCGAGCCGTAAGAATCTCCCTCCTTCAGGAGGGAGAGCGTCAATCTGTGCGGACGATGCACACCGCCGGGTGAGATCCCTGTGGTTGTGTTCACCAGGGGGCGGAGTGTGCTTCTGTACGGGGGCGGCAAGAACCCGTACGGCCCGGTCGTCGATACCGAGGGCGTCGTGCGGTGCTGAGGGCGACATACGGGCGTCGGCGGTCAACTGCCGTCGTACGCAAGGCCGCGCCGGTCCCCGTACGCCGTTCCGGGGCGTACGGGGACCGGGCCCGAGTCGCTGAGGCGTGACCGTCAGCCCTTCTTGGGCGAGTCCAGGTGGGCGAACACCACCACGTTGTCCTCGTAGTCCTTGGCCTTCTTGTTGTATACGCCGCCGCACGTGATCAGGCGGACCTGGGCGGACGGGGTGTCGCCGTAGACCCGTTCGTCCGGGAACTTCGCCTTCTTGAACGTCTCGACGGAATCCACCTTGAACGTGGCCACGGAGCCGTCGGCGCGGGTGATGTCGACCTCGGACCCCCGCTTGAGACGCCGGAGCTGGAGGAAAACGGCGGGACCGGTCTTCGTGTCGACGTGGCCCGCCACGATCGCGGTGCCGCGCTCACCCGGCGTGACGCCGTCCTTGAACCAGCCGACCAGGTTGCTGTCGTTCGGGGGCGGCGCGTTCAGCCGGCCGTCGGGGCCGAGGGCCAGATCGGTGAAGGGAGCGTTGACGGCGAGGGCCGGGATGCGTAGCCGCGTCGGGACCGAGCGCAGCATCGCCGGTCCGTCGCCCTGGGGGGCCGGGCGGGGCGGAGCGTGCGAACCGAGCACCTCCTCGGGTGGGGCGGGCATCGCGGGAGCCAAGGCGGCGGCGGGCGGGGGCGGCACCGTGCCGTCGGCCACGTCGTCGAACGAGTTGTAGATCATGACCATGCCGAGCCCGGCCGCCATGGCCGGCCACAGCAAGTGGCGGCGCGATCGGGAGGCGTGGGCCTTGCGGCAGGGGGTGGAGCCGGGTGGCTGCGAGGCGGCCATGGGGGTGTCCCTTTCACTTGCGCGAGGCGGGGCGGGTGCGGGGCGTCGGGGCGGAAACGAAGCCGCCGCGGCCGTCGCTCCTTCAGGAGCGACGGCCGCGACGCACGAGCGACCGGTTGACGGGTCATGGGTCGGGTCGTGGTCGACCCGGTCAGACGATCGCGTCACCCGCCGACCGACGACGACGCAGCTTGTACGCGCCGACGCCGAGCCCGCCGAGCAGCAGCACCGAACCGGCGGCCAGGCTGTTGCCGGTCATCGCCGTCCCGCCGCCACCGGTCTGCACGCCGCCGCGGGGTCGGCCCTCGTCGCCACCCTGTCCGTAGTCATCGCTTCCACGACCGCCGCTGTCGCCCTCGTCGCCTTCGCGACCGCCGCTGTCGCCCTCGTCGCCTTCGCGACCACCGCGGTCGCCCTCGTCGCCTTCGCGACCACCGCGGTCGCCCTCGTCGCCCCCGCGACCGCCCTCGTCCCCGGCCGTCACCGCCGCCATGAAGCCGCCGCCGGTGTCCATGCCGCCTCGGGGCTTGCCGCCGTCATCGCCGCCCCGGCCGCCTTCGTCGTTTCCGCCGCGACCGCCTTCGTCGTTTCCGCCGTCGTCGCCGCCGCGACCGCCTTCGTCGTTTCCGCCGTCGTCGCCCCCGCGACCACCGCGGTCGCCGGAGTCGTCGCCCCCGCGGCCGCCCTCGTCCCCGGCGGTCACCGCGGCCATGAAGCCGCCGCCGGTGTTCACGCCGCCTTGGGGTCGGCCCTCGTCATCGCCGTAGCCGCCGTTTCCGTAGTCGTCACCACCGCGGTCGCCGGAGTCATCGCCGCCGCGACCACCGCGGTCGCCGGAGTCGTCACCGCCGCGACCGCCACGGTCACCACCGTGGCCGCCGTCGTCGGAGCCGTTTCCTCCGTGCTCGTCGCCGCGCGAGGACGAGGAGCCGGCTGCCTGCGCCGCGTCCCCCGCCGTGGTCACGGCGTAGGCGGAGGGACCGGTGATGGCGAGGGCCGCTGTGGCAACGGCCGTAGCGAACAGTGTGCGGGCAGAGCGCATCTGAACACGTTCCTTCCCGTCGCGACTGCGAAGAGTGACAGGGTGTCGACTCGGTGTGGAGCAGTGGCGACGTGATCCACCGTCAGCCGGAATGCTGTCGCGCGCCATCGGGGAGCGCCGCATTCGAGCGAAGCCGTGGGCTCATCGGGTGGTGCGGGGCGGATAATCACCCGTTGGATTGCACGCGGCGCTTCGCGAGGTTTGAGCGGCGGCCTTCCACCCGTTTGCCGGGGTTCCGGCACCGTGGCGCGGGCGCCCCCCGATGGTCCCGTTGCGATCCTCTTTCGATGCCGAACTCGACGTACGCGCAAGGCGGTTGGCGGTGCGCTTCGGTGCGTCACACACCCGGCGGCGTACGCCGTTGCGCCGAGGGTCGCACCGGTCGTCCGCCTTGTGATCCGGCCCAAAGCGCCCATGAATCCACCGTGCGGCGTACACGAACCGACAGACCGCACCGGGACCGGAACCGGCATCGGGACCGGCACCGGAACCGGGACCGGGGAGTTCGGTTCCGGCCGACGGCATCCACTTCCGTGTGCGGGGAAAAAGACGGGCAAGACGCGGGAACGGCATGGGAACGGCGCCCGAAAGACACAGGCACGGCCCGATGTCCAGCACTCCGGGCCATTGGAGTCCACGGGCGGCGAAAGCCGTCAGGCGACACCGGTCACGAGCCCGCAGCGCTCAGTTCAGCAACGCCCGTGCCGCCCGCGCCCGTTGGCGGATCGCCTCGGCCGCCTCGGGCTCGATCCCAGCGACCACGTCCGCGTACTCCTCCATCTCCGCCGCCCCGCGCAGGAACTGCCCGCTCTGTACGAGCAGCTGCGCGCGCTCGTACCGCAGCCGGGCCGGGTGCGAGGGCAGCAACAGGGAGAGGTCCACCGCCCACAGTGCCACGTCCGTGTGCTCCGGGCGGGCCGCCGCCCAGGCCCTGACATTGTTCAGGACCCGCAGCACGATCTCCAGCGGGCGGGCGGGCGCCAGCATCGACTCCTCCAGCGGCGCGCCCGTCGTCCCGGCCACCAGCAGCTCCGCGTCCTGCCCCGTCAGCGGCCGGCCGCCGTCGAAGGGGTCGGCCAGCACGCGTTCCGACGGATCGCCGAACCCGACCACGAAGTGCCCCGGCAGCGCCACCCCGTAGACCGGGCCGCCCGCCCGTCGGGCCACCTCGATCCACACCACCGACAGCAGGATCGGCAGCCCGCGCCGCCGCCGCAGCACCTCGTGGAGCAGCGACGACTCCAGCCGTCGGTAGTCCGCCGACGAGCCCGCGAAACCGCACCGCTCGCCGAGCAGTTCCGCCAGTGCCGAAGCCCATGCCCGGGCGCCCCGCAGTCCGTACGGCAGCCGTCCCGCCAGCTCGTCCAGCTCGATCTGCGCCGCGTCGATCCCGTTCGCGTTCAGCGCGGGGTCGGCCACGGCGGCCAGCAGCAGGCAGAGCTGGGCCAGGTCCGGCCGTTCGGCGCGCGCCTCGGCGGCGAACTGCCGCAACAGCTCGTCCCGGCGGCCCGGGTCCTCGGACCGCCCGTGCGGACCGGGCCGGTCAGCATTCATCGCACTCCCCGCCGTTCATCGCACTCCCCGCCGTTCATCGCACTCCCCGCGGCTCGTCGGGCTGTCCGCGGCCCGTCGGGCTGTCCGCCGTCCGTCGGGCGCCCCGCCATGCCGGCTTCCCGCTCTGCCGCCCTCTGGTCCGCCACGCCGGCCCCCTGCCCTGCCATGCCGATCTCCGATCCCACGCCGGTGCCTGATCTCACGCCGCCCCTGCCCCGTCATGCCGGCCGGAAGTGGTGGTACCGGTGGTGCACCGCGAACCCCATGCCGTCGTAGAGCGCCCGCGCCGCCTCGTTGTCCGACTCCACCTGGAGCCACGCCGCGGAGGCGCCCTCGTCCAGCGCGCGGCGGGCGAGCGCGGTCATCACGGCGGTGGCGAGCCCTCGGCGCCGGTACCCGGGGGCCACGTCCACGGCCATGAACCCGGCCCACCGCCCGTCCACCACGCACCGCCCGATCGCCGCGGGCGCCCCGGCCGCGTCCTCGTCCCCGGCATCGGCCGGCACGGAGGCGAACCACACCGAGGGGCCGCCGCGCAGCACCTCCAGGACATGCGGTCCCGGGCGTCCCGGTGGCTCGCAGCGCTGGTAGCGGGAGAGCCATGCCTCGTCGAGGTCCCGGCTCAGCCGCACCGCCGTCACGTCGGCGTCCAGGTCGGCGACGGGGGCCGCCGCGCCAACCCGTACTTCCGTCGTGACCTCGCGTCGCCAGCCGCGCTCGTCGAGCGCCGCGCCGAGCCGTTCCTGGGTGCCCTCGGCGCCGGTCGCGACCTGGATGTACACGGGCAGCCCGCGCTCCCCGTACCACCGCTCGACGTACCGGAGCGCCTCGTCGAGCGGAACGCCGGGATCGCCGAGCGGCAGCACGGAGTTCGCCCGCCGGGTGAATCCCCCCGCGGCCCGCAGCCGCCAGTCGCCCAGGGCCTCGCTCTCCACCGGCGGCCAGGCCCGGGCGCAGACCTGCGCGAGCTCCTCGAAGGAGGCCGCGGGGACACCGCGCCGCCGGGCCGGGGCGGCGGGGACGACCTTGCCCGCGACGAGGGACGATTCCGCGATGCGGACGGATTCGCCGTTCTTCGTTGTGATCGACAGCACACCATGTTCCCATGATGTGAGAACGCCGACCGTGTCCGTGAACCTCGGCCCCTGCGCCTGCTGTGCCGATGCGCGCCGGACTGATACCCGTTTGCCCACGTCAGTCGGTGCAATTCGGACCTCGAGTCGTCCGCCGACGGTGAATTCCACAGCTCTGTCCGCCCCTCCTGTTCGGTTCGTGCCCGGGAACGGAGATACTAGGGGTGGGCATCGACGACGCCGCGCTCCCGCGCGAGAGCCAACGCCCTACCGAGGAGGAACGACAGCGTGACCTACGTCATCGCGCAGCCTTGTGTCGACGTGAAGGACAAGGCCTGCATCGAAGAGTGCCCCGTCGACTGCATCTACGAGGGCCAGCGGTCCTTGTACATCCACCCGGACGAATGTGTCGACTGCGGAGCCTGTGAGCCGGTGTGCCCGGTCGAGGCGATCTTCTACGAGGACGACACCCCGGAGGAGTGGAAGGACTACTACAAGGCGAACGTCGAGTTCTTCGACGACCTCGGGTCGCCGGGTGGTGCCTCCAAGCTGGGCCTGATCGAGCGCGACCACGCGTTCATCGCCGCGCTGCCGCCGCAGAACCAGTAATCGGCGGGCCGCACGTGCGTCGCCCGGTCCCGTACGGCTCGTCCCGTACGGGGCCGAGGCGTTTTCGCACGTCGGCGGCCGCAGCGGCTCCCATGGGCTTCAGCGGCCCCTGTAACGAGAAAGCAGAGATCCGTGTCCGCAGTCTCCCCTCGCCGTTCCTCCCTCTCCTCCCGTCTCCCGGACTTCCCCTGGGACAAGCTCGCGCCCCACAAGTCGACGGCCTCCGCCCACCCGGACGGCATCGTGGACCTGTCGGTGGGTACGCCCGTGGACCCGGTGCCCGAGCTGATCCGGCGAGCACTCGTCGACGCGGCGGACAGCCCCGGTTATCCGACGGTGTGGGGGACCACCGAACTGCGTGACGCGATCAGCGGGTGGGTGGGGCGGCGGCTCGGCGCCGTCGGGGTGAGGCACGAGAACGTGCTGCCGGTCGTCGGCTCCAAGGAACTGGTGGCCTGGCTGCCCACCCAGCTCGGACTCGGCGCGGGCGACAAGGTGGCCTACCCGCGCCTGGCCTATCCGACGTACGAGGTGGGCGCCCGGCTCTGCGGCGCCGAGCCCGTCGTCTACGACGACCCCACGGAGCTGGACCCGGACGGTCTGAAGCTGCTCTGGCTCAACTCGCCGTCCAACCCGACCGGCCGCGTCCTGGCCAAGGACGAGCTGACCCGGATCGTCGCGTGGGCGCGCGAGCACGGTGTCCTGGTCTTCAGCGACGAGTGCTACCTGGAACTGGGCTGGGAGGCCGAGCCCGTCTCCGTGCTGCACCCGGACGTCTGCGGCGGTACGTACGAGGGCGTCGTCGCCGTCCACTCGCTCTCCAAGCGCTCCAACCTTGCCGGGTACCGCGCGGCCTTCGTCGCCGGCGACGCGTCCGTGCTCGGTGAACTGCTGCTGATCCGTAAGCACGGCGGCATGATGACCCCGGCCCCCGTCCAGGCGGCGGCGGCCGTGGCCCTCGGCGACGACGAGCACGTCGCCGAGCAGCGCGCCCGGTACGCGGAGCGGCGCGCCGCCCTGCGCACCGCGCTGGAGGCCCACGGCTTCCGGATCGAGCACAGCGAGGCGAGCCTCTACCTGTGGGCGACGCGGGACGAACCCTGCTGGGACACCGTGGCGTACCTGGCGGAGCTCGGCATCCTGGTGGCACCGGGGGACTTCTACGGGCCGGCCGGTGACCGCTTCGTGCGCGTGGCGTTCACGGCGACGGACGAGCGAGTGGCCGCTGCGGTCAAGCGGCTGGCCCACGGCTGACCCGCAGCGGCCCGCAGCCGCCCGCAGGGCCGTGGGAGTGCGCGAGGGGCCGCGGGAGTGCACGTACGGCGTGACTCCCGTGGCCCCTCGCGTATGAGGTGACGACGGACCGGACCAGCCGATTCAGCCGATGCAGCCGACTCGACAGACTCGGTCCATGTGGCCGATTCAGCCGATCGGCAGCCCCTCGGTGGGGAGCCCCTTCGTGGGCAGGCCGCCCTTGGCCGCGGTGCCCGTGGTGCCACCGAGGACCTCGCCCGCGGTGCCCGCGGCGCCCCCGGCGGTCTTCTGCACGGTCGGGGCGGTCTCGGATCCCGCCTTGTCGACAGTCTTGCCCGCGGCCGGGAGGGTCGTTCCGACGATCTTGCCGCCGGTCTCGCCCGTCGCCTTGGTGCCCTGCTTCGACGCGCCGTCGACCGTCTTGCCGAGACCGGAGCCGTCGACGGAGGTCAGGCCGCCGAGGTCCGGCGTCTGCGGGATCGGCGCGGCACCCGCGGCTCCGGCCGCGCCGATCACGGGGGCGGCGCCTGCGGCGAGCAGCAGGGCGGCACGGGTGATCCGGCGGGTCAGGGGGAGGGACATGATGCTCCTTCGACGGGGTGAGGAATCTGTCTGTCCGTTGATCGGACGCAATGACAACCGTCATGGGGGCGGGAGAGGTTGCGGTGAATCGAGGTAAAGAGTCGGTAACGCACCATGTCCTCCATGCCGGGGCGACCCGGGGGAGGATCCATTTCCGATCGAGCTGAGCGTCCGTCATTTCGCTTGCGACGAAGGAGAATCGAGGGAACCAGGGGTGGCGGGGAAGGGGTGGGTACGAGGCGCGTTCGCGGGGCGGGCGGATGACACCTCCGGGCGATCGTTCGTACTGGTGCCGCATCAGGAAACGTTCGCCCCGTCGCGGCACCCGGCACGCCCTCTCGCCGCACCGGTCGAAAAGCCAAGTACGCCCGGTACGAGGGCTTTCGGTCGGAACGCCGAGAGCACGCGCCGGACGCACTCCTTGACGGGCAGACGTTGCCCTAGCGTGCGAGCTTGATGTGGACCCTCTCGGGCTTCGATTCCGTGCCGCCGCCCTTGTCGCTCTCGGAGCCCCTGTGCTCCGTGCGCCAGCCCTCTCCGGCCTTCCACACCCGGTCCGCGTACGTGACCTCGTCCAGGCCCAGTGACGCGGACTGCGCGACCGCCCAGTGCGCCAGCTCCCAGCCGCGTCGCGTCGCGTCGCCGTCCCGGGCATCGGGGGCCGTCCGCACCGGCACGGCGATCGTGCTCGTCGACGGCGCACCGGCCGCGCCCGGCGAACCCTCGGCCGACGGCTGCGCCGAGGGCAGCACGTCCTTGCCGAAGGCGCGTACCAGCTCCGTCCGCACCTTCGCGGCGTCGGGGGCCACGTCCGTCGTCCGCGGCGGATTGCAGTTCAGCGTGGCCGGTGCGCGGCCGGTCAGGGCCGCCGCCAGCAGGGCCGCGTCCGGCTCGTGCTTCGCGTACGCCTGCGGGAAGCCACTGCGCTGGACCCGCTGCGCGGCGACCGTCAACGGCAGCCGCGAATAGCCGGGGACCTCGGCCAGGTGCTGGTAGAACTCGCCCGCGGAGTAGACCGGGTCCATGATCTGCTCCTCGGTTCCCCAGCCCTGCGAGGGCCGTTGCTGGAACAGCCCCAGCGAATCCCGGTCACCGTGGTCGATGTTGCGCAGCGCGGACTCCTGCAACGCGGTCGCCAGCGCGATCGTCACCGCCCGTTCGGGCATGCCCCGCGAGGTGCCGACGGCGGAGATGGTCGCGGCGTTCGAAGCCTGTTCCGTGCTCAGCCGGTACGTACGGCTCTCGCCGGTCGAGCCGTCGGTGGACTCCACGGTGCACCCCTGGGCGACCGTTCTGCCGGTGATGTACTGCATGAGGACGTAGCCGCCCAGGGCGGCGAGTACGACAAGAGCGGCCACGATACGGAAGAGGCGGCCGAGGCCGGTGTGGCGGCGGGCTGGGGTGAGGGTCCGGGACACGGGGCCACCGTACTGGAGTGCCCGCCCGGGGCCGAGGGCCCCGGGGTCCGGGTGCCGCGCAGGCCGCAGGAACGCAGGGCCCGTTCGCCGCGCAGCCGGGCCGGGCACAGGGCGTCGGGGCGGCCGGGCCGTGGTCGCTATGGTCGGTGTCATGACCGAAAGCACCCTTGACCTCACTCTGGACGGCCCCGCGCTGACTGCCCGGCTCGTCGACTTCCCATCGGTCAGCGGCCAGGAGAAGGAACTCGCCGATGCCATCGAGGCGGCACTGCGCACCCTGCCGCACCTGACCGTCGACCGGCACGGCAACAACGTCGTGGCCCGGACGCACCTGGGCCGTGCCGAGCGGGTCGTGCTCGCCGGACACATCGACACCGTGCCGATCGCGGACAACGTGCCGTCCCGGCTCGACGACGACGGCGTGCTCTGGGGCTGCGGTACCTCCGACATGAAGTCGGGCGTCGCCGTCCAGTTGAGGATCGCCGCGACCGTGCCCGAGCCCAACCGCGACCTGACGTTCGTCTTCTACGACAACGAGGAGGTCGCCGCGCACCTCAACGGTCTCGGACACGTCGCCGAGGCCCACCCCGACTGGCTGGCGGGCGACTTCGCGGTCCTCCTGGAGGGCTCCGACGCCGAGGTCGAGGGCGGCTGCCAGGGCACCCTGCGGGTCTTCCTGCGCACCGAGGGGGAGCGGTCCCACTCCGCGCGCAGCTGGATGGGGTCCAACGCCGTCCACGCCGCCGCCCCGATCCTGGCCCGCCTCGCCGCGTACGAACCGCGCCGCCCGGTCATCGACGGCCTCGAATACCACGAGGGCCTGAACGCGGTACGGATCGAGGGCGGTGTCGCCAACAACGTCATCCCCGACGCCTGCACCGTCGTCGTCAACTACCGGTACGCACCCGACCGCACCGCCGAGGAGGCGCTGGCCCACGTCCACGAGGTCTTCGCGGACTGCGGTGTCGCCGAGTTCGTCGTCGACGACCACTCGGGCGCGGCCATGCCCGGCCTCTCCCACCCGGCGGCGAAGGCGTTCATGGCGGCGGTCGGCGGCACCGCCCGCCCCAAGTTCGGCTGGACCGACGTCTCCCGCTTCGGCTCCCTCGGCATCCCCGCGGTGAACTACGGCCCCGGCGACCCGCTCCTCGCCCACAAGCGCGACGAGCACGTGCGGATCGACCGGATCGCCCACTGCGAGGAGCGGCTTCGCTCCTGGCTGACCGGCTGACCTCAGGGATTCGCCCGCGCGTAACCTCCGTGGTTCTAGGCTGAGCTGACAGAGACGGTCATCGACGATGACTGTCGACCGTCGTCGGAGGGAGCAGGTCATGGGCAACCCCGAGGGTGCGCACGTCCCCGAGGAGCAGCGGCTCGGACCGGTACTGCGCCGCAGGGAACAGGTGCAGCCCGGCACCACGGACCAGCGGCTGCTGGACACCGAGGGCGACTCCGAGTGGGTGCACACCGACCCGTGGCGGGTGATGCGCATCCAGTCGGAGTTCGTCGAGGGCTTCGGCGCACTCGCCGAGCTCCCGAGCGCCATCAGCGTCTTCGGCTCCGCCCGGAGCCGGCCCGGCGGGCCGGACTACGAGGCGGGCGTGCAGATCGGGCGGGCCCTGGTCGAGGCGGGCTTCGCGGTGATCACCGGAGGCGGCCCCGGCGCCATGGAGGCGGCGAACAAGGGGGCGCGGGAGGCCAGGGGCATCTCCGTGGGGCTCGGCATCGAGCTGCCCTTCGAGTCCGGTCTCAACCCGCACGTCGACATCGGCGTCAACTTCCGCTACTTCTTCGTCCGCAAGACGATGTTCGTGAAGTACGCGCAGGGCTTCGTCGTCCTGCCCGGCGGCCTCGGCACCCTCGACGAACTCTTCGAGGCGCTCACCCTCGTCCAGACCGGGAAGGTCACCCGTTTCCCGATCGTGCTGTTCGGCACTGCGTACTGGAGCGGGCTCGTGGACTGGCTGCGGGACACGGTGGTGGCGCAGGGCAAGGCGTCCGACCGGGATCTGCTGCTGTTCCACGTCACGGACGACGTGGACGAGGCCGTCGACCTGGTGACCAAGGAGGTCGGCCGGTAGGGCGTACCGGCACGGCATGCCCGCGCCGGTGGGGTGCCCGTGCCCGGCGGCCGCCGGGCCGGTCGCACCTCGGTGGCCTCCGCGCACGGGAGCGTACTTGGTGGCTTCCGGGCATGGGAGTGCACTCGGTGGCCCCCGCGCACGGGAGGGCGCGTGGTGGCCTCCGGGCGCGGGAGCGCACTTCTGGTGGCCTCCGCGCACGGGAGCCGGACCGTCAGGCCAGTCCGCGCCGCGCCACCGCGGGCTCCCGGTGCCCCGCGATCGACGCGACCATGTCCAGCACCTGACGCGTCTCCGCCACCTCGTGCACCCGGTACACCCGCGCCCCCAGCCACGCCGAGACGGCCGTCGTCGCGAGCGTCCCGATCACCCGCTCCTTGACCGGCCGGTCGAGCGTCTCGCCCACGAAGTCCTTGTTGGACAGCGAGACCAGGACCGGCCACCCGGTCTGCGCCATCTCGTCGAGCCTGCGCGTCGCCTCCAGCGAGTGCCGGGTGTTCTTCCCGAAGTCGTGACCGGGGTCGATCATGATCCCGTCCTGCCGCACGCCCAGCCCGACCGCCCGCTCGGCCAGCCCCACCGTCACCCGCAGGACGTCCGCCATCACGTCCTCGTACGCGACCCGGTGCGGCCTGGTCCGTGGTTCGGCGCCGCCCGCGTGCGTGCACACCAGACCGGCGCCGTACCGCGCGGCGACCTCCGCGAGCTTCGGGTCGACGCCGCCCCACGCGTCGTTCAGGACGTCCGCGCCGGCCTCGCAGACCGCCTCCCCGACGTCGTGGCGCCAGGTGTCGACGCTGATCACCACGTCCGGGTGGCGGCGTCGTACCTCCGCGACGAACCCGACCGTGCGACGGGCCTCCTCCTCGGCGGTCACCTCTTCGCCGGGACCGGCCTTCACCCCGCCGATGTCGATGATCGCCGCCCCGTCCGCGATCGCCTGCTCGACCCGGGCCAGCGCGGGCTCGTCCAGGAACGTGGCGCCCTGGTCGTAGAAGGAGTCCGGAGTACGGTTCACGATCGCCATGATCACCGGCTCGTGCGCGTCGAACTCGCGCCGTCCCAGCCTGAGCGCACCGCTTCGCATACCGCGTTTCTCCTCTGGTAGATCACCCGTGGTCGTCTGCGACCCCGGGCCGTGTCGTCAAGGTCCCGCTGCCGGGCGCCGCCCGGCCCGCCCTCCGGGCGGACGACGCTACTTCGACGGCACTCCCCGGTGCCACTCCCGGCGACGTCCGCCCGTCGCGCCACCCTGCACTTCCCCGGGCTCTCAGCTTCGTTCGAGTTCGTTCGAGCAGTTCGAGCAGGGGGAGACCCCCTTGCTCGCGGCGTCGGCCGATGGCCCGCGCATCCTCCCAGGCGGATGTTGCCCCGTGACGGCACCGGTTCCTCGTCCGACGCGGAAGGGTTCGGACGAGGAACCGCGGAATCCGTCGTCCCGGGGAGCCACGGGTTCGGCGGTCGCGGAGCGGGCAGGGGGTGGTCACCGGGACCGGGAGCGGCACCGGTTGTCAGTGGCGCGTGGCACGATCGGACGCGGACAGGTTTCCGCTCCCGGGGAGATGCGCGTGTTCTGGTTCTTGCTGCTGACGATGGTGGTGGTCGTGGCCGCGGTGACCCTCGCGGTGGTCGGCGGAGGAAAGGGCGCCGTCCTTCAGGACACGGCCCCCGAGCAACTTACGGACCCGCTGCCCGCGACGCGGCCGGTCGGCCGCGCGGATGTCGAGGCGCTGCGACTGCCGGTGGCCGTGCGGGGCTACCGCATGACGGACGTCGACGAGGCGCTCGACCGGCTCGGTGCCGAACTCGCCGAGCGGGACGCGCGGATCGCGGAGTTGGAGGCGGCGCTGGCCGACGCCCGGACGGCCGGTGCCGACGGCCCCGGTCTCGTCGAGCGGCCGGAGGACGGTCCGCACCCGGCGCCGGAAGCGGCGAAGGACGGGGCGCGAGAGGCCCGGGAGCGGCCCGAGGAGCGCTCGGAGTCGCCGTGGGACGCCTTGCCGCAGGACACCGGCTCCGCGAGTGACACGGGACAGGACCCCTGGCACGACCCTCGGAAGCACGATCCGCAGCAGCACGACGCCCAGCAGAGCGACCTGCGGAAGCACGATCCGCAGCAGCACGACGCCCAGCAGGGCGACCCCCGAGGACGCGATCCACGGAGTGCGGAACGACCCGGAGAGGAGCCCCGACGATGAGCGGCGGCACGATGACGGCACCGGACGGCGGCCCGCGCTGCCCTTGGGGGCTCTCCACCGAGGACTACCTCGCGTACCACGACACCGAATGGGGCCGTCCCGTCCACGGCGACGACGCCCTTTTCGAACGGCTCTGCCTGGAGGCGTTCCAGTCGGGCCTGTCCTGGCTGACGATCCTGCGCCGCCGGGAGGGCTTCCGCTCCGCCTTCGCCGGGTTCAAGATCCCCGCCGTGGCGGAGTTCACCGACGCGGACAAGGACCGTCTCCTCGCCGACGCCGGGATCATCCGCAACCGGGCGAAGATTGACGCGACCCTCGCCAACGCCAGGGTGCTGGCGGGCTGGAGCCCGGGCGAACTGGACGAGCTGATCTGGTCCCACGCCCCCGACCCGGCCGGCCGCCCGGTCCCGCGTACCGTCCAGGACGTGCCCGCGGTCACCCCCGAGTCCACGGCGCTCGCCAAGGGCCTCAAGAAGCGCGGCCTGCGTTTTGTCGGGCCGACGACGGCCTACGCCCTGATGCAGGCGTGCGGCCTGGTCGACGACCACTTGGCCGACTGCGTGGCGCGCGGCGGGGAGCCCGGCTCCGCGTCCTGACCGGGGCCGTACGCCTTTCCGCGCGGGCCCCGGCCGTACACCGTCGCCGCGCGGCGGCCTTCGGCCGTGCGCCGACGCCACCGCGAGGCGGTCGCCCGTCCGTGCGCGCGCCTGTCCGCACGGACGGGGCTCCCTCAGCCGGTCACCGGCCCCGGTACTTCGGCCTCTCCTTGTTCAGGAAAGCCTGCACCGCGATCGTGTGGTCCTCGGACACGCCCGCCTTCGTCTGGAGCTCGTCCTCCTTCTCCAGCGCCTCGCTCAGACCGTGGGCGGCGCCGTAGGCCAGGGACTCCTTGAGCGAGGCGTACGCCACCGTCGGACCGTCGGCCAGGGCACGGGCCACCGCGACCGCCTCGGCCGCCAGGTCCGCGGCGGCCACCAGCTTGTTCACGATGCCCAGCTCATGGGCTTCGCGCGCGGAGACCGAACGCGGGAAGAACAGCAGGTCGGCGGCGCGGCTCTGCCCGATCAGCCGGGGCAGCGTCCAGGAGACGCCCGAGTCGGCGGTGAGCGCGACCCCGGCGAAGGACGTGTTGAAGGAGGCGGTGTCCGCGGCCACCCGGTAGTCGCAGGCGAGCGCGAACCCGAAGCCGGCCCCGGCCGCGACACCGTTCACCCCGGCCACGACCGGCTTGGGCATTTCGGTGATGGCCCGCACGATCGGGTTGTAGTGCTCCCGCACGGTGCTCAGCGCATTGCCGCTGCCCGACTCACGGGCCTCTGCGAGCTTTCCGACGTGCTCCTTCAGATCCTGGCCCACGCAGAAGGCGCGCCCCGTCGCGGTGAGCAGCACGGCCCGCACGGAGGTGTCGGCCGCCGCCGACCGCAACGCGTCGCGCAGCGCCGCCTTGACCGCGGTGTCCAGCGCGTTCATCGCGTCGGGACGGTTGATCGTGATCGTCGCGAGCCCGTCGCTCACCTCGTAGAGCAGGCTGTTCGCCGTCTCGTCGGCCATGTCGCTGTCTCCTTCTGCGCCTCGGACGATGTGTTGTCCGGGCAAGCATGGCCGACCCGGGCACGAGCGAACATGTGACCTGCGTCTAACAATCGTGCTCAAATGTTTTCCGGTGAGGGGGCGAAGAAGGCGGAGTATCGCAGGCCGATCGCCGAATTGGGTGGTTTTGGGCGCGCGCGTTGCGCAAGCGATGCCTACCGATGTTGGTCATTGGGGTCTGTGATGCGGGATAATGGCCGGGAAGCAATGTGTTCGATGCCGGTGACACAGCGCCTGTCATGGGGCCGCCGGTTGCGACGAGCTGGTTTCAGGAAGGGGAACGAGCATGGCGGCCATGAAGCCGCGGACGGGCGACGGCCCGCTCGAGGTGACCAAGGAGGGGCGGGGCATCGTCATGCGCGTTCCGCTCGAAGGCGGTGGTCGGCTTGTCGTGGAGCTGACGCCGGACGAGGCCGATGCGCTCGGTGACGCGCTCAAGAAGGTCGTCGGCTGAAGCAGAGGCGCCATATTTCGTCATTGCCCCGGCACGGATGTTCGTGCCGGGGCAATGACGCTTCGTGACCGGTCCTTCTGTCGTTCGCCGCGCCGCGCCGCCTGCCCGCGCCCATGCCGTCGGCAGCCGCCCGCGACCGTCCGCTCCCTCCGCGCCCAGGGCGTGTTCTTTCGAAAGTCCCGTCTGGCCCGCGACGCCTGGCACGGCGCCTCGCCACGTTGTCGGCACCGTCCACGTACGCCCCGTACGAGGACGACCCTCCGCCTTGCGATGCACCCCACCGGACGCCGCGGGCCCCGCCCTTCGGGCGGACGACGCCACTTTCGAAACACGCCCTGGTCGCGTTCCTCGCGTACGCCGCGTCAGCCCCGCCGCACCGCGCAGAGCAGTCCGTTGCCCACCGGCAGCAACGTCCCCATCAGCTCCTGGCTTTCCCGCACAGCCCGCAGCAGTTCCCGCAGCCGCAGCACCTCCGCGGGCTGCGCCGCCGCGTCGACCGTGCGGCCGTCGGCGAAGACGCCCTCGAAGCAGACCAGACCACCGGGGCGCAGCAGGCGCAACGATTCGGCGAGATAGTCCAGGCATTCCAGCCGGTCCCCGTCGCAGAACACCAGGTCGTATCCGCCGTCCGCGAGCCGCGGCAGCACGTCCAGGGCGCGCCCGGGAATGAAACGGGCCCGATTGGCGGCGAAGCCCGCCGCGCGGAACGCCTCGCGGGCGAACTGCTGGCGCTCGGGCTCCGGGTCGACGGTGGTGAGCACCCCGTCGGGCCGCATCCCGTACAACAGATAGAGTCCGGACACGCCGGTCCCGGTGCCGATTTCGGCCACGGCCTTGGCGTCCGTCGTGGCAGCGAGCAAGCGCAGCGCGGCGCCGGTACCTGGTGACACCGGGCGAAGCCCTGACTCCCGGGCCCGGTCCCGGGCCCAGAGCATCGCATCGTCCTCGGCGACAAAGGCGTCGGCGAACGCCCAGCTCGTCTGCCGGTTGGCGGTAATGACCCTCTCCTGTCCCCGTAGTTGGCGCAACGGTGACTGTATCGGCTGTGCCCGGGAACCCGCAGATGGGACCGGACGTTGTACGGCGCGGGGAGAGCCCGTGGAAAACGGCCCGTAGGACCGGGCCGGGGCGACGGGCAGCTGTTCCGGGGAGATTCCCGGCCCCAGCAGGAAAAAAGGCTTATCCGGAGCTAACGGGCGAGGTGGTTATGGTAGGGACTCCGCTGGACACCACCAGAGCCGATAGGGGAGGTGCGGCTGCGCCTGCGGATCGGGGAGGAGTGCTCAGGCGCTTTCTCAGGTCGGCTGGTGAGCCGAAATCCGTGACCGACATCGCTGACCGTTCTTCCGCCGACTTCGCGCCGACCGCGACCTTCGCCTCAGATGCGGACTCCCAGGCGTGGACACCGCCCTCTTGGGAAGAGATCGTCAGCACGCACAGCGGCCGGGTCTACCGCCTCGCCTACCGTCTGACGGGCAACCAGCACGACGCGGAGGACCTCACGCAGGAGGTCTTCGTCCGCGTGTTCCGGTCGCTGTCGACCTACACGCCGGGCACGTTCGAGGGCTGGCTGCACCGCATTACGACCAACCTGTTCCTGGACATGGTCCGCCGCAAGCAGCGGATTCGTTTCGACTCCCTCGGCGACGACGCCGCCGAGCGGCTGCCGAGCCGTGAGCCGTCCCCGCAGCAGGTCTTCAACGACGCCCACTTCGACGCGGACGTGCAGCAGGCGCTGGACACCCTCGCGCCCGAGTTCCGCGCCGCCGTCGTGCTCTGTGACATCGAGGGTCTTTCGTACGAGGAGATCGCCGCGACGCTGGGTGTGAAGCTCGGCACCGTGCGCAGCCGCATCCACCGCGGACGCTCGCACCTGCGCAAGGCGTTGCAGCACCGTTCGCCCGGGGCCCGGCGCGTCAAGCGGCCCTCGCTGGCGAGCGCCATCCTGGCAGGGGAGGGCGGAACGGCGTGAGCGGAACGGGTCCGACCCCCGCGGAACAGCACCTGGGGGACCGGCTCGCCGCGCTTGTCGACGGCGAGCTGAAACACGACGTCCGCGAGCGGGTGCTGGCCCACCTCGCGACCTGCGCCAAGTGCAAGGCCGAGGCCGCGGCTCAGCGCCGCTTGAAGAGCGTCTTCGCGCAGTCGGCCCCGCCGTCGCCGTCCGAGGGGCTCCTTGCTCGGCTGCAGGGCCTTCCCGGGGGCCCGTGGGGTGACGACGACGGTCGCGGAGGACCGTTCGGCGACTCCGGGCGGTTCACCGACGTGTTCCTGCCCATGGTCCGCCGGCCCGGCAGCCGTACGGACGCCGAGCGGAACCCGGGGCTGGGCGATTTCGGCTACCTCCCGGACCGGCCCGGCTCCACCGCCGTCCTCCCGCGCGGATCCTCCAGCGCCGATTTCCGGCTGCCCGGCGGCTCCGCGCGAGGGGCCTTCCGGCTGCCCGGGGCATCCGCCCGCACAGGCTTCCGGATCCACGAGGTCGGCCGCGAGACGGACCGGGCGGCGTCGCGCGGCCGGAGGTTCGCCTTCGCCGCCGCCGGTGCGGTGTCGCTGGCGGCCATCGCGCTGGGCGGCGCCCTCCAGACCGGGGCCGGTCCCGGCGCCCCGGTCAGGGCGGCCGGCGCCGGGAACGCCGTGACCCCGCTCGACACCCCCCGCGGCGAGAGCGGCAGCTCGGCGGGCCGTCGTGGCGGAAGCGGCGAGAGCGACAGCTCGACGGGCCGTCGCGGCGGAAGCGGCCAGAGCGCCCCCGCCACGACGGAGGCGTACGACCGCGCGGGCACCCCCACCGACCCGCCGACCGCCCCGGCCGTGCCCTACGCCGCCCCCGTGCTCTCCGCGTCCACCACCGGCCTCCCGGACCTCTCCGGGGGCCCGGATCTCCTGCTCAACACGCTCGATGTCCAGGTCCTGCCCCATGTGTCGGCGCCGCCGCTGATACGTCCGACCGGCACCACCCCGTTGTTCGCCCAGGTGCTGGGACGGCCCGCCTCGACGTTGCCACCTACGTCACCGGTGCCGTCCTGGACGCCCTCTCCGGCCACGGCCCTCCCGACTCCCACGGAGCAGGGCACGCCGCTCTCCTCCCGGCGGTGAACCCCACCCGGCGCTGAACGAGGTCTGCGCAGACAGTCGCAAACCTGGTTGAATTCCGGGTGGAGTTCCGGGAGAGGCGCCCCGCCCGGGGCGCGCAGGCCGGTCGCGGCAGTTGCGGGGAGAAGATGGAAGACGCGAAGTCCACCGGGCCGAAGGCGAAGTGGTGGAGTCGGCCCGCGCCGGGACATACCCCCCGCACAGGGCCGGACGAGCCGTTCTTCCCCGAGGACGCCGCGTTGCCCGCCGACGCGCCCGAGACCGCGCCCCCGGCGCCCCCGGCCGACTCAGCCTCTCCGTCCCACACGGCCGGGGCCGCGGCGTCGTCCTCCGTGCCCGGGACCGCCTGCCCGGCGCCCGCGCCCGGGCCCGCGGCGCTCGTACCGGCGGCGCGGCCGACGCGACCGCTGCACGAGCCCGACGAGTACAGCACCCCGCCATACGGGGAACCTGGCCCCTGGGCCCCCGCGCCCCCCGTGCAGCGGCCGGTCCCGACCCCGGCGCACGGCACCCCCGTGCCCCCGCCCTACGCGGGGACGAACGGCGCGGGCATCCGTACCGCGCCGGAGCCCGGATTCCCACCCCCGGCAGGGTCTCCGCAGCCGCTGCCGCAGCCCGGCGCCCACCCGGCGCAGCCGACACCGGCGGCCCAGTCGACACCGCCGGTCCAGTCGACGCAGTGGCTCCAGTACGACCCCTGGGGCGCCCCACGCGAACCGCTGTCCCACCCCGGCCCGCCGCTCGGCGCCGACGGCGGGAGCAGGAAGAACCGGCGGGGTTCGGTCCTCGTCGGCGCGCTGCTCCTCGCCCTGGTGGCGGGCGGGATCGGCGGCGGGGTCGGCGCCTACGTCGAGCGCAACGGCGGCCTCACCCGCGTCGAGCTCCCGCAGGCCGGCCGGAGCGACGGCGGCCGGGCCCCCGACAGCGTCGCGGGCATCGCAGCCAGCGCCCTGCCCAGCGTGGTCACGCTCCACGCCAGCGGTACCAGCGAGGCCGGTACCGGCACCGGTTTCGTGCTCGACAAGTCGGGCCACATCCTCACCAACAACCACGTCGTGGCCCCCGCCGGTTCCGCCGGCCGGATCACCGTGACGTTCAGCGGCGGCGAGACCGCGCGCGCCGAGGTGGTCGGCAAGGACAGCGGCTACGACCTCGCGGTGGTCAAGGTCACCGGTGTGTCCGGCCTCAAGCCGCTGCCGCTGGGCAACTCCGACAACGTGCGGGTCGGTGACCCCGTGGTGGCCATCGGCGCCCCCTTCGAGCTGTCCAACACGGTGACCTCGGGCATCATCAGCGCCAAGGACCGCCCGATCACCGCGGGCGGCGAGAAGGGCGACGGCAGCGACATCAGCTACGTCGACGCGCTGCAGACCGACGCCCCGATCAATCCCGGCAACTCCGGCGGACCGCTCGTCGACGGCGACGCCCACGTCATAGGCATCAACAGCGCCATCCGCGCCGCCGACGGCGGCTCCGGCACCGACGGCGGACAGTCGGGGTCCATCGGTCTCGGCTTCGCCATACCGATCAACCAGGGCAAGCGTGTCGCCGAGGAACTGATCAACACCGGCAGGGCCACGCACCCCGTGATCGGTGTCACGCTCGACATGAAGTACACGGGCGACGGCGCCAAGGTCGGTGCCGAGGGCGCGGAGGGAAAGCCCGCGGTGACGCCCGGCGGGCCCGGGGCGAAGGCCGGGATCAGGCCGGGGGACGTCATCACCGAGGTCGACGGCCGACGGGTGCACAGCGGCGAGGAACTGATCGTGAAGATCCGGGCGCACCGGCCCGGCGACCGTCTGGACCTCGGACTGACCCGCGGTGGTAAAAAGCTGTCCATCTCTGTGACGCTCGGGTCGGCAACCGGCGGCTGACGGCCGTGGGGCGCTACCGCGCGGGCAGTTCCGGCGGGTACCGTGGAGCGGGTCCGGACCGCAACCACCCTGGTCGCGGAGAACACGAGGGGCAACAAGGTGTTCAATGACATAGGCGTCATGGAGGTGCTGACGCTCGCGATCCTGGGCATGCTGATCTTCGGTCCGGACAAGCTCCCCAAGGTCATCCAGGACGCCTCGCGCTTCGTCCGCAAGGTCCGTGAGTTCTCGGAGAACGCCAAGCACGACATCCGCTCGGAGCTGGGGCCGGAGTTCAAGGACTTCGAGTTCGAGGACCTCAATCCCAAGACGTTCGTTCGCAAGCAGCTCGCGGCGGGCGGTGACGAACTCGGGCTGAACGAGATCCGCGAAAGCTTCGACCTGCGCAAGGACTTGTCCGAGGTCACCGACGCGGTGAACGGCCGGGAGTCCGCGGCCGCGGAATCCGCCGACTCCCGGAGCGGCGCGCCGAGCCGTTCGACGGGCGGCGCCGTCGGCACTCCGGACCTGCTCAAGAAGCGTCCGCAGTCCGCGAAGGACGATCACCCGCCGTTCGACGCCGACGCCACCTGACGGTGGTCAATCCCGGGTCGCCCGGACGGTATGGCTATTCTCCATCTGTCCGGTTGTGAGGAGGCCCGCGGGGGGCGGGCCGCTCCGGACCCCCATGGATCGAGGAGGCGGCCGGGCAGATGGAGACGACCAGTCGGGTGGGCGCGGAGGACGCGCCGGGCACAGTCACCGCCGAGGGGACGTCGGCTGCCCGGCGCGTGGTCGATGGTTTCCTGGCCGCTCCGTTTCCCTGGTACGAACTGGACGGCGCCTTCACCGGACCGCGACGGCTGATGCAGATCGGCGCCGCGGCGGACGGCCCGGTGCGGCACGGTTCCATCGGCCACGGCGACGAGCCGTCGGTACGCACCGACCCGGGCGGCGAGCGGCAGCGGTTCGCGGTCGTCGTGACGGTGGCCGGGGGCCCGGAGCGGCGCAGCGGCGACGGCACCGGACTGCTGGACGCGACGACGGTCTCCTCCGCCGCCTGGCTGGCCGGATTCGGGCTGCTCGCCTGCACCTGGCCCGCCCATCTGGACCACGCGCTGCGTGACGACTGGCTGAGCCAGCAGACGGAGACGGCGTTCGAACTCGCCGACGACCTGGACGGGCCTGTGTGGTCGACGCTGTCCCTGCCGGTGGACGGCGTCCCCGTGCCGTTCCACTACCGCGAGTCCGAGTTCGGCTGGGTGCTGGCCGGGTCGGCGCCGGGTGAGGTGCACATCGGCGCGTACGGGCGCGGGATGAGCGCGTACGGACTGGGCTTCTCGGTCGTCGAGGACATCGCGGCCTACGCGTAGCGGATGCCGTATGCCCGCTGCGCGCGTGCCCGGGCACACGTACAGCGGGCATACGGCGTGATGGTGCTCAGAACTTGTTGCGCGGGGTGATGCCCAGCGACATGCCGGAGAGACCGCGACGGCGGTTGCCGAGCTTGTCCGCGATGGTGCGCAACGCCTTGCCCGCGGGGGAGTCGGGGTCGGACAGGACGACCGGCCTGCCCTCGTCGCCGCCCTCGCGCAGCCGTACGTCGATCGGGATGGCGCCGAGCACCGGCACCTCCGCGCCGACCGTCCGGGTCAGGCCCTCCGCGACCCTGGCGCCGCCGCCCGTGCCGAACACGTCGACCATCTCGCCGCAGTGCGGGCACGGCATGCCCGACATGTTCTCGACGACACCGGCGATTTTCTGATGCGTCTGCACGGCGATCGACCCGGCCCGCTCGGCGACCTCGGCCGCCGCCTGCTGCGGCGTCGTGACGACGAGGATCTCGGCGTTCGGCACGAGCTGCGCGACCGAGATCGCGATGTCGCCCGTCCCCGGCGGCAGGTCGAGCAGCAGGACGTCCAGGTCGCCCCAGTACACGTCGGCGAGGAACTGCTGGAGCGCGCGGTGCAGCATCGGCCCGCGCCACACCACCGGCGCGTTGCCCGGGGTGAACATGCCGATGGAGATGACCTTCACGCCGTGCGCCGCGGGCGGCATGATCATGTTCTCGACCTGGGTCGGCTTCCCGTCGGCGCCGAGCATCCGGGGCACGCTGTGGCCGTAGATGTCGGCGTCCACGACACCGACCTTGAGGCCGTCGGCCGCCATCGCCGCCGCCAGATTCACCGTGACCGACGACTTGCCGACGCCGCCCTTTCCGGACGCGACCGCGTAGACCCGGGTCAGCGAGCCCGGCTTGGCGAACGGCACCTCGCGCTCCGCCGTGCCGCCGCGGAGCGAGGCCGCCAGCTCCTTGCGCTGCTCGTCGCTCATCACGTCGAGCGTGACGTCGACCCGCGAGACGCCCTCCACGCGGGCGACCGCGTCGGTCACGCTCTTGGTGATCGTCTCGCGCATCGGGCAGCCCGAGACCGTGAGATAGACCGTGACAGCGACCGCACCGTCAGCGCCGACCTCGACCGATTTCACCATGCCGAGTTCGGTGATCGGGCGGTGGATCTCCGGGTCGTTCACCGTCGCCAGTGCCTCGCGCACCGCGTCTTCCGTAGCCATACCTCGATAGTACGGGTGCGCGCAGCGCTCGTTGAGGGTGGTGGCGGGTGACGGGAGGGCGGGTGCGCGCAGCGCTCGTTGAGGGTGGTGGCGGGTGACGGGAGGGCGGGTGCGCGCAGCGCTCGTTGAGGGTGGTGGCGGGTGACGTTACGCGCGATTAGCTCCCTCAGCGGCCTTCCTCGCCCTCGGCCCGCCACAGGGCGCGCCGGTCGTCCAGCTCCCTCACGAGGTCCGCCAGTTCGGAGCGGATCCAGTCACGGGTGGCGACCTCGCCCAGCCCCATCCGCAGGGCCGCGATCTCCCGGGTGAGGAACTCGGTGTCCGCGATGGAGCGCTCGTTCTGCTTGCGGTCCTGCTCGTAGGTCACCCGGTCGCGGTCGGCCTGCCGGTTCTGCGCGAGCAGGATCAGCGGCGCCGCGTACGACGCCTGGAGCGACAGCATGAGCGTCAGGAAGATGAACGGAAACGGGTCGAACCGCCAGGGCGCGGGAGCGAAGACGTTCCACACCACCCAGACGATGATGAACAGCGTCATCCAGGAGATGAAGCGCCACGTGCCCAGGAACCGGGCGATCCGTTCGGAGAGTCGGCCGAACGCCTCGGGGTCGTACGCGGGCAGCAGCCTCGGCCGCGGGGCCTTCGGCTGGTCCAGCCGGTAGCGGGGAGGGCGCACGATGCCCGAGGCACCGGTCGTCGCGGCCTTCGCGCGGTCCTCACCGGCCATGGGCGGTCTCCCCCTCGCCGCGGAAGTCGGTCTCCCGCCAGTCCTCGGGCAGTAGGTGGTCGAGCACGTCGTCGACGGTCACCGCGCCGAGCAGCGAACCGCTCTCGTCCACGACCGGCGCCGAGACCAGGTTGTACGCGGCCAGATAGCTGGTCACGGCCGGCAGCGGGGTGTCCGGTGTCAACGGGACGAGGTCGCTGTCGACGATCGAACCGACCAGGGCGTACGGCGGGTCCCGCAGCAGCCGCTGGAAGTGGATGGTGCCCAGGTACTTGCCGGTCGGGGTCTCGTCCGGGGACCGGCACACGTACACCTGCGCGGCGAGCGCCGGGGACAGGTCCGCCTGCCGGACCCGGGCGAGCGCGTCGGCGACCGTCGCGTCCGGCCGCAGGATGATCGGCTCGGTCGTCATCAGGCCGCCCGCCGTTCGCTCCTCGTACGACATCAGGCGCCGCACGTCCGCCGCGTCGCCCGGGCGCATCAGCGTGAGCAGCCGCTCCTTGTCCTCCTCGGGCAGTTCGGACAGCAGGTCGGCCGCGTCGTCCGGGTCCATGGCCTCCAGGACGTCGGCCGCGCGTTCCTCCTGGAGCTTGCCGATGATCTCCACCTGGTCGTCCCCGGGCAGCTCCTCCAGGACATCGGCGAGCCGCTCGTCGTCGAGTGCGGCGGCGACCTCCGACCGCCTTTTCGGCGACAGGTGGTGCAGCGCGTTGGCCACGTCGGTCGGGCGCAGCCGCTCGAACGTGGCGACCAGGGACTCGGCCCCCTGCCCCTCCTCCTCCAGCGAGAACCCGCTGACCGCCGACCACTCGACCGTCAGCGTCTCGCCCTTGCGCCGCAGCGCTCCGCCCCGGCCCCTGCGCACGAAGTACTTGTCGATCTCCCAGTCGCGACGGGCCGGCAACTGCTGGATGGCGACGTCGAGGATGGTGACCTCCTCGCCGGTCTCCACGAGCCGGACGCGCCGGTCCAGGAACTCCCCGAGCACCAGACGCTCGGTCGGGCGCTGCTCGAAGCGGCGCATGTTGACCACGCCGGTGGTGATGACCTGACCGGACTCGATCCCCGTGACACGGGTGATCGGAAGGAAGATCCGGCGCCTGGTCAGCATCTCGACGACGAGACCGAGCAGCCGGGGCGGCCGTCCGCCGACGCGGAGCATCGCGACCAGGTCGCGGACCCGGCCCACCTGGTCACCGTTGGGATCGAAGACCGGGACGCCGGCGAGATGCGAGACGAAGACCCTGGGGGCGCCTGCCGCCATGGTGCGTCTCCTTCTTCCGTCTCCTCCGTGGACGACTCCGGCCGTGAACGATTCCGACCGGGCACGACTCCGCCGCGTTACGGCTCCGCGGTCTCTTCCGTGTACGACTTCGTCGTCCGGCCTGTTTGGCCGTCAATCATCCGTTATGACGGGATCAGGCTAGCCCGTACCGTCCCGTGTCGCCCCGGCGGAGCGCTCCGTACGCCTCTGTGCCGGGCGGTGTGATCGGCACGGGTACGCTGCGGTCTGCCACCCCGCCACGCGGGTGAACCGCCGGACAGGTGAACCGCCACGCAGATTGAGAGGCAGTGCGTCCAGTGACCGTTTCCGTGGTGCCGCCCGCCCGGGCCCGACGCCGGACCGCCCTCGCCGTCGTGCTCTGCGCGGGGCTGTCCGCAGCCCTCACGGCATGTGCGGGCGAGGACCCGGACAAGGGGACCAACGGCGTCGGCAAGCTCTCCGCCGAGCGGATCGAGAAGAAGGCGCGGACCGCCGCCGACACCGCCGACGCGGTGCACCTCGCGGGGACGCTGGTCGGCAAGGACGGCACGTACAAGCTGGACATGCGGCTCAGGGGCGATGGCGGCGCAGGTTCCGTCGCCCTGAAGGACACCACCTTCGAGCTGCTGCGGATCGGTGACGAGCTGTACCTCAAGGCGGACGCCGCGTTCTGGAGCCATGAGGAGAAGCCCGGGGCGGACACCGCGGCGGGCGAGGACGCCGCCGACAAGCTCCAGAACAAGTACGTCAAGGTGCCAAAGGACGATCCCACGTACAAGCAGTTGCGCGGTTTCACGGACAAGAAGACGCTGCTCGACGGAGTGCTCAACCTGCACGGCACGCTCAACAAGGGCGAGCGGACGAAGGTCGGAGCGGCCCGCACCATCCAGATCATGGGCGGAAAGGGCGAGGGCGGCACACTCGACGTCGCCCTGGAGGGCACGCCGTACCCGCTGCGGTTCGCACGCGGCGGCGGGGGCGGGACCGTGACGCTGTCGGAATGGGGCCGGGAATTCCCGCTGGAGGCGCCGGGGAAGCAGGAGACGGTCGACTACGGGCAGCAGTTGCCCAGGACCTCGCCCTGAGCCCGGGCCCGGTGCGTGCGGTGCGCAGCACCCGGCACGGGACGACCAGGGCGGCCGGCGGCGCCTGCCGAGCCCACCCGGGGCCGTGTCCGTCGCGCAGCCGGTACGGGCAAGTCCGTCGCGCAGCCGGTACGGGGCACACGGTCGTTGCGCAGTCGGTACGCTCCCGGGCCCCGGGTCAGCCCTTGCGCCCGCGCTTCAGCAGCCGCGGCAGCCCGGCCGGAACCGGCCGCCGGGTGGTCGCGGGCGTCGGCAGCGGCGCCGCGGCCAGCGAACCGTCCGGCATCCGGGTACGGACCTCGCCGGGGACCAGGCGCAGCACCCGGCACTCACGCGCCCACCGCTCCCAGATCCGCTCGGCGTCCGGCGCGTTGAGCCGCTTGTTCCTGAGCTCGCCGACGGCTGTCTCCCACTCCTCGGAGTGCGGCGCCGTCTCCGACACGGCGGCCGTCCAGACGACCAGCCGACCGCCCTTGTCCTTGCTGCGCACGGTCACCTCGGCGGTGGACCCGTCGGTGAGACCGGCCGGGAACGGCTGTTCGCCGGGGCCGTCGCCCACCAGATACGCCGCCCCCTCGTGCCACACGTGCCACAGGGCCCGGGCGGGGCCGGTGCCCCGCACCCAGATGAGACCGGACTTCTTGGTGGCCTCCTCGACCAGGGCCCGGTCCAACGGCGCGTCAGCGGCAGCAGCATTCATACCCTGAACTCTATGGGCAACCGCGGACGGGCCCCCGGGGGAGGCGGTTCAGAGCCAGCCGTTGCGCTTGAGCGTGCGGTGGATCGAGAAGCAGACCACCCCGATGACGCCCAGCACCATCGGATAGCCGTACTTCCAGCCCAGCTCGGGCATGTGCTCGAAGTTCATGCCGTAGACACCGCAGATCATCGTCGGTACGGCGACGATGGCCGCCCAGGACGTGATCTTGCGCATGTCCTCGTTCTGCGCGACGGTCGCCTGCGCGAGGCTGGCCTGGAGGATCGAGTTCAGCAGCTCGTCGAAGCCGATGACCTCCTCGTGCACCCGTGCCAGATGGTCGGCGACATCGCGGAAGTACTTCTGGATGTCGGGGTCGATGAGCCGCATCGGCCGTTCGCTCAGCAGTTGCATCGGCCGCAGCAGCGGCGAGACGGCCCGCTTGAACTCCATGACCTCACGCTTCAGCTGGTAGATCCGGCCGGCGTCCGAGCCGCGCGGACTGCCCTTCGTGGGGGTGGAGAAGACCTCGGTCTCCACCTCGTCGATGTCCTCCTGCACGGCGCCCGCCACCGCGATGTAACCGTCGACGACGTGGTCCGCGATGGAGTGCAGGACCGCGGAGGGGCCCTTGGCCAGCAGTTCGGGGTCGTCCTGGAGCCGGTGCCGCAGCGCGCGCAGCGAGCCGTGACCGCCGTGCCGCACGGTGATGACGAAGTCCCGGCCGGTGAAGCACATCACCTCGCCGGTCTCCACGACCTCGCTGGTCGCGGTGAGTTCGGCGTGCTCGACGTAGTGGATGGTCTTGAAGACGGTGAACAGCGTGTCGTCGTACCGCTCCAGCTTGGGCCGCTGGTGGGCGTGGACCGCGTCCTCGACGGCCAGCGGGTGGAGGCCGAACTCCCGGGCGATCCCGGCGAATTCCTCCTCGGTCGGCTCGTGCAGGCCGATCCAGGCGAAGCCGCCCGCCTCCCGCACCTGGAGCATCGCCTCGTGCGGGGTGCGGCAGACGCCGCTCTCCACCCTCCGGCCGTCGCGGTAGACCGCGCAGTCCACGACCGCGCTGGAGACGGACGGGTCACGAGTGGCGTCGTAGAGGTGGTGAATGGTGCTGTTCCTGCGCAGGGACGGGCGCACGGCGGCACGCAGGTCGCGGATCATCGACATGGCTGACTCCTTCACGGAGGGCCGTCGTCGGGCGCGTGGAACAGCCCGGAACGAGGACGTGGGCTCACGTCCGCAAAGCGGGCGGCACCGGGGCGACACGAGGACGGCGGTCGCTACGGACAGGCAGAAAAGGGGGCTCTTCCGTCGTACGCGATGCCTTGGACCCCGACCGGGAAGGCTTCAGATCACCGGGGGAAGGGTGTGGGGCGGAAGAGCGGTCGTACTGCACGATCGACTTCGATCCATGGCAGCCCCACCTCCTCCAGCCGGTCCCCCGTAGGGGATGACGTGTCGTCGGGACCGAGAGGAACGCTTCTGCGTTACGCCCCGACCAGCGGCCAACACTATCAGCCGCCCGAGGGTCAATCCCTTACTTTGCCCGTTCCATACGCGTCCTATGCTCGCTGGATGGGAGAAATTCTTGCGCTGGTCGAGGCCCGGCTACTGACGGCCCTCGGTGAACCGGACGCGCGTGCCGCGGTGACGTTCCTCGGCACTGACCGGATCGAGGTGCTCCGCTTCATCGACGGCGATGTGGTGCGCTATGCCACGCTCGGCATGTCCGCCCACCCCATGACGGACCCGACCGCCACCCTCGTGGATCCGGTGAAGGGCCCGCGCGCCGAACTGCTGCTGTCCGTGCGCGCCGGACTCGCCGACACCGACAAGGTGCTGCGCCCGCTGGCGGTGCTGGCCGCCTCCCCGCAGGTCGAGGGGGTGATCGTGGCGCCCGGCGCCTCGCTGGAGGTCGGTGAACCGCTCTGGCCCGGGGCGCCGTTCAGCTCCGTACTGGTCGCCGAGTCGGGCGGCCTGGTCGAGGACCTGGATCTCGATCCGGGTCCCGGGGTGGACGCGGCGGGGCGGGGGAGGGATCCGGTGCGCTTCCTGCCGCTGCTGCCGATGACGGCCAACGAGGCCGCCTGGAAGCGAGTTCGGGGCGCGCAGGCGCTCCAGGAGCGGTGGCTCTCGCACGGCACGGACCTGCGGGATCCGCTGCGTGGCTCCGTACCGCTGGACGTGTAGCACACGCTGGAGGCGTGGTGCCCCGGTGTCGCCGGACGCGAGGCATCCCCACTGCTGGACGCGTGGCCTCCCGTACCGCCGGATGTGCGGTCCCGCCGACGCGAGGCCCCGCCGCGCGACCGGACGGCCTTCGGCTGGCGCAGGATGCCGCCTGCTCCCTGGTCGAACGGATCCTCTCCCCGCATGGGGCTGCTCGCTCTCTACTGGGTCGCCGGTTCGCTGTAGACCTCACAGAGCAAGTTGGACGGCCTAATGGGTGCGATATGCATCTATTTGTCCTGGTCAGGCCGCTGCGGACGTTGATCGCCTTGACGCGGCGCCGGTCCTGGAGGACCGTTGGTCGCTATGAGGGGCGAACCCAGTTGCCCGAAGTGCGGAGGCCGGGTCAGGGCGCCCGGTCTCTTCGCCGACACCTGGCAGTGCTCCGTGCACGGTGGCGTGTACCCGCTGCAGCCGGTCGTCCCGCCGAGCGTCGAGGCACTGGGAGCGGTCGTGCGCCGAGCCCGCGTGCCGGTGTGGATGCCCTGGCCACTGCCGGTGGGCTGGCTGTACACCGGTGTCGCGAGCGCGGGCGACGAGCGCAGCGGCGGCCGGGCGACCGCCGTCGCCTGCTCCGGCCCCGGCCCGGTCGGCGGCATGGGTGAGCTGCTGCTCGTCACCGAGGAGCTCGGCGTCGGCCTCGGGGCGCGGTACGCCGGAATCGAGGGACCGGACCCCGGCCCGTATCTGGACGTCGACGGCCCGCCCGACGTCAAGATGCTCGCAGCCGGACGCCCCACCCCGCTCTGGCACGTCAAGGGCGCCCCCCAGGACCGCGCGGTCTTCGCGGGCGAGGCGCGCGGGCTCTGGCTATGGGCGATCGTCTGGCCGCAGCAGTCGGGGCTGCTGATGTACGACGAGCTGGTGCTCGCGGATCTGCGGGAGGCCGGGGGAGAGATGGACCTCGTGCCGTGCGGGGCGCTCACCCCTCGCCTGCTCGACTAGGTGTTCTGTCCCGGGAGGTTGTGGACGGGTGAGCCAGATCTCGGCTGAGGGATCTTGAACGGGTGAGGGCCTTCCGGTTTGGTGTGGATT